>JAMQPI010000155.1 GCA_023717565.1 Pyrinomonadaceae bacterium | reverse complement strand
GTACTTGGCAGTTTGAGTTCCGCCACTCCGAACGCCGCGGGGGTGGGGTTGGGCGTCCAGTGCTATAAACATCTCACCCATACTGGGTGAAAGCTAGAAGTTCTCTACACGTGTCCATCTAGCATGAAGGCATCCGTACAGACTGCGGATCTTCGAATTATTTTTCACACAATCTCTTCAGGTTTTGGGATTGCTGAGCTTTGACCGGCTTCGTTAGCACTTGCTCTAGGTCGGCAGGCGAAGCCGTAACGCCGATTCTCTGTAACAACAATTCCTTTTTGGGGGTAGATACCTTGATTGCTATGTTCTCGTCTCTTTCAATGCGCTCGCTAAAGCGCCGGCGATTTATCAAACTGATTTGTGCAGCAGTTGTTATGTCGTTGGCCATCATGCCATTACGTGACACTCGGTCACAGGCAACAGTGCCTGACTACAAGAACCCAAAGTTGCCGGTTGATCAGCGCGTGAACGATCTGGTGAGTCGCATGACTCTGGAAGAGAAGGTTGCGCAACTGGTTTGCCTCTGGCAAGGGCGGCCGCAGGTAAAACCGCAGACGGATTTTTCAACCAGTCGCGGAGAATTCTCTCCGGAGAAGGCTCGCGAAGTAATGAAGAACGGGATTGGCCAAATCGCCAGACAACGGGAACGTCTGGGTCCGCGTGAAGGAGCCGTCTTTGCCAACGCGTTGCAGAAGTGGCTGATCGAGAACACGAGACTGGGAATTCCGGCGATCCTTCACGACGAGATTCTGCACGGTCACATGGCCCAGGGCAGCACCAGCTTCCCGCAACCGCTGGCGCTCGCCAGTAGTTGGGATCCTGATTTCATCACCAGGGTCTTTACGGCGGGCGCACTGGAAACCCGAGCGCGTGGCAGCCACCAGGTGCTTGGTCCGAATCTCGATGTCGCGCGCGAGCCGCGTTGGGGCAGAACTGACGAGACCTATGGCGAAGATCCTTATCTTGTCTCCCGCATGGCGGTAGCGGTAGTCAAAGCGTTGCAGGGGCCCGGACTGATGATCGAAGGCGATCACATCGCCGCCACTGCCAAACATTACGCCGCTCACGGCCAACCCGAAGGTGGGACGAACATCGCTCCCTCCAACTATTCAGAAAGAATCTTGCGTGAGGTTTTTCTGCCGAGCTTTGAAGCTGCGGTGAAAGAAGCGGGCATCGCGAGTGTGATGGCCTCCTACAACGAGATCGATGGTGTCCCTTCGCATGCAAGCAAATGGCTGCTCGAAAAAGTGCTGCGCCAGGAGTGGGGTTTTCAAGGGACGGTGGTTTCCGACTACTACGCGGTTCCCCAAATGATGGAGCTGCACCACGTGGCCGGCAGCAAAGCGGAGGCGGCTAAACTGGCAATCGAGGCTGGAGTAGATATCGAATTACCGGATCCTGACACCTACCCATTGCTGCTGCAGTTGGTAAACGATGGCAAGGTCTCGGAAGCCGCAATCGACAAAGCCGTGGGGAGAAATCTACGGCTCAAGTTCCTGTTAGGCCTCTTCGAGAATCCTTACATTGATCCCGAACGCACGGTGAACGTAACCAACTCGCAAGCCCATCGCGACCTGGCGGCCGAGGCCGCGCGACGCTCTATCATTCTCCTGAAGAACGAAAACAACCTGTTGCCGCTTGATCGGAGCGGACTCAAGTCCATTGCCGTGATTGGTCCAAACGCAGACCGAGCGCATTTGGGCGGTTACAGTGACAATCCCGGACGCGGCATCAGCGTGTTGCAGGGAGTCACAGATAAGGTCGCGGGAAAAGCCAAGGTCACTTACGCCGAGGGCTGCAAGATCACGAAGGAAGGCGGTAACTGGTGGGCCGATACTTCGCACCTAAGTGATCCAGCGGAAGACAGCAAGCTGATAGCGCAAGCCGTGGACGTAGCCAAAGCGTCGGACGTTGCCATTCTGGTATTGGGCGGTAACGAAGATACAAACAAGGAAGGCTGGGCTGACAACCACCTGGGCGATCGCGATAGTCTGGAATTAGTTGGACGGCAGAACGATCTCGTTAGAGCAGTGTTGGAAACCGGCAAGCCGACCATCGTCCTGCTCATTAGCGGCGGACCGCTTTCGGCAAATTACATTGCTGAGAAAGTGCCGGCCATCCTGCAGGGATTTTACCTGGGCCAGGAAACCGGTGTCGGAGTCGCTGACGTTCTCTTCGGTGACTACAACCCGGCGGGAAAACTTCCGGTCAGCGTGCCACGTTCCGTGGGCCAGTTGCCGATCTACTACAACCGCAAGCCCACGGCGAAACGCGGATACCTCTATGCGAACAAAGAGCCGCTTTTCCCGTTTGGCTTCGGGCTCAGCTATTCGACTTTCGAGTACTCGAAGTTGAGTGCGAGCCCCGCGCAAATCGGGTTGGGTGGCAAGACGAAGGTCAGTGTCACAGTTACCAACACCGGAAAGCGGGCGGGGGACGAAGTGGTGCAACTCTACATTCGTGATCTGGTCAGTTCCGTAACCAGGCCGGTCATGGAGTTGAAAGACTTCAAGCGTATCTCTCTAGCTCCCGGCGAGAGCAAGACGGTCGAGTTTGTGATCACTCCGGACAAACTTTCATTCTTGGACGTGAACATGAATCGCATCGTCGAGCCCGGTTGGTTCGACATCATGGTGGGAACAAGTTCAGTCAAGTACCAAACGGCAAAGCTCGAAGTGGTTTCCAGGTAATATTAGAGTTATCCAGGCCAAGGAGGCGGCAAGTGGCACGATTGCTTACGGCGCTAGTTACGATGTCCTCGATGCTGGTGATTGCCGGCGCGATTGCCAGCTGTGCGGTTCTTGCCCAGCAGCCCGGCGCGCAACCTACTGCGCAACAATTGGCCCAACAAGCAGCTACGAAACAAGATCATCAGCGAATGATGGATTTGCTAAAAATCACCTCGCTGCGACCAGGAGCGGATGGTAGAAATCCCAATGCCCCCAATGCGGCGAACTACGATGAGGCTAAGGCCAATCCATATCCAACACTGCCTGACCCACTTCTTTTGAAGAATGGAAAGCGAGTCACTACAGCAAAAGTATGGTGGACCAAGCGACGCCCGGAAATCGTGGAAGACTTCGACCGCGAGATCTATGGCCGAGTCCCCAAGGTCACGCCAGGCGTGAAGTGGGAAGTTATCAGCGCCACCAATGAAAAGAATGGCGACACTCCGGTGATCACTAAGAAGCTGGTGGGCCATGTTGATAATTCGTCCTATCCACAGATTACTGTCGACATTCAGCTGACCTTGACCACTCCCGCAAATGCGACTGGTGCCGTTCCGGTGATCATG
>JAMQPI010000153.1 GCA_023717565.1 Pyrinomonadaceae bacterium | reverse complement strand
CGCATCACTGCTGATCCATAATCTAAGCCGTGCGCTTCCTGGAGGTAACGCACGCCCCAAATCATGTCGAAGATGGTGGTCGGGATGAATAGCAGGCCGCAGATCAAACCGCACAAGATCGATTGCGGATTCCTGAAGACTACGCCGAAGGCTTTCGCGCTGGTCTTCAACCAACCGGCAGGTTGTTCGGTTGCTTCTTCCTTCGGTATCAGAAAAAAGAGGACCACGCCGATCAGCAGACCGGCGATACCCATTCCGATCCAAAAGTGGTTCCAGGCAACGCCGCGACCGATGAGCGGGCCGACGACAAACTGCCCGGCTGAACCGCCCGCCATACCAAACATTTGCGTTGCCCCGATCAGGGTCGCGGCTTGTGAAGCAGGGAAGTTTTTGGTGGCGATATAGATTGCACCGACCAGAGCAAAAACCCCACCGGCGCCTTGCACGAACCGGCCGATGCTCGCTGCCTGGGTATTGCCCGTGGCGAACAATAGCGCCCCGATCCCGACGGTTATCGCCGCGAAGGGCAACAGGCGGCGCGGGCCCAGACGGTCCATGGCCGCGCCGGCAACCAGACTGAAAGGAGAATATCCGTAGTAGAAGAGACCAACGATCGATGCTACGCCCAGCGCGGTGAGGCCGAATGCATCTGACAACTGCGGCATCATCACCGCCGGCGCTGAGCGCATTGCGTATTGGTAAAAGTAGAAGACCGCCGTCAGCAACCAGGCAACAGTGGCCACTCTGAGGCGTGTAGTCCTGTCGACCTTAGTTATTGAAGGTATGGTGGCTTGTGCCATTGTTGTTTCATCCTGGAAATCAGGCCCGGCCCAAATGTTCCGGATGCGACCATCACTGTCAGAAACTGACGATTGTCTGCTCAAAAAGCGAGGACTGTCTGAAGCATCGGCATCCAGCCGGCCAATCCCGCGGTGTATGGAGTAAAGGCTCCGCCATAAGGAGACTTGTTAACCCGCATCACCTCGCCGGTCATCCACAACCGCTCGGTCGGCAGGAAATACCACTTGAAACCACCGCCATACTCATAAGGATTGGCAAATTGTCCGAATACCTTTGAGCCGCGGACATACAGCAGAAGTTTTTTGGGGACGACAAATTTTCCTGTCGACAACTCAAAGCCGTGGTCGAATGTGGATGCGAGGGGAAGTGGTCCGTCGGCTTCGAAGTCGTTTAGCCAACGCATGAAGTATTGCCCGTTGACCGAGAAACCACTCTTCTTGAGGCCGCCGTCGATCGCCCACATTCTGTAAGTGGCTTTCTGGACGGTCACACCGGGAGCAAACGCCCCGGTCGAGAAGGCAAGCACGCCATCGGAATTGTAAATTGAAGTGTTGTCGGGACTTGACTGGTCGGTATCTGAAAAACGGTCTTCGCGTGACCTGGTAAAACTGGTTCCGATCCGAATGCGAGTGTTTTTATGGGCGAAATAATCGTCGTACATCTGACGCGATTTGCCGGGCTCCGAGTAGGGCCCCAGCGGTTCCCACCAGACACTGCCGGAGAACAGCAAACTTGTATCGATCTTGTTTGCCGTAATATTCAAAGTATTGAGACCGTTGCCGACGAACACCAAATAGTTCAAGCCCTTGGCCGGTTCTCCGCTGGCCCAGACGCCCTGGGTAAAGCCGGGGCGAAAGAAGTTGTCCGCCATGCTCCTGTCAATTGTTTGAAAAAATGGGAACGTGCCCACAAGTGATCGGCTGCCGGGAACGCCCGTGTAACCTCCGGTAATCGTGAGGGCCTTATTGAATCGCCAGCCAATGTTCCCGGCTACCACGATCGATGCGGCCCCGGCGGAAGTCCAGACGGTCATGCTGTATTGCAGCTTCTTGGAAAACATGTAGCCGGCCAGGATGAACATCGTGCGGTTCACGGTTATGTCGTTCCGTGAATGCACCTCGCGGACAACGCCCAGATGGTCGGTGAAGGTTTCGTCGCTGTTTTGCGTATTGAGGTATCGAAGCTGGGTATTGACGTTGAACTTCAGCAGGAAAGGCACGTTAGCGTCGTCGGGATTTTTCCAGATGACAATTCCATCCTGGTAGTGATCGTCGTCGGTTGAGTTTGCTTGAGCCGGGGAGACGGACGGCGAAGGCGCTGAAACCTCCGCTGTCGCCGTCAATGGCGCTGAAGCTCCCGCTCCTTGCGCAGGTCCGGGTGGCTGCGCAGTGCCCGACACATCCGCGGTCGCAAGACCATTAAACCGTCGCTCCAAACGGTCGACCAGTTCCAGCAGTAGCTTCTGCTGCTCCTCCATCTTGCGAAGCTGTTCTCGAACGGCGGCGTTCTCGGCCTTCATGGCCGCTACTTCGTTCTCCAGGTCGTCCGGTGGGCGTCCCTCAGCAACATCTTTTTTCTCCGGATTGCTTAACCTGGGTCCCTGAGTCGCAGCGATGTCGTTATTCGGGCTGGCTGGCTGGGCGGGAGACTGTCCATAGGCAGAAGTCGTGAACAACATGACTGACGTGTACGCCAATGCGATTGAGAGTCTGACGTAAGCGCGCCGACTTAACATGAAAAGCCTCCCTCTACTCAAGTCCGCTTCATGGCGTCGGGCGTCGGACACCCGAAACCAGACAATGAGATTGGAGAGAACCGATGGAACTTCGAGTTCCATCGGTTCTCCGTTCGATCAACAGAGGACCACAGAGAGAGCCAGACCGGCCTCGCTTGTTTCCTTGTACTTACTGTTCATGTCCTTGGCGGTCTGTGCCAGGGCCTGCACGGTCGCGTCGAAATCGACTCGGTGTCTGGACGCGATCTCGTTGCTGGCGATCGCGTAGGCCGTCCAGGCCTTTACCGCACCGAATGCGCAGCGCTCAATGCACGGGACCTGCACGTACCCGGCGACCGGGTCGCATGTCATGCCCAAGTGATGCTCGAGGGCCGATTCTGCGGCGTTCTCGACTACCCGCGACTCTGCCCCGCGAACCGTGGCGACCAATGCCGCAGCCATGGCAGAAGCCACACCGATCTCGGCCTGGCAGCCACCCTCAGCAGCAGCCAGCGTCGCATGATGCTTGCAGAGATAACCTATCGCGAGGGCGGCGAGCATGCCTTCACGCATCTTTTCACGCGAGATCTTGCGTCCCTCCATCAGACCGTAGACAAGGGACGGCATGACTCCGGCAGAGCCGCCCGTCGGAGCGGTTATTACCAAATGGCCGCGAGCGTTTTCCTCAGAAGCGGCTATGGCACAGGCGGACAGCAGGCCGATTCCGCGGTCTGCCAAATTCTCGTCGTCCATCGCGCGCTTATAAAC
>JAMQPI010000142.1 GCA_023717565.1 Pyrinomonadaceae bacterium | reverse complement strand
TCTTCGGATCCGGATTCCTGATGCGCTTGCCGATAGGACTTTCGTTCGGCCAAAAATGTCGAGCCGTCGAGTTGTTAATGATCAGTACTTTTGGTCGATCAACCAGATCCGCACTGTTGAAAGTGCGTCCTTGCAGCAGACGAACGCCAAGCGTATCGAAATAGCGATCGCTCACGGGCTCGAAAAACATTTCGGGGTACTGGTCAGGTTGCGGTTCCGGCTGACCCTCAACCAGGAACGAACTACTACTGTTAAAACCAAAGACTGCTTGAGAACTACCGATCGCGGCCTGCTGCACGCCAGGTATCGTCTGAAGACGATTTTCCAACTCGGACAGGAAGGCTACCCGTTGGGGATCCTTGTCGTACTTCTCTCCACGCAAACTCATCTGCGCTGTTACCAGTCCGTCCACGCGCCAGCCGGGATCGGATTTGATGAACCTCTGCAGGCCGCGGAGGAACAGACCGGCCGCCGCCAGCAACACCATTGCGAATGCGACTTCGCCAACTATTAGCGTATGCCGCAAGCGGTGTTGTGAGCGACCCGCCGTCGAGCCGCGCGAGTTTTCGCGCAGCGCCTGGTTGACGTCGGCGCGCGATGCCAGCCACGCAGGCATCGTGCCGAACAGCACCCCAGTCAGTAGAGAGCAAAGAAAAGCAAAGGCAAAGACCTTGAGATCAAGTGATACGTTGGCGCCCGGCAAATTGGTGAAGAGATAATTGCTGATGAACTTCACGCCCCACAGCGCCAAAACGAGACTGAGCGTCCCACCGATAAGGGCCACTACGATGCTTTCCGTCAATGACTGACGCAGCAACCGCAACCGCCCGGCGCCCAACGCGGCGCGGACCGCAAGTTCTCGCGAGCGCGAAGCAGTTCGAACCAGCTGGAGGTTTGCTAAGTTGGCGCAGGCAATCAGCAAAACAAAACCAGCTAATCCAAAGGTGAACCACATCACCCTTCTGCCGATGTCATCAGACATCGAGCGCTGGAGAGGCTCAAGACGAAGACTCTCGCCGATATTCGATGAGTTTTCTGTTCCGATGTTGGCCGCCAGGGCAACCATACTCTGCTCGGCCTGCTCGATGGATACTCCGGGCTTGAGGCGGCCGAAAGATGACAGATAATTGGTGCCTCGGTTTGTCTTTTGCTCCGCGTTGAACGCGAGCGGCTGCCAGATATCAACCGTTCCCCAAAGGATGGGGTGATCGAAGCCGGGCGGCATGACGCCGATGATCACCACCGTCTTTCCGTCCAGCTGCACAGTGCGTCCCAAAATGTTTGGATCACCGCCAAAGCGTCGCGTCCAAAACCGGTCGCTGAGCACTATGACGTTGTCGGCACCGGGCTCGAATTCTTCCGGGTTGAAGACACGACCTCGAGCAGGCGCAACGCCAAGCAAGGGAAAGAAGTCAGCGGATCCTGCAAGACCAAGCAGTCGTTCAGCCATCTGTCCTTGCTCAACCAGGTTGCGGCTGACAAAGTTGTAGGCGGCCATCTTTTCAAAGACGGTGTTCTTTTCGCGCTGGTCGAAGAAGTTGGCGTTTGAATGGGGCCAACTCTGCGAATGCGGCGAAGTACGAAACACGCGCACCAACTGCGATGGCTGCGGATAGGGGAGCGAGCTAAAGAGGAAAGTATTCAGGACGCTAAACATCGCGGTGTTTGCGCCAATTCCCAGCGCTAAGGTCAGCGCGGCCACCGCAGTAAAACCTTTGTGCTTGAGCAGCATTCGAACGCCGTAGCGTACATCCTGGATGAGGCTTGTCATTTTCGAATCCCTCCGTTCATTAGTAGCCTATCGATGGATCCGGTTTCTTGACCCTTCGCGCGGAAATATGGCCGGCTATGAACTACTGTTAGCGGGAAATTACGATTCGATGGGGTAACACCGCGAACGCGGGAAATGTGACAGATCTTTGTCGCTTATAGACAACGCGAGTAATTCTCGCGAGATTGGATCATTCGTAAGATCCACGCAGACGGCAGGAACGACTACTCACATTGAAAGTCAGCGACCCTCGAGTCCCAAGCGGAACGCGGCCATCTGCTCGCTGTTGCGTACCAGGAGAACATCGCCGACCAGCACGGGATGGTTCCAGGTCTTTCCTTCGATGGCTGCAATCTTCGCCACCTCAGTGAACTGTTGCGGTGTCGCTGCTACCAGCGCCAGTTCACCTTCTTCGGACAACACCAAAAGCAAATCCTGATCGGGCAGGAGCACCAATTGACCATTGCCGTAGCGTCCGCCTTTCCATTTGCGCTGGCCGTCCCGGAGGTCGACGCAAGAGAGGATGCGGCCGTCGAATCCATAAGCGTGCCCTTTGTGAATGACGAAGTCGTTGAAGTATGGCTTCAACGCGTTTGAAGTCCAGCGTTCTGCAGCGGTCCACCCGTTGGCTGCGTGCGCGATCGCCAGACGACGCGCCCCGGTGTCCTGACTCGTGATCAGGATATCGCCATCCGAAGTTAGCGCCGGCTGCACGATGCTGTTGCCTGACCAAGCGTGTTGCCACAACTGCTTGCCGTCGGTTGGTGATACGCTGGTCACGCCGGCGCCGCTCATGAGCAGGATCTGCTGTACTCCATCTAGCGTCACCAGCTGTGGCGAGCTATAACTCCCACCCCCATTCGGACCAAGCCAGCGCCGATTACCTGTAGCCAGGTCGTAGCCGACGAGCTGACCTGCTGCGGCAACGACCACGACATCACCGATAACTAGAGGTGAACTCGCGAAGCCCCAAAACGGAATCTTCGTACCGGTGTCGTTTGCCACGTTGCGCGACCAGACGCGGGCGCCTTTACTGGCGTCCAGCGCGTTTAGAATTCCGGTACCGCCGAATGAATAGACGCGGCCGCTGCTGAGGGTCGGTGTTGCGCGCGGACCTGCACCAGCGTTCGACTCATAGAAGCGCGTCGAATCCTGGTGGGCCCAGACCTGCTGTCCCGTGCTCGCCTTGTAGCAGACGACTACTTCGTTGTCTCCACGCTGCTCCTGGGTATAGAAAAGATCGCCGCTAACCGCAAACGACGACCAGCCTGGTCCGATCGGCCGGCGCCACATTTGTACTGGCGGTGATCCGGACCAGTCAGTCTTGATCCGCACACCGCGCACGATGCCGTCGCGCTTTGACCCGCGGAAGCCGGGCCATTCAGCTTCCCTGGTGGGCGCCGGAGGAGCCGCTGGTGGCAATGAATTCTTTGGAACTTCTGGCGATGCAGAAGCTGATGGAGATGCAGCTGGTGCGCCCACAGTTGAAGTGACTGTTGTTGCTGCAGGGGTGGCCTCGGTCGCTGGTTCATTAACGGCTTGCGCCAGCAGTCGTTCTTCGGGGCTCGGTGCCCACCGCCAACCAAACTTCGCATTATGATCGCCGTTTATCCCATCCTGACGGACGAGCAGCCACCCTCCACAAGCGAGCAGGAGCGTCGCGACCATGGTTGCCCACCGCACTCGATTGGGGAGGCGACGACTAATAAACACCGCCCATGCGACGAACGCCAAACTGAGCACCGGGATGGCGTAGGCGAATAGCCAAGGAAACCACATCGAATCATGTTTCAGTAGCCAGGTGCCACCGATCGCCAAACCTATCAAGCCGAGGCCGCCCCAGCGCTCGGAGCGACGTGCGCGACTGAAGAACGCCCACCAGACGATTATTACCAACGTAAAAAAGAGTGAGCCCATGACGGCCCACCCGAAGCCTTTTATTCCAGGAACTGCCGCTTTCACGCCGAATCGTGACAGCCATTGCAGGGCGACGGCGACAATGCCAGGCCACAGCCTCAAGTTTGTGTGGGGAATTGGTTCCCCGGTCTGAGAGATATTCATGGAACACTATACTTTCGCCGCGAGCAGATTGTTCCTTCACGGAGTCATATTCGGAAGTTTCGAGGTAATGGGATCTATTTGAGGGCTCTGCGGTCGGTTGTCGTCGACAGGTCGAACGGCCAACTCATGCGACTCAGATTGACTAACACCACTGCTCGGACATTCTTAGCCTGTTCTCAAGATCGAGACTCCGTCGCCGCTGCTGAATATGCCCGCCACACACCCGGTCATCAGCGTCGCCAACGTAGCCGCCACCAAGGCTCGCAGCCCAAGGCTGGCGAGATCGTCGCGACGCGAGGGAGCAAGTGCGGCAGTGCCGCCCACAAAGATTGCCACCGCCGCCACGTGTGCGAATCCGCAAAGCGCGTAACTCAGGATCACCACTGTCCGAGGATCGGTTATCTGTCCGCTGGAGATTAACTGTGCGAGATGGTTGTAGGAGAAAACCTCAGTCAGGATGACTCGCTCACCCAACAAGCGGGCCGCTATTGGCACATCGCTCGATTGCAGCCCCAGCAAATAGGCGAAGGGATAGAAAACCCAAGTCAAGATTCTCACGATCGAAAGAGGTTCGCTCATTCCCAACCACGAACTGCCGGCGCCGAGTACTTTGTCGACCAGAGCTACGATTCCCAGAATTGCGATGAGTAGTGCCGAGACTCCTGCTGCCAGCTTCAGCCCTTCCATAGCTCCTTCGATGATTGCGCTGATCAGATTTTTTGAACGGGTCGACTCGTCTTCCGGGGGAACGGCCGCGAGCGTTTCAGGTGTTTCGGTTTCAGGAATGAGCAGCTTAGCTACGACCACGCAAGCAGGAATTGCCAGAACTGAAGCAGAGATCAGGTGTCCTGCTATCTGTGGAAATACTCCGGTAAGAAAGGCGACATAGACTCCGAGAGTGCTTGATGCCACCGTCGCCATGCCGGTAGTCAACACAAGAAATAACTCCGAGCGGGTCATTCTTTCCAGATACGGTCGGACCACGAGTGCCGATTCAATTCCCACAAAGATGTTTGCCGCGCTGGAGAGTGACTCGGCGCCGCTGATTTTCATTGTGCGGTGGAAGAGCCTGGCGAAGAGTCGCACAAATATCTGCAGCACTCGGAGGTGATAGAGCATCGCGGTAAACGAGGCAAAGAAAATCACCACTGGAAGAACTTGAAAGACGAGGATGAAACCAATGGATCCTGACTCGCCGGGGCTGGCCGCGAGTGGTCCAAACAGGAACACCGAACCGCTCTTTGATGCGCTGAGCAACACCAGCACCGCGTCGTTCAGCCAGAGTAAGACGCGATGCGAACCAGGTAAGCGAAAAATAATCAGACCAATCAGAAGTTGCAGGGCCGCTCCCCAGGCTATCGTTCTCCACGCGATCTTTCGTCGATTACTGGAGAGCAACCAGGCGATGCCCGCGAAGGTCATGAAGCCCACGAGTGACACCGCGTGATGAATCATATCTGTATTTCTTCTTTCGTTTTATTGCAGATTCTCAACTATTTGACGCGAGCGGTAGTTGCCGAATGGCCTCTAATGGAGGTTCGCTCCCGCGTTACAATACTGGAACGCAAATAAGGAACAAGAGCCGACGGAGAGACCTGCACCTGGCAGGTGACCTTTGTAATTGGTGGATATTTGTCCAGTACTAACAAGGTAATTCTCTTATTGAGAATTTCCCAGTAGTCATTCTCGTTCGGATAGTTACTAAGGAAGATCTCGATATCTTTTGCCACTGCCCGAAAATCCGGGTACTCAGAATCAGAGATGTTAGCTCGATACCGATACTGAATAGTGATATTTAGATTGTTAGTCTGGCCTTGATGCTCGATCTTGAAGTCCTTAATTAGAAATGAAAACTCCTCGACCCTGACACGGGAGTGCACGGTCGTTGCCGGCGGCTTACGACCCGGCCTTATGATGGACGTCTGTGCAAGTTGACCCGAAGCAGAGGCTGTGCCAACGGCGCTGTGCCAGCCGAGAGCGACAAGTGCAGTTAGGCACCACGCCGTAGTAAAAGTACTGCTTTTTGGTCTAGTCAAACTACTTGCCCTCCACGGATTGTTTTCGCGCCTCTTCTCCCATGCGATGTTTTAGGCGCCACGATCGAAGCGAATTCACTCCCTGAAGCGACACGCTAGAAAGTCATCAGACTCGCGACCTTCGCGTAATCGGTAACGAAATCTTCCCAGCGAAATATTGTTTCAGCGTTTACGTCGTCGACGAGTACCCCTCGAGCTTCGGCGTGCATTGCTAAAAGGTCATATACATTGAGACGGCCGCTATCAACTACCGCTTTCAAGATCGTGAGCACCTGGCTTTGAGTGTTTTCGTAAAATGCCTCCGCTCTGTTCATTTCAGCGTCTAACCAGATGTAACACCTCTCGTCCAAATCTATTGCGCAGATCAGTACGGACGTGCTTTCGTTGGCCAGAGCCGCTGTGTTCGATATCGTTTTTGGATCGAAGATTTCGTTCGATTGCGGGGACTCGCGCTCCATCAACCCAAACCAACATTCCGCGACGGAGTGCATCGGTCGGGCATTGAAATTAAACACCTGCACTGTTACATACCGGATCCCATGGTCCCGGGCTCGTTCGATATCTACGTCGACGTATTCCGCGCACGAGCCTCGACGATGCCGCACATCTCCTGAATGGCAGGCGTTTAGTCGCTCGCTCTTCAGATTCGTGTAGCTGATATGCTCTATCGAACACCAATCCTCCGAATGGAACCCCGCGCTCAAATCCAGATCCTCGCGACCGTGCGCATCGTGCCAGTGGATGAACGGCCGAATTGTGGTCGCTTCCGCTCGAAACGGGATGCGCGTGCCTCGGACGTACGTCTTAACCGCTGTGTTTATATTGCGCATGCCTACCGGCAGTGCAACGCCTTTCAGCCGTTCGTCGATCCAAACCGTACCCAAGGGGGGCAGCTGCCTCATCGACGCGCGCAATCCGTCTTGAATCGTCAGCTGAGCGCGAATTACCAGCTCCTCTTTCAGCGGTGGCAGCTCCTTCAACACACGGACCTTCGATCCTTTCTTCAGGCTCACCGATCGTGAGGACGATTTCAGGCGTCGCTGCAAATGGTCATAAAGCTCGAACTTCACCTTCGAACTAATCTTTGGCGCCACCATCTCAAAAGTCTCAAACACCTGATCGATATCTTCCGACAATTCATATCTGCGCATCAGCCAATCCATGCGCCGAGCTAACTCACCGGGCTTCTGCGCCAGTAGAGCCAGGGCCCCATTCACATCATTGTTAGCAAACGCCGAGTTGACCCGCGAGTTGTAGCTGCGAATGCGCGGAGGCTGATTTCTCAGCGCCTGAAACGCAGCGAAAGTCTTCGGAAACTGTTTGCGGTATTCACCGGGATGCAGAACTTCGCCAAGTCTCAACCATCGCTCGAGACGGGTCTGCATTTCTGAGGTATCCAGATTCGTCTTCTCTAATAAGCCTAACAGATACCTGCGGCTGCTTCGTCGCAAATGCGCAAACTTGAACTTGTCCCGTGCCTTCACCGCGGCTTCATGGCGATTACGATACGCCCAGCCCCAACCTTCTTCCTCTGGACCAGTGCGCACTTTGACCATTGCCTGTGCCGCCTTGACTTGCGGGATCTTCGGCACCCCGGGCAAGCTGATATCCCCTCCGCTTACAAACGTCGCGATCCGTAGCACATCGGTCGTTGTCCTTACCGGAACATCAACGCCAAAGCTGGCCAGCAAGCACAACGTTTCCTTGAACGGCACAGCGGCCGGCATCGGCAGGTCTTCGTACTTCTTAACGAACCACTCGACCAATTCACGATCCGCTGGCGTCAGGGCTGTGTTCACGCTCACTAGTTTTGTGAACACCTTCTTAAACTCCTCTTCAGTAGTGAGCTTGATTAGCCGGAATTCAGTGTTCTCGAACGAGATCCCACGCTCCGCAAGATCCTGCGGTGGCTCCCACGTACCGTTCGACCAGTAGTGCGTCATTGCGTTCACGAACAACCCAAACATCGACATGTCCATTACTTGCTGCGGGAAATTTACGTAGAACGGGCGATAATCACGCTTGGCGCCAACCATCTCCCTCGCGATCGGAAGAATTTCAGAGTAATACCTGGACACGTGAACTGGCGCCGAGTGTTTTAGATGCGAGTAAAGATCAGCGTCCAACATGAAGCCAAGCTTCATCAGTTCGGCCTGCAGCGAGGCGACGATCAATTCGTTGCCGAGGTCACTGGCGCCCATCCGTGGCTCAACAAAATAGCCGCGTCGGAATGCCACCACGTTTAAGGATTCGTTCTTCATCCGAGTCACCTAAAAAAGAAAGGAGGCGGGAACCTGACTGAGTGGGTTTGACAAAGCGCTTTCGCGCTCCAGAAGTAACCCAGTCAATAGCCGCCTCGATCTAGAGGGGACGGAAACCTGGTCAAGTGGTTGTTGTTTTGAAAGACAAGAAGTAACCCAACCAATAGCCGTACCCGGAAACCATAGTACGTCACTGCCATTGTGCCTGTAAACATTCATGCAGCGGCTTCCTCCACAAATGAATAAGTCCGCCACTGGGAACGTGATTTAACTGTCTCTCCGGAGGCATTGTCCAAGATGACCTGTGCAGCTGGGGAATGTGGTAAAAGCGAGAATCATTGCGGAACCTCAACCGATCTTTCATAATCCGCCGTCATGCGGACCAGATCAGTTTTCTTCGTCGCTCTTTTGCTTCTGTCCCTGGGCAAGGCAGTCGCGGCTAGTCCGCAACTCCCATTTGTCAGTCCGATCTTCGGCGACAACATGGTCCTGCAACGGGGTAAGCCAAACACTATCTGGGGCTGGTCCACACCCGGGCAGGTGGTCCAGGTGGAAATTGCCGGGCGCAGTGCGACGGCAGTGACGGCAGCAAGCGGTCGTTGGCAAGCACAGATTGTGCCGCCCGCGCCGGGTGGACCGTATTCGATCAAAATCACTGGACCGCAAACTGTAGTGCTCCGCGAAGTCCTGGTCGGTGATGTCTGGCTGTGCGGTGGCCAGTCCAACATGCAGGTTGGTCTGGGAGCTGCGCGCAACGGCGCCGCGGAGATAAAGGCCGCAAACCATCCCGAGATTAGATTCTTCGTAGTCGCTCAACACGCCTCTTACTCCACCACTGCGGTTCCCGAAGGCTCGTGGAAGATCACTTCGCCGCAAACCCTTGGCGAGGTTGGTGGCTTATCGGCGGTCGCATATTACTTTGCTCTGCGGTTGCAGGAAGACGTACACGTCCCAATCGGATTGATTCAGGATTGCATCGGAGGCACGCCGGCAGAGACCTGGACCAGTCCCGAGACGCTTCGCCAATTGAAAGAGTTTGACACGCAATTGGCTGAGCTTGATCGCCTTAAGGTCAAAGGCGGACCTGAGTACGGAAATTACATCATGCATTGGTACGACGACTACGATATCGGTCTAAAGAATAAAAGCTGGGCGGCCGACGACCTGGATGTTTCGACCTGGAAGACTGTGCAACTGTCAGGAGGCTTCGACGAGTTGGGCGTGAGCGATACGCCGAGTGTCTGCTGGTTTCGCAAAGAGATCACGCTTCCAGATCCGCTCCCGGCTGGTCGGGCCAGGATCTATCTCGGCGTGATTGAGCGGATGGATACGACCTATGTAAACGGCACCTGGGTTGGGGCGAGCGCCTGGGTGGAAAACCCCCGAGTCTATTTCCTGAGAGACGGCATCTTGAGGCCGGGTAAAAATACCGTCACGGTTCGAGTATTCAAAACGAAACCGCAAGGCGGCTTCATGACAAAACCCGATGGGCTTCGCTTAGTCCTGGGCGACGCGAAAGAGATCGCGCTCGCGGGTGAATGGAAGGGAGCGCTTAGCGTGGATGCCCGACCTCCACACCCGCTGCCTGTGAGCTTTGAGAATTGGCCCAGCATGCCGTCCGTTCTTTACAAAGGGATGATTGAGCCGATCGCTCCACTCGCGCTCACCGGAGCAGTCTGGTACCAGGGAGAAGCAAACAGCGAGCGGGCTTATCAGTATCGAAAACTGTTACCGGCAATGATCGGGGATTGGCGGAAGTTATTTGGTCAGGGCGATTTCCCCTTTTATATAGTCAGTCTGCCGGCGTTCATGCATCATCAAGACAAACCTGTTGAAGCGGCCTGGGCCGAGATGCGTGAAGCCCAGGCTTTGACGGCCCGTAGCGTGCGGAATTCGGGACTCGCCGTAACCATCGATACCGGCGATCCCGATAACATCCATCCACCGGACAAGAAGGTGGTCGGCGAACGTCTCGCGCTTAATGCTCTGGCGCAGCATTACGGGAAAAGGATTCCTTATCAGGGCCCGACCTTCAAATCCTTCGAACGTGTCGGCAGCGCGTTGAAGCTTCATTTCACCAACATCGATGGTGGGTTGGTAGTGAAGGGTGACAAACTCGGCGAATTCTCCGTAGCCGGAAGCGATCGCAAATGGTATTGGGCTGATGCCAGGATCGAGGGCGACGCGATCATTGTTTCCTCGACACAGGTACCTGCGCCCGTAGCGGCCCGCTATGCCTGGCAGTCTTTTCCACTGGCAACTCTCTATAATGGCGCTGGGCTACCGGCGGTTCCATTTCGCACGGACGATTGGCCGGCGATTACCGTCATAAGTGTAAAAACGCAACCGAGTGTCATGAAGTCAGTACCGTAGCGCGGTAGCGTCGGGTCCGGCCATCGCAACTCGAATCCAGTGCTTAGAAGTCAACAACGGTGGAAACTCATTGACCCGTAGATTTGTGATCGGAACCGTTGACCCGACGCTACCGCGTTACGGTACTGACTTCATGACACTCGGTTGGGCTTCTACAAACCAGAGGATCATTAAGTTTCAACATGACGAGACAGAGGAGAAGAACATGTCGGATAACAACAACTCACGCAGAACTTTCATGAAAACCGCAACTCTCGGTGCCGCCGGGATAATCGTCGGGTCGAGCGCGGCGAGCTACGCGAAGATCCTCGGGGCAAACGATCGTGTGCGAGTCGGAATCGTCGGCTATTCGGATCGTTGCCGGCAATCCTTGGTTCCCGCACTCCTGATTCACGCGAAGGAACTGAATTTTGATTTCGTGGCGGTCTCAGATATTTGGACCCGGCGTCGCGAAGAAGGCGCCGACTCTATCAGCAAGCTCGTGGGACACGAGATCGCCAGGGCGCGCAACAATGAAGAGCTTTACGAACGCAAGGATGTTGATGCGGTGATCGTGGCGACGGCCGATTTTCAACATGCGCTGCACGGAGTCGAGGCCGTTCGTGCCGGCCGCGACGCGTACGTAGAAAAGCCCCTGGCCAACACTATGGAAGACGCGCGCGCCATTCTGAAGGCCGTCGAGGAAACGAAGAAGGTTGTGCAAATCGGCAGTCAGCGCCGCAGTGGCACCAACTATATTCAGGCCAACGAATTCGTTAAGTCAGGAAAGTTCGGCGATATCGTGATGGTTGATATGACCTGGAACGTAAACCAGCCGGGGCGTTGGCGGCGTCCGCAGTTGGTTAAAGAAATTCGCAAGGAAGACACCGATTGGAATCGCTTTCTGCTCAATCGCCGCGAAAACGGCAAGAAGGCGGAATGGGACCCGCGCAAGTATCTTGAGTTTCGCCTCTTCTGGCCGTACTCGTCAGGAATACCCTGTCAATGGATGTCCCACCAGATTGATACCGTTCATTGGTTCTCAGGATTGCCACGACCGCGCAGCGTGGTTGCCAACGGAGGTATTTACCAATGGCACGATGGGCGCCAGAACTTCGATACCATGACCGCAGTTTTTGACTACGGTCCGCTTAACGATATGTCTAAGGGTTTTCAGGTTGTCTACTCATCGCGCTTCAGCAACTCAGCTGGAGGAGTAAAAGAGCTGTATTACTCGAACTCCGGAATGCTCAATCTCGACACCAATAAGATCACTCCCGAAGGTGGACTGCGAGCAAGGGAAGCAGCCGAGATGCAAATGCAGCCAAACCTCTTATCGGAAATGTCGTTGTCGGAGGCGACCGCGCAAGTACCGGCGGCGACCAGCGCAAACACGGGAGCTGATAATTTGACGTCAGCGCACATGCGGAATTGGATGGAGTGCGTCCGCAGCCGCAAGACACCAAACGCGGACATTCACGCCGGGTATAACCATTCGACCGCGATTTCTATGACCGTGGCCGCATTGCACACGGGCCGGCGCGTGACTTTCGATGACACAAAGCAGGAGGTGGTAATCAGCTAACCATGAACACTCAAGCGAGGCTGTTTACTTATCTGGAACGCACGAGGTTAGTGGCAGCAATGCTCTTTGTGGTCTTAGGCTTTACGACCGCGACCGCCCTCGCGCAAACACGCGGCGTGCAAATCGTTAAGAATGAGTCGGAGCAGCGCGTCGATGTTTTGGTGGACGGTAAGCCGTTCACTTCATACATCTGGCTCAAGAGCCTCAAGACCCCCACGCTTTATCCCCTGCGCACGGTTCATGGCACCGCCGTCACCCGGGGCTTTCCGCTCGAGGCGCGCCCGGGCGAGCGCGTCGATCACCCGCATCACGTCGGATACTGGCTGAATTACGGAAATGTGAACGGCGTTGATTTCTGGAACAGCTCCAGCGCCTTGCCACCTGAACAGCAGGCCAGGATGGGCAGCATCGCCCATCGGCGGATTATCCGCGCGACGAATGGTAAAGAACGTGGCGAATTGGAAGTCGAGATGGAATGGATCATGCCAGACGGCCAGCCGGTCTTGCGCGAGACCACGAGGTTTGTTTTTCACGCCGGGTCAAACCTGCGCGCAGTCGATCGAATTACCACGTTGACAGCTTTAGACAAGCGCGTTCTATTTGCCGACAACAAAGAAGGCATGCTGGGGATGCGCGTGCGGCGCGAGCTTGAGCAACCGTCAAACGAACCGTTGGTCTTTACCGATGCCAGTGGCCGCGCGACCGACGTGAAGGTAATGGATAACACTGGAGTCAGCGGCATGTATCGCAGCAGTGAAGGGAAGGTGGGTGATGCGGTGTGGGGCACGCGCGGGCGTTGGACCCTGTTATCGGGCAAAGTCGATCAGGAACCAGTTACTCTGGCGATACTGGACCACCCAAAGAACCCCGGCTTCCCAACCTACTGGCACGCGCGCGGCTACGGGTTGTTCGCGGCGAATCCGCTGGGTCAGGAAGTGTTCAGCAACGGTAAAGAAAAGCTCAACTTCACCCTGGAGCCGAAGCAGTCCGTGACGTTTAATTACCGGCTGCTAATTCTTTCCGGCTCCGTTTCGCCGGAACAAGTCGAGACGGAGTATTCGCGTTTTGTGCAGATTAAATGACGTCATCCGAACAGTTGAACAGACAAACTAGATCAGTAAGACCGGTCTGCGTGAGTCTTCTGGTTCTCTGGGTGTTGTCTGGTTCGATCACCGCTCAGCAGGCCGAGAAACCAGTCGTCTTTCGCAACGTAGACGTCTTTGACGGTTCGCGTCTGATCCGGAACACGACCGTCCTCGTTCGCGATGGTATGGTTCGCGCAATCGGTAAGGACATCCCGATCCCTTCATTCGCAGAGGTAATCGATGGCAAGGGTAAAACTCTCCTGCCCGGTCTCATCGACGCGCACGTGCACATCGGTAGTTACCAGCCGGAACAATGGCTCCGTGATGCTTTGAACTTCGGTGTCACGACAGAGCTCGAGATGTGGGGCTCCGATGAGAGCCGGGCACTGAGGAACAAGATCACTGACGACGGCATCAAGGACATGGCCGATTTGCGTACCGCAGGAACCGGCATTACTGTCCCTCGCGGCCATCCGACGCAAATGGGCGGACCTCCGTTGCCGACTCTTGGTCCAGGTGATGACGTGCAGAAATTCGTCGACGCCCGGATCGGTGAGGGCGGGGACTACATCAAGGTTATCTACGAGCATGCGTATCCTACTTTGACCAAACAGCAACTCGAAGATGTGGTCGCCGCGGCCCACAGACGTAACAGACTTGTCGTGGTGCATGTTACGACACAGCGCGAGGCTCATGAGGCTATAGCGTCCGGAGCTGATGGTCTGGCCCACATCTTCGCGGATTCGATGCCCGAGCCCGGCCTCGCCAAATTTGCCGCCGAGCGCAACGTCTTCGTCATTCCTACGCTGAGCGTGGTCGAAGCGGCGACTGGAACTTCCACAAAACCCTGGTGGCAGGACCCTAAAGTGAGTTCATTTATTACGCCGGCAATGAGAGCCAATCTCGAGAGGAAGTTCCCGCCGGGTTTTCGTCCTGACTTGAAATTCGCGAATGCTGTAGCGGCGGTCTCTGCACTTCGACGCGCCGGTGTTTCAATCCTCGCAGGTACCGACGCGCCCGCACCGAGCCTGGTTCACGGTCTCAGCCTTCACCACGAGTTGGAACTGCTGGTGCTTTCAGGCCTCACACCTCTCGAGGCTCTGGCGGCGGCAACTTCGGAACCAGCGCGCGCTTTCGGTTTCCATGACCGGGGGCGCATCGGCGTGGGAGTACGCGCTGACCTGCTGCTGATCAATGGCGACCCAACCGCAAA
The DNA here is from genome assembly GCA_023717565.1 of Pyrinomonadaceae bacterium. GTDB lineage: Bacteria > Acidobacteriota > Blastocatellia > Pyrinomonadales > Pyrinomonadaceae > PSRF01. The sequence continues at coordinate 249 of JAMQPI010000142.1, read as the reverse complement.
TATTACGGCTACCAGAGACATCGTCGGAGTGTGGAAGCTCGGCGTTCGTTACTCGCGCTATTCGGCGGCGAAATGAAAAGCAATAGTCCTTACACGGAGTCAGTACCGTAACGCGGTAGCGTCGGGTCCGGCCGGGTGAAGACTCAACCGAGTGTCACGGAGTCAGTACCGTAGCGCGGTGGCGTCGGGTCCGGCCGGGGTGAAGACTCAACCGAGGTCACGGAGTCAGTACCGTAGCGCGGTAGCGTC
>JAMQPI010000139.1 GCA_023717565.1 Pyrinomonadaceae bacterium | reverse complement strand
TGGGCACCGAGATCGTTACGGGCCATTAAGTAGTCGGGATACAATTCGATCGCCCTTCGCAGATGAGCGATTGCTTCGTCGGACTTGCCTTCTTTGCTAAAGGCTGCTGCACGTTCGAATTCTTCTTTTGCTGCTCCGGGTATTTGTCCGTCTAACTCTCCTGCGGAAACTGTGCCTCGCGTCTTTTTAAACTCGCCCTGGGGTTTCCTTTCTTTGAGAACAATCGTGAGCATCGCAGGCGAACGCGGGAAAACTTCGACTGTGGTGGAGACTATTTCAAATACCGTCCTGTCTGCTTCTACAACCACTCGGTAAATCCCCGGCTCGACGGCGCGGAAACTAAACTGACCCGAATTATCCGTATACGCGTCGTACCTGACACCGCGGAGAGTCTCCAGCCTGATGGCAGTAGCCGTATTCAGAGGAGCTCCATTCGGAAGCACGACTCTGCCACGAATGCTTCCGACGTTTTGATTTTGCGCCGCGAACGGAGCGGCGACAAAAAAGACGATCACCACCGACAGGAGTGGCTCTAAGAACGCATGTATCTTAGTTCGTGACATGGTTAAGGTGAACCGAATCTACAAAGCGTATCCTCTTCCGCCGGGCATCGAAAGTCAAACTTTTGAAGCCCGAAAGGTCAGTCACCCGAAGCCTGAACACCAGGACACCGATTAATCCTTTGAAGCAACACTGCGAAGCGATCAAATCACAATTGCTTAGGTCTCATTCGCAGAAGTCGGCTTTACCACTTCAAACTCAAAATGAAGTTCCTTGCCGCGAAAGATGTTGCTCAAATAGAACTCCCAAAACTTTCGGGTGAAGCGTAGAGACGGCCAGCGTTGGTCCAGGTTAGTGATGAATTCAAGACCCAGGGCACGCCAGAGGTTCGCAAGTGTCACGTAGGTGCGAATCGGTTTCAGCTCAGCCGCGGTGTAGAAGGGGAAAGGAGTACGGTCAGGCATGAAGCATGTGAAAGAGTAGCTATTGAGGTGGTTGCGATGGGTCGGATCCGTGGGCCAGTCGGGATTTGTATAGTGGGGAGTAACGATCTTAATTCGACCGCCCGGTTTCACGATGCGGTGAAGTTCGGTAATAAAAGCCATCACGTCAGGAACGTGCTCAATCACATGACGGCAGATGATCTGGTCGAATTCGTTCTCCCGAAAGGGGTAGGGCACGTTGCCCAGATCGTGAATTACGTCAGCTTGCGTGCGAGGATTCGAGTCGATTCCGATCGCCCCTGGATATTTATTTTGGCCGCAACCGACATCGAGAATCTTTTTGCTGGCAGACACTGCGGCGGGGGCTGATTCAGAAACAGTCATGGACTGAAGTTTACTGGCTATGCCGATAGAGGAGGCCTGAGAAGGAATTAAGATCAGCTGGGTATACGGGCAATCCGAATTCCGCTCGCAAGGATCCCAGCGTCATGCCATCAAGCATGATTTCCTCATCACTCTTGAGCGTATGCTTGGGGACGATTACAAAATCTCCGCGAACCTGCGCTCGCGCTGAGAGAAAATCACCGCCCGTAAGCAATCCCGCAACCGAGACATCTCCGCCAAAGTAGTTGTTCTCCACCGCTTCAACCTGAATCCGCGTACCGAAGGTCGTATTTAGTTTGCTGATCATCTTTCTCAGTTCGGAGGCGAAGAGTGTGCCCGTAAGAACTGTCCCGAATATTTTGCCGGGCTCCTTGAGCGGTCGTCGTTCCAGGCGTTGCAGAAGACTGTTGAAGTCGTTATCGAATGAACGCACCATGCCGATCCCATCTTCGATCTGGGGATAACTGCCGTAGTGTGCTCGCCCCGGCACTGGTCGTCCTGCGCGCAGGTAAATCTCGTCGCCCAGGAACGCAAAGGTGGTTCCTAGTCGCTGCCGCAACTGCTTCTGAATTTTGGTCACCTCGTCGATGATCCCGCGACAGAACTGGGGGGTCACCGGGGTCAAACGAGGATCGGTGTTATAGCGGGTTAGACCCAATGGGACGATGGCAACGCTGGTGACGCGAGGGTAGTCAGCTGCCAGATCATCGATCGTGCGCCGCAAGATGTCACCGTCATTGATGTTGGGACAGAGCACAACCTGGGCATGAATCTCTATGCCGGCATCAAGCAACCGCGACATTTGCGACGATATGTCGGCGCGCCGTTTTTCTATACCGAGGAGCCTGGCCCGCACGTCCAGGTCGGTAGCGTGAATAGAAACATATTGCGGCGAGAGACGCTGTTCAATAATGCGTGCCATCTCGTCTTCCGTAATCGACGTGAGCGTCGTGTAGTTGCCGTAGAGGAACGAAAGTCGGATGTCTTCGTCGCGAACAAAGAGCGAGGGTCGAGCATCAGCCGGATTGCCTTTGCAGAAACAGAAAATGCATTCGTTGGCGCACTGGCGGGGAACGATTTGCTCGAAGCTAAAACCGAAGTCTTCATCCTCGCCGCGCTCAATCTGGAGTTCCCAATCCTCTCCACTGCTCTTGCGAACTTCCACCACTAGCTCCGTCTCACCTGCGGTTTGAAAACGAAAGTCGAGATAGTCGCGAACGGGTCGGCCGTTTACCCGCGTAATTCGATCACCTGGCTCGAGCTCAAGCTCTGCGCCAAGACTTTCAGGAGCAACTTCAGTGATTTCGGCACCGCGACGGCGGAGGTTTGTGATGGCTGGAGCAACTGCAAATTCGTACATATGCTTCTAAACTCCGCTGGGCCACCGGACTGCTTCCCTTCACTACCAATCAATAGCCCTTACCCAGCAAACCTCACACTATAGCAAACGACCCACTCTTTGTTGAGCGCCCGGGCCTCCAAGTACACGCTCAAAGCAGATTAAGGAACCGGCAAGGTCGCGTGAAGGCAGGAAAACCACTCGGATTAGTGGTCTTGTGGTTATTCAGGGCGAAGACAGTTTTGGGGCGGTGCGGCCTGAGCTTAATGGACTTAGTAGCAGGAGTTACTCCTTGAGCCGACCTTTCAGCACTGATACACTTTCCGAAATCAGATTTCCAGATCCCGCAGTGTCTTATGAAAAAAATATTCTTCACGGCAGCCCTGCTGTCATTGGCCCTGAGTCTAGTCCATCCGGTTTGCGCGCAGCCAGACCAAGCTTCTCCGGCTCCGCGGTCCGGAACCGAAGAGGCGGCCTTGACCAGTATCTACAAAATTGGAGTCGGCGACGTGCTCGACATCCGTTTGCTCAATTCATCAACGCCTCGATCTACGCTGTACACGGTGGTTGAAGGCGGCTCAATCGACTTGGCCATTGTCGGCGGACCAATCGCAGTCGCTGGCCTTACTGCCGAACAAGTCCAGGCTCTGCTCATAGCAGAACTCAAGCGCCGAGCGGTTGAACAAGATGCCCGCGTCTCTGTTACCGTTCGGCAGTACGCCAGCCATAGCGTGGTAATTACGGGCATAGTCAACAGCCCGGGAATGAAGTTTCTTAGACGGGAAGCAGTGCCGCTTTACGTGATCATGGCCGAGGCCCAGGCAAGGTCGGACGCAGCCCGAGTGTCAATAATTCGCCAAGGGGGTGCGACCGTCATAGTGGATCTATTAGAGGATCCCGAAGCTCTCAATTTCCAGGTTCGACACGGCGACTTGATCAGCGTGAGCGTTAAGCCGCAAGAGTTTTATTACATCGCCGGCCGCATCAACCACCCGGGACAGAAGGTGTTTCAGTCAGGCATTACTCTGCTGCAGGCGATTCTCGCCGCCGGGGGACTCAAGCGTCAGAATGAGAACCTGGTCGAGGTGTCACGGGAGAGGGGAGATGGTCGCTTAGCTACCACCCAATTCAAGCTGAAAGAGATTAAGGCAGGCAAAATCCAGGATCCGAGATTGCAGCCCGGCGACCGCATAGAAGTAGTCCGCTAAAACCGGATATTATTGACATTCCGGCCTCTCTTTGTTAGTTATGCACCCACGCCCACGGGTGTACCACTCAGATTTCCAATGTTTTAGGTTTGAGGCGGCCAGCCTTTCTTTGATGAGAGTCTGTTCCAATGGCATACAAACTTAAGCCCGCCCTGATCGGCGGTGGAGCGTTAGGACTGTTCCTGGTCTTCACGATCCTGCTCGCGGCACTTCCCGTTCCCTTTATCAGGACTTTAGGTTGCTGCAACTGCCTCTGGCCGATTGCCGCCGGTCTGCTCGCGACAATGCTTTACGTAAAGGGTTCGCCGACACCAGCTACAGCTTTAGATGGAGCAATACTGGGCGCACTTGCCGGCGCACTGGGCGGCATAATCTACCTGATAATTGGCTTGCCCATTACTTACTTTGTGAATGGATTGGAAGCAATGGATATGCAGGTCCGGCAAATCAACCCGGACTTTCCGTTGTCAGGTCTTGCACTATTAGTTATCGGCGGGATCGTGGCCTTCTTTGTCTACGTGGTGCTCTCAACTATTGGCGGACTAATCGGTGTGCCTATTTTCGAAAAGCGAAAAGCTGCCGAACCGCCGCCACCGCCGCAGGATTTTGGCGCACGTCCTGGTGGCCCATCCAGCACCGGGTTGTAAGAGCCGTTCCCACAGGTTTCATCGTAAACAACGCTTTATCAAACACTAGTTAGAACCAGGAGAAACTCAAAAATGTCTGAACAATGGACTCCCCCGCCTTCCCCAACCGCGGCTCCGGCAAATATTCCAAACTATTTGATTCCAGCGATTCTTTCGTTGTTCTGTTGCTGGCCGCTATCGATCGTAGCGATCATCTTTGCCGCGCAGGTCAATGGAAAAGTGGCCTCAGGAGACATACAAGGCGCCATGGACGCCTCGAAAAAGGCAAAGCTCTTTAGTTTCATCGCAATCGGCCTGGGCCTGGGTCTGGGACTGATTTACGTCGTGCTGATGGTATTGGGGGTGGGACTGGGCGCAATTCAGGGTGGTTAACTCGACGCCGGATCTATGAAACCAGCCCGACTGGCTGCCCGACCGCGAGACAATTGCGAACTGGTCTCCGGGGATTTCCAGCGTGTGTGCCGAACAGCACGCCCAGACAAGAAGCGCGGAGATAGAACAAATGACTAGATACTGTACCAAGTGTGGCGCAACCAACGACGAGAGCGCTCAATATTGCAATACCTGCCAGACTCCGCTGGCTCCTGTGAGCGGGGGCTTCCAGTCAACGCCGGGCAGCGGGGGTTACCAGTCAGCGCCCGGTTACCAGCCAATGCAGTCTGTGAACCCCGGACAAATGCAGGACTGGAAGGCAATGGGTGGAGACAAAAAGATCATTGCCGGTATCTGCGGAATCTTGTTAGGGGGATTCGGGGTCCATAAGTTTATCCTGGGCTACACTACCGAAGGGATTATTCAGATCGTCATTACCTTCGTGACGTGTGGAGTCGGCTCAATAGTTGGCCTGGTGGAAGGGATTATCTACCTCACAAAGTCAGATGAAGACTTCGTCCGCACCTACATTCAGAACAAAAAGGGCTGGTTCTGAAACTCCTGTTCGACTGTTCAATCTATCGAGGCACGACTAAGTCGTGCCTCTTTCTTTGTGTCTTTGCTCCTTTGCAGTGCTAACCTGCCGTGATAGTTTCCACCTCATGGTTTTGGATGAGATAGTCTATCGACGTTTCACCGTGTTCTCGCTTTGGCTGACCATCGCCGTTGGTGGCGTTCTACTCTTTGTGCTTGAGCCGGGCAAATCCGCTTTCCTGCCTGGTTGTCCGTTTCGCACACTAACAGGGTTTACCTGTCCGGGCTGTGGTACGACGCGTGGGCTGCACCAGTTGCTACACGGTAATCTGACCGCGGCTTTTCAATTGAATCCGTTCTTGATCCTGGCATTGCCATTCCTCCTGTACGCACTGCTGAACCACACAAACACTGTTCTGCGCGGAAGGCCAATTAGAAGGAACGTTCTGCCCGCGAAGTACATTTGGGCGTTGTTTGGATTCGTGCTCTCCTTTTGGATCTTTCGCAACACACCCTTCTATCCTTTCGTGTCGTAGCAAAAGCGCAGCCGCTAGGGCTGGCGTGGAACTTCGGATTGGAATGCTGATGGTTAATGTCCCGACTTGAGTGTTTGGTTTGGTGCAAGCAACGATCCACGAAATCACACGAACCAACACGAAAAATCTCTCTTAGTGACGTTTCGTATTATTTCGTGGATCGTTTTGGGTTTTCATTCCGGTATCGCGTGGAGAAAGATATGAGAGTCATCGCAACTTCTTTGCTCGTAAGTGTCTTTGTCGCGAGCTTGTTACTGGATAGCACCCACGCTCAGGGCGAGGCACGACGCTCGATTCCAAAGCGCCCGGTGCACACGTTCTCTATCGTCGCGCGCGATCCAGGTACGGGCGAACTCGGAGTCGCGGTGCAATCACATTGGTTCTCCGTTGGGTCAATCGTCGCCTGGGCCGAAGCAGGCGTTGGCGCCGTGGCCACACAATCCTTCGTTGACCCGACTTATGGAAAACTTGGCCTTGATTTGATGCGGGCGGGGAAGAGTGCCCCCGACGCTTTGAAATCGCTGACCGCTGGAGATGAGGGCCGCGAAGTGCGCCAGGTGGCAATGATTGATGCTCAAGGACGGGTCGAAGCATGGACCGGGAAGAACGACATTCAAGCCGCGGGTCATATCGTCGGCAAAGATTATTCGGTACAAGCGAATTTGATGCTGAACGACAAGGTTTGGCCGGCGATGTCCGCAGCCTTTGAAAACACCAAGGGCGATCTCGCAGAGCGGATGCTGGCTGCGCTTGACGCCGCACAAGCTGCGGGCGGCGACATTCGCGGCAAGCAATCGGCCGCACTGATCGTCGTCACCGGGAAACCGACCGGTCAGGCATGGAAGGATCGCATCTTTGACTTGCGCGTTGATGACAACCCCGAACCCTTAAGGGAACTGCGCCGGTTGGTGAAACTACAACGTGCCTACAATCACATGAACGCCGGTGATCTCGCGGTCGAGCACAAAGATAATGAAGGAGCGCTGCGTGAGTATGGTGCGGCCGAGAAACTGGTTCCCGATAACGCCGAGATGATCTACTGGCACGCTGTCGCCCTAGTCAACATGGGTCGGGTAGATGAATCGTTGCCGCTGTTTCGCCGGGTGTTTGAGATGGATCCAAATTGGGCCACGTTGACGCCGCGTCTGCCGAAATCAGGCCTGTTGCCGGATGATGCCAAGGTGATGGAGCGAATACTTTCGGTGGTGAAGAAGTAGATTCTTTACTCCGGAGGAGTGAGATGTTTATAGACACGGACAGTACGAGATTTCGACCGTTCGAAGGGGCGGAACGATACTTGATGAGTATCTGTCAAGTTGAGTTCCGCCCCTTCGAACGGCGAGGGAAGGTGGTCGGAAGTTGCGGGCTATAAACATCTCTCCCTTACAGGGTGAATCGTCCGGCTCGCTGTCTTTTGGGCTCACCATTGCTCTGTTATCCTTCCCACTGGCATGTCTGAATCGAACAATCTGAAAGAAAAGGTACGTGCGTTCTGGCAGGCAAACCCTTGCGGGACTAAATTCACCGATGCCCCTCCCGGCACGCGGCGCTTCTACGAACTCGTCGCGGACCATCGATACCAGAAGGAGTGGCACATCCCGCAGGCTGCCGGCTTCGCCAGTTCCCAGGGTCTCAAGGTGCTGGAAATAGGCTGCGGACTTGGTACGGATGGTGCCCAATTCGCCGAGGCCGGCGCTGAGTACACCGGAGTCGATCTGACAGACGCCGCCGTAGAATTGGCCCAGAAGCGGTTCGAACTCTTCAATCTTTCGGGAAAGTTCCAGACTGCAGATGCCGAAAACCTCGACTTCCCTGACGATTCATTCGATCTGGTTTACTCACACGGAGTCTTGCACCACACACCTGATACCGAGCGGGCCGTGCGGGAGATCTATCGCGTGCTGCGGCCGGGTGGACGGGCCATCGTGATGCTGTATCACCGCGATTCGTACAACTATCGAGTGAACATTTCACTGCTGCGCCGCGCCGGAGCACAGATGTTGAGGTGGGAGTCTGGAGTTACGCTGGTCCACCGGTTAACCGGAGAGTCGCTTGAATCTCTTCGGCAACACGCCGCGCAACTCAAGAGCGATCAGCAGAGCTACCTTAAGTCTGACGAGTTTCTAAGTCAGAATACGGACGGAGCAGGCAATCCCCTCGCGCGAGTCTATTCACGGCGTGAGGCACGCGAGTTATTCAAAGACTTCGCTGAGATCGAACTGCGCACTTATTTCCTGAACAAGCGTTGGCTACCATTGGTTGGAAACATGCTCTCCCGCTCAGCGGAATCGAAGCTTGCCGCTCGTTGGGGTTGGCATTTGTGGATATATGCCACGAAATAGTCAGTTGTCAGTTGTTGTTATCATGCTCTGAATGAATCGCAAGAAAACTCGGAGCCGAATCCACGACTGACAACGGACTACTGACAACGAACAAATACATGAAAAACATTCTAGTTACCGGCGGCGCCGGTTTCATCGGTTCCCATCTTGTGGACCATCTACTTGCAGAAGGCTCGTGGGCCGTCACTGTGGTCGACGATTTCAACGACTTCTACCCGCCGGAGATCAAACGCAACAACGTTCGCACTCACAAAGAGAACCCTGCCTACAAGTTAATCGAGGCTGATATTCGATCCCAATCGGATTTAGCGCGAACGTTTGACGAAACCCAATTTGAGGCCATCGTTCATTTGGCGGCGCGGGCGGGCGTGCGACCATCCTTGAAGGATCCCCAACTCTATACGGAAACAAATATCAGCGGGACCCTGAACCTGCTGGAACAAGCTCGCAATCATAGCGTCAAACAATTTGTCTTCGGGTCTTCGTCATCTGTTTACGGGATCAATGCTAAGGTACCCTTTAGCGAGGATGATCCAATTCGGCAGCCCATCTCGCCTTACGCAACAACTAAAGCTGCCGGTGAGTTGCTCTGTCATACTTATTCACATTTATACGATCTGCGAACTGTCTGCCTGAGGTTTTTTACCGTCTACGGAGCGCGTCAGCGTCCGGATCTTGCAATACATAAATTCGCTAGCTTAATAAGCCAGGGCAAGCCAATCCCGGTATTCGGAGACGGTAGCACTCGCCGCGACTACACCTACATCGATGACATCATTGCCGGAGTCCGGGCGGCAATCGATTTCGATCAGTCCAACTACGAGGTCTTCAATCTGGGCGAGTCGCGGACGGTTGAGCTAAAAGAGTTGATCTCGTTGGTTGAACAGGAACTTGGCCAGAAGGCGATCATCGATCCGCAGCCTTCGCAGCCTGGAGATGTGCCACAAACCTTTGCCGACATCACCAAAGCCCGCCGACTGTTGGGATACAATCCGCAAACCCAGATTGAAGATGGAATTCACAAGTTCATCGAATGGTTTCGGGCTGCGGAGAAATAACCGCGAAGAAATAACCAAGAGTAAATGGAGCAGATGCACGCGGGTGCGGCTTTGCCGCCTTCCAGTGCGGTAAGGCTCTGCCTTACCGGAAAGCATTCAACTTAATCCAAGGCTATGCCTCCTTCCAGTGCGGTAAGGCTCCGCCTTACCGGAAAGCTTCAACTTAATCCGAGGCTATGCCTCCTTCCAGTGCGGTAAGGCTCCGCCTTACCGGAAAGCATTCAACTAATCCGAGGCTGTGCCTCCTTCCAGTGCGGTAAGACTCCGCCTTACCGGAAAGCATTCAACTAATCCGAGGCTGTGCCGCCTTCCAG
>JAMQPI010000094.1 GCA_023717565.1 Pyrinomonadaceae bacterium | reverse complement strand
TTTCCCCCAAAGGCTTTTTATGGCGTTCGTGAAAATCTGCGGCATAACCAATCTCGAGGACGCTCTGCTCTCTGTTGCGGCAGGCGCGGATGCGCTGGGCTTCAATTTCTACGGCCCGAGTCCGCGCTACATTGAGCCCCGTGCCGCGCGAGACATTATCGACCGCTTGCCAGCGAATGTCTTAACTGTTGGTGTCTTTGTTAATCAACCCACCCCTGAAACAGTGGAACGAATTGCATCTGATGCCGGCGTGACCGCCCTGCAACTGCACGGTGACGAGTCGCCCGGCTTCTGCCGCGCGCTCCGTGGCCGGTACGTAATCAAAGTATTGGCTGCCGGCGACGACTTTGAACCACAGCGGGCCCTCGATTACCAGGTGGAAGCGATCATGCTTGACACGTTTGATGCGCAGCTGCGGGGCGGCACTGGTCGGATTATGGACTGGTCGGTGGCCCGAAAGACGCGGGAGCTCGTGCCGCGGCTATTTCTTGCCGGTGGGCTTGCCGCTGAGAACGTCCGAAACGCAATTGCGGAAGTCGATCCATACGGCGTCGACGCCTGCAGTAAACTGGAAAGTAGTCCGGGAAAAAAGGTTCCGGAACGAGTGGCGGCTTTCGTGAACGCGGCCCGGTCAGCTTGAACTCTCGTTAAACGTTGACGACTATCACTGGCCTCGGGTTATGCTAGCAAGCCCTTTACTCGCTGCTGTCGTCGAAGAATCAACTTTCTCATAACGTTCTTCCGCGAAAGCGACCTCCTCACCTCAACTGAACGTGTCTATGAAAGCGAAACTTCAGAAAGAGAAACCCGGCAAAGCGCTTTCTCGTGAGCGCGGCCGCGTACTCATTGTTACCGAGGAGCCCGACTCTATCGATCCAGGACCGCTGACGACTGCGGGGCTGGAAATAGTCGGTGTGTGCCGGGGCGCCGCCGCTCCCATCTCGCTGCAAAAATCACGTCCACACGTGGTCATCGCCAGCTCCGCACTAAGGGGAATCTCGAGTGGTGAATTGACGAACATGTTGGGACAAATGGAAGATGGCATACCTTTGATTTTGGTGGGTGCCAAAGCGTCGACGTTGAACCGCAGGCAAGCTGCGCTGTCTGCAGGTGCATTTGACTACTTTCAGCTTCCGGCAGAGATCGATCTGCTTGTGCTCCGAGTCGGACAATTAGTTAAGGTGCGCCAGACGATGGACCGGCTTCGCTCGGAAGCAGGTCTAGATCATTTGACGGGATTGGCCAATCGGCGCCGCTTCCGCGGCGCTCTCGATCGCGAGGTTGAACGATGGCGCCGTTACGGTGTACCGTGCGCACTACTTCAACTGGACATCGACCACATGAAAGCGATCAATGATCGGTTCGGACATCCGGTCGGAGACGTTGTCATCCGCCAAGTTGCGACCACGCTTTCCGCAGTTTCTCGTGATAACGACACTGCGGCGCGTTTAGGCGGCGAAGAGTTCGCTCTGTTACTTGTGGGTATTTGTGAAGCGAAGGCTACCGCGGCTGCGGAACGATTACGTGCGCTCCTGGCTGAACTGAACATACCCGGTGTCGGAAATATTAGCGTCAGCATCGGGGTGGCGGCCTGCCCGGCCCACGCAACTTCGCAACGCACTCTTTATGCGGCCAGCGACCGGGCGCTCTATGTCGCGAAGAATGAAGGACGCAATCGCATTGCCGTCGCGCCTTTGTTGCAGGAAAACCTGCCTGGGGTCTGATGCCCCTCACGTGGATACTATAAGGAGATTAAGCTATGAGACTCTTTACACAGTCGTTGACCCTTAGTCTTGGGCTCGTCCTGATCGCCGGAGCCTCGGCAGCCGGGTTGATGGCCCAGCAGACCACCGTCGCGGGTTGGACACCTGAGTTGGCGATGAAGGTGAAAAACATCGGTGCAGTTAGGGTATCGCCGGATGGCCGAAAGGTCGTCTACACGGTTAGTCAGGCGGTGATGACGCCTGAGAAGAGTGAATTCGTCACGCAGGTTTGGTTGGCCAACAGCGACGGCACTGATGCTCTGCAACTCACCTTCGCCGAAAAGTCTTCTGATAATCCACAGTGGTCGCCGGACGGCAAAATGATTGCGTTCACTTCGAGTCGAAGCGGAAAGAGTAACTTGTATGTCCTCCGTTTGATAGGTGGCGAAGCCGAGCAAACAACTGACGTCAAAACCGGAGTTGGGAACTTTGCCTGGTCGCCTGATGGCAGGCAGATCGCTTTCCTGATGCGCGACGCCCCGAGTGATGATGAGGAGAAGAGCACCAAAGGCAAGGACGATTCACGTTGGGTTGATGAAGACATTAAGATGAATCGCTTGCAGGTGATAAATATCGAAAAAGATGCCAACGGCAAACGAGAGCCGCGCAAACTTACCGGTGACTACAACGTCGATGGTGACTTCGACTGGGCGCCCGATGGCAAGACAATCGCTTTTACACGGACAAAGATGCCCAAGGCGGACTATTGGACTACCGGTGATCTGTTGGCCGTGGAGGTGGCGAGTGGAACTGTCAAAACGATCGCCGCCACCAACGCTGCTGAATCAGGGCCCAAGTATTCGCCTGATGGTAAGTGGCTTCTCTTCCTTGTTTCAGACGATCCACCGCGTTGGGCTGGCTATCGGCGAATGGCGGTAGTTGCTACGGCTGGAGGTGATGTGAAACTGCTTGCCGAGACTTTCGATGCCCAGCCTAACGTCATCGATTGGTCGGCCGATGGTAAGAAGATTTACTTTGGTGAGACTAGAGGCACCGTTTCCCGGATCTATTCGCTGGACCTGAATTCGAATGCGATTACAGAGCTGAACAAGGGCAACGAAGTAATCGGCGGTCCGTCTCTCAATCGCTCGCAGACAATGCTAGGGTTCACGTTGCAGACCAATGACAGAGCCCCCGAGGCTTATGTTAGTCAACTAGCTACGTTTTCCCCGCAGCAGGTGAGCAAGTCCAACGCGGATCTGCCAAAGTTGCCGGTCGGTAAGACTGAGGCAATCAAATGGAAAAGCTCTGATGGGATGGAGATTGAGGGGCTCCTGACCTACCCCGTCAACTATCAGGCGGGGAAACGAGTGCCGCTGCTTCTGATAGTCCACGGCGGACCAACCGGAGTATTTACTCAATCGTTCTTAGCGGGAAACCGTGGGGTATATCCCACTGAGGCTTTCACCGCGCGTGGTTACGCCATGCTCCGCGTGAACCCGCGGGGTTCGTCTGGTTACGGGCAGAAGTTCCGGTTCGCGAACATCAAAGACTGGGGTGGCGGTGATTACCAGGACTTGATGACGGGTGTCGATGAAGTGATTCGGCTGGGCGTCGCCGATCCTGATCGTTTGGGTGTTATGGGATGGAGCTACGGTGGTTTCATGACTTCCTGGATCGTTACCCAAACCAAACGCTTCAAAGCCGCGTCAGTCGGAGCAGGTGTAACGAACCTGATGAGTTTCATAGGGACGGCTGACATCCCCAGCTTCATCCCGGATTACTTTGGAGAACAGCCGTGGGAGAACCTCGAGATTTATCGGGCCCACTCAGCAATGTTCCACATGAAGGGAGTCGTTACGCCGACTCTCGTCCAGCATGGCGAAGCAGACGAGCGCGTGCCGATTTCGCAGGGCTATGAGTTTTACAACGCACTAAAAGTGCGAAATGTGCCCAGCCGGATGATCGTGCTGCCGCGCATGCCTCACGGTCCGAACGAACCAAAGATGGTGCTGAAGGCCAAGCAAACGAATCTTGAGTGGTTTGAAAAGTATGTAGGAACAAACTAGGTAATTATTGGGCATAGAAACTACACAACCTGATGAACGGGGGCATTGGGGTCAGTATGGCGGGCGTTTTGTACCGGAAACGCTCGTGGCCCCTCTGGAAGAGTTGACCGCCGCCTACCTGGTTGCACGCGACGATAATGAGTTCCAGACCGAGTTCCGAACGCTGCTGGCTGATTATTCAGGGCGGCCCACACCGCTGTTTCACGCGAAGCGTTTGACGGAACACGCTGGCGGCGCTCAGATTTATCTCAAACGCGAAGACCTTTCCCACACCGGATCTCACAAAATCAACAACGCTCTCGGCCAGATACTGCTGGCTCGACGGATGGGCAAACGACGGGTAATTGCCGAGACCGGTGCCGGACAGCACGGTGTCGCCACCGCCACTGTATGCGCGTTGTTTGGTCTCGATTGCGTGGTTTACATGGGCGCGGAAGACATGCGGCGGCAAGCGTTGAATGTTTTTCGCATGGAGCTGCTGGGTGCGGAAGTGCGAGAAGTGAATGCCGGCTCGCGAACGCTGAAAGATGCAATCAACGAAGCTCTGCGCGATTGGGTGACGAACGTTTCCGACACTTACTATTTGCTTGGAAGTGCGCTCGGACCCCATCCTTATCCGCTGATGGTTCGTGAATTCCAGACCGTGATTGGCTGCGAAGCTCGGGCGCAGATATTGAGTCAGACCGGACGTTTACCAGATTTGTTGATTGCCTGCGTCGGCGGGGGATCGAATTCGATTGGCCTCTTTCATCCTTTTCTGAATGACAAAGTCCGCATGATTGGTGTTGAGGCCGGAGGCCGAGGCAATGAGTTGGGACAACACGCCGCGCGTTTTAACCAGATGGGCGGTGGGCGTCCAGGAGTCTTGCAGGGCACTCTTAGTTATGTCTTGCAGGACGAGGGCGGACAGATTGCTGCCACGCATTCTGTGTCTGCGGGACTCGACTATCCTTCAATCGGACCGGAACACGCTTTTCTGCACGACTCCGGCAGGGTCGAATATGTCTGCGCGTCGGATGGCGAAGCCCTGGCAGCTTTTCAAACGCTATCGAAGTTAGAAGGCATTATTCCCGCACTCGAATCTGCGCATGCGGTTGCTCATGGAATCAAAATCGCTCGAGAAATGTCGGCCGACGAGATCATTATTCTCAATCTCTCGGGCCGTGGAGATAAAGACGTTGATACCGTCGGCAATCGTCTTAAGGCGGACGTTGATTAGCGTCTGCTCTGCTACTCTCTTGGCATCACGTGTCTGAATCGGGGTCTGAATATTGAGTCGCATAACGGAGGTGTTCGCCCAGCTCAAGCGGGAAGGGAAGAAAGGGTTCATCCCCTTCATAGTGGCAGGTGATCCTGATCTGGAAACAACCGGGGATCTCTTGGTCGAGCTGGCTGACTCAGGAGCTACGGTAATTGAGTTGGGCGTACCTTTCAGCGATCCGATGGCTGACGGACCAGTGATCCAACGAGCTTCGGAGCGGGCTCTGCAGCACGGATTTGGACTGGCGGCCGTGCTTGAAACGGCGGCCAGAGCCCGGCGAAAAACCAAAGTTCCGATTGTTCTTTTCAGTTACTACAATCCGCTGATGCAGTACGGAGCGG
>JAMQPI010000060.1 GCA_023717565.1 Pyrinomonadaceae bacterium | reverse complement strand
CCGGCTCATGACGCTCCAGTTGAGTCTTGAGATGGCCGGACCCGACGCTACCGCGCTACGGTAATGACTTCATGACACTCCGTTGAGTTTTCATACAGTCTTGGCAGTGGGTGGATAGTTCGAATCCCGCCTCCAAAGAATCAAAAATCCAATTAGTTCCGCAGAGGTTTGCCTGTTGCCAGCATATGCTTGATGCGCTCTATCGTCTTTGGCTCGCCACACAGTGAAACAAAAGCTTCGCGTTCAAGGTCGAGAAAGTGCTGCTCGTCAACCCATTGCCCGGCCGAGATGTCGCCTCCACAAAGGACGTATGCGACCTTACCGCTGACATGCAAATCATACTCACTCATGTAGCCGCCCTGCTGCATGATATACAGACCAGCGCGCAAAGCCGCGATTGCGTCGCGCCCGGCCGCATAGCATGTATTACCTCGCGCCGGCGCTCGGTAACCTGCGTCGGCGAGGGCGAGGACCAATCGCTTGGCCTCTCCAATCTGGTAGTCGCGGTTCATCACGATCAAATCGGCTTCAGTAAGAAAACCTAACGACCGGGCTTCCGCTGCACTGGTTGATACCTTCGCCATAGCAATCGTTTGCAGCGCCTGTTGCAGCACTGGAAGTGGGTCCGTGTTTGCTGAACGCATCGCCGGTGAGACTACGCGGCGCACCAACTCCTTGCAACCGCCCGCGCCCGGAATGAGCCCGACGCCTACCTCAACCAGACCCATATAAGTCTCGGCTGCCGCGACAGTGCGCCCTCCGGCCATTGATACTTCGCAGCCTCCCCCAAGCGCGCGACCCGCGGGTGCGGTCACGATGGGTTTGTAGCAGAAGCGCACAGCCATCAAGGCGTCCTGCATTTCACGCACGCTGCGCTCAATCGCCGTCGAACCTCCTGCGCCCAAACCTCCGGCGAGGTTCGCGCCGACAGAGAAGTCCGCAGCTTCGTTGCCAACGACCATGCCGACCCAGTGCTTCGTTTCAAGTTCCTCGACGGACACGCGCAGTATGTTTTTCACGTCCTCATCCAACGTGTTCAGCTTGGTGTGAAACTCGAGGCAAAGCACGCCGTCGCCGAGGTCAATCAGGCTCGCGCCCTTATTCTCGCGCACCACGCGCCCAGCGGCCTTCAAATGAGTCAATTCAATCTTGCGCTCGTCGGATAGCACGGAGGGGTAAGTCTGGCGCGCCTGATCGTAGTAGGAAGACAGCCCGTCGTTGCAGCGATAGAAACTCTCGTGGCCGGCCGCGAGCATCTCGTTGACCCACGGTGCGACTTCGATGCCTTGCGTCTTCATCGCTTCGACCGTCTGCCGCACGCCTAGAGCGTCCCACAACTCGAACGGTCCCAGATCGTGCGAGTAGCCCCAGCGCACCGCCCGGTCTACGTTGATGATTTGATCTGTGATTTCGGGTACGCGTCGGGCGGCATAGGCCAGAGAGTTATAAACAGTATGACGAGCGAGCGAGCCCGCCCTGTCGTCCTGCGCCAGGATAAAAGCAAGGCGAGCGCCCAGCGGCTTGATCTTCAGAGCTTCCTTTATGGAGGGGATATCGGGTTCGCGCCGCTCGCGATATTCCATCGTCTCGAGGTCGAGTGTCAGGATTTCCCCTTTGGCTCCTTTTGGCGGCTTCTGGTAGAAGCCTTGTCCGGTCTTGTCGCCTAAACGCCCGCGCTCCATCTGCGTCGTCCGCAGCGAACTCATCCGCTGGTCGCGCAAGACCTCGCGGGTCTCGTCGTGCGCGATCAATTCGTAGAGGTTCGCGCTCACTGAACTGGAGACATCGAGTCCAACCAAGTCCTGCAAGCGAAACAGTGCCGTCTTGGGACGCCCGATCAGCGGCCCGAGGATCGCGTCGGACTCTTCGATGCTGTACTTGTTCTCCAGCAAGTAGCCGAGCGCTATGGCTCCGGAGACCGAGCCGAAGCGGTTGGCAATGAAGTTCGGCGTGTCCTTGCAAATGACGATGCCTTTACCGAGGCGCCGCTCCGCAAAGTCTGAGATGAATGCAGTGATCTCGGGTTTGGTGTCTGGGGTCGGGATAATTTCCAGCAGTTTCATGTAACGCGGCGGGTTGAAGAAGTGCGTGCCAAGAAAATGCGCTTTGAAATCCGCCGAGGCTTCGGCCGCGATATCGGCTATGGGCAACCCAGAGGTGTTACTGGAGACGATGCTGCCAGGCTTTCTCACCCTGTCGATGCGGGCGATCAGTTCGCGCTTCGCGGCCAGGTTTTCAACGATGGCTTCGACGATGAGATCGCCTTCGCCAACCCACTCGAAGTTGTCCTCCAAATTGCCGACGGTAACCAATTCCGCCGCTTCCGCCGTGAAGAACGCCGCTGGCCTCGCCTTCCTTAGGCGTTCGAGCGAAGCGTTCACGATTCGGTTGCGTACCTGTGAGTGATCTATGCTGAGCCCACGTTTCTTCTCTTGGTCGGTTAATTCCTGAGGTGTGACATCAAGCAGGTATACTGGGACACCGGTGTTTGCTACATGCGCAGCGATGCCGCCGCCCATTGTTCCGGACCCGATGACCACGACGCGCTTTATTAGGTAACTCATGAGCCTCTCAGAGCCCGCCAGTCACTTCCAGGACTTGGCCTGAAACGTAATCTGAAAGCGGTGACGAGAAGAAGAGAACTGCGCCCGCCGCCTCTTCGGGCGTGCCGCCGCGCCCCATAGGAATCATTCGGAAAGCGATCTCGCGGTGAGCCTGTGGTATGCCCAGCGCGATGTCCCCCGACTCTCGCGTGACTCGCTCGCCAGATTCCTTGGCCTGCGTAAGCCTGGTCTCGATGAAGCCGAAGGCGACGGCGTTGACCTGAATGTTGAACTGGCCCCACTCCTTCGCCAGTGTCTTCGTCACGCCGATGATTCCGGCTTTACCTGCGGCGTAGTTTGTCTGACCGGCATTTCCGCGCGTACCAGTAGTTGAGCTGACGTTGACGATCTTACGTGGCCGGGCCCGACCCTGAGTATCTTTCTCGCGTTTAGCGGTCTCGCGTAAATATTCGGAAGCGGCGCGGATGATCCGGAACGGCGCAGTGAGGTGAACCTCCAACATCGCCTGCCATTGCTCATCGCTCATCTTGTGGAGGGTTCCGTCCCAGGTGTAGCCGGCGTTGTTGACGATTGCATCAATCTGTCCGTAGCTGTCCAGCGCCGCTTTGACTAACCGCGGGCCAAAGGCAGCGTCTGTCACGTCGCCCGGGACGGCGAGCGCCTCTCCGTCTGCGGCCTGAATGCTCGCGGCGGCTTCCTGGGTCGGATCCGCATCAATATCCGATAGGACCACTCGCGCACCGTGCGCGGCGAAAAGGTCGGCGCAGGCGCGACCAATGCCGCGCGCTGCGCCGGTGATGATCGCCACTCTACCTTCGAGCAGTTGCATAGACTTCCCTGATCTCCTGAAACCTCAGCCGGGCTGTCGCGAATCGAGTTTTGTCTGCGCTTCCTCGCGCAACACGAAGCGGAGAATCTTCCCGACTGCGCTCTTTGGAAGGCTCGCTCGAATCTCGATCT
>JAMQPI010000040.1 GCA_023717565.1 Pyrinomonadaceae bacterium | reverse complement strand
CCACTACGGTTCCGGAGGCGTGTGCCTGTCGGGCGATTGGTGGATACGCCGGTTTCGGCAAGCTAATGGCCTTTCCATTCAAGACCCCGCCCGAAATCGGAGCTCTCGGTGGAGTCGGGGCTGGTGGAGGAGGCGGTTCAGAGATATCGACCTTGGTTGGAGCTGAAACTATTCCCGAGCCGGTGCCCGGGCCAGCGGCTAATGGAGAAGAAGAGTCAGTATTGGAGCTTCCAACCATCGTCACGACACCGCGCCTAACGGGCGGTACGTCACTAGCCTTAGCCGAGATTTCCTTGGGAACCAGTTCCGTTCGCGAGACGTCCGCGATGAGCTCCTTTCGCACGTCCACGTTATTCTCTACCTTCTGCGGCTTGGGTGCGTCCGGTTTCTCCGGCGTATTCTGCTGAGGCGGCACGGGTACCGGTGCAACCAGCGTTATCAGGTCGAGATTCTGGTTTTCCAGGTGCGCGTCGTACATGTAGATACCGGCCACAAAAAATATCGTGCCCAGCACGGCATAGACGGCAATGGTAACCAGAATGAACGAGCCTTTTCGCGATATGTCGCCTTTGTGCGAATTCGACTCTACCAGGTTGTCGAACATCTATTTCTCCTCCCTATTCCGGTGCCAAATGGATCAGGGTAAAAACGCTTATATAGCAGTTAGTTTTCTCAAAGGCCGCTGCGGGGTCCGCCTGAGCTCGTAAACTAAGAAGGGGAAGCAGCGGCTCTACTGATCTGAGCACTCAAATTTAGATTTGAAAAAACCGCTGCGCGAGAAAAAACTCGCCGGCCCCTCAACAGACCGCCGCGCATCCAACCTTTCGCTTAAGCATGCGCGGTCGACGTTTGAGTATTTAATTGGCCAGCAACGGCGGCAGTCTAAGCCGCAACGCGTGGCAAAGTCAAGCGCAAAATCGATGTTATTAGAGGTTGACTCGGAGGCACATCGGCCCCTTGGTCAGGCAAAATACGTCCTATCTAGACCGCCCCGCGCGGGTGCTTTTCAGCTCGCGCAGTGAGAGCCTCGGCCTTAACCTTACTGCTGCCAGCACGAGGCGGACGATTGGGTACCGAGGCTGCCCCCAACGCGGCGGCTTTGTTAGCCGCCTCGATGCGCTGCTCCCACCAGACCATGATTGGGCTGGCTACGGCGATCGAAGAATAGGTGCCGACGATCGTTCCGATTAGCAGTGCCAGTGAAAACCCGCGCAGCACATCGCCGCCGAAGATAACCAAAGCCAAAACTGAGAGAATAATGAGTCCCTGGGTTATCACGGTTCGCGAAAGCGTCTGGTTGATGGAGTCGTTGGTGATCTTGTAAAGCGTCTCGCGCCGGTGAAGGCGGCGATTCTCCCTGATGCGATCGAAGACGACGATCGTGTCGTTAACCGAGGCTCCGACCAGCGTAAGGAGGGCCGCAATAACGGTAAGACTTATTTCCCACTGAAAGATCGAGAAGAACCCCAGCGTCACCAGAACGTCGTGAAACACAGCGATCACGGCCGCGGCACCGTAGGTCCACTCGAAACGGAAAGCGATAAAGACTAGCATGCCCACCAGGGCGGCCAGGGTCACTGCGATGGCTTTATTTCTAAGCTGAGCTCCCGCGACCGCTCCCACGGCATCGGTACCCAGAATTTCATAGGCTTCCTTTTCAGGGCCGATAGTGTTTAAGGCATCGCGAATTCTCTTACGGCCCTGTTCAACTTCTTCCTGTGATTGTTCACCGGTACCCTCAAGTGGCACTTTGATCAAAAAGGTGTTCGGCCGGTCGGTTACGCCCTGAATGGTTGCGTCCGTCACTCTCTGCCGGGCTAAGACTCCGCGGATAGCCTCTGCGGTTGTCGGCTGGTTGAACCTTGTAGTAACGACGGTCCCGCCCTTGAAGTCGACTCCCAGGTTAAAGGCTTGCGTGCCATTGGGATTCTTCCATTGACGAAACATAGCTGAACCCAGGCCAGCGAGCATCAGGGCAACTGAAATTCCAATGAACAGGCGGCGCCGCCCGAGCCAGTCAATATTAATGCTTTTGAAAACTTGAATCATAAGACCTGGAACAAGAAGTTGTTGATGACAAGTAACTGCAACTCGTCGGTTAATTAGATACTCAGCGTCTCAACGCGGCGCTTCCGAGTCAATTGCCACATGAAAATCGTGCGCGAGACGTACACCGCTGAGAAAAGATTTATTACCAGGCCCAGGACAAGCGTGACTGCAAAGCCGCGCAGTGGCCCAGTGCCAAAGACAAACAGGAACATTGACGAAACAATTGTAGTGATGTGCGTATCGATGATAGTCACAATTGCACGCTGAAATCCCTGGTCCACCGCCGAGGCGATGGTCTTGCCGGTAAGCAGTTCCTCACGAATCCTCTCAAAGATCAGCACATTCGAATCCACCGCCATACCAATCGTCAGAATCATTCCGGCAATACCTGGCAGCGTTAGCGTGGCGCCGAATACGATCAGAGCTGCCAGCATCAGGATCATGTTCAGGAGCAAGGCCACCACGGCGTTTACACCCGAACCGCGGTAGTAAAACAGCATGAAAACCACCACGAAGAGCAGGCCGAAAACCGACGCACGCACACCCGAACGGATTGAATCATTACCCAGGCTAGGTCCCACCGTTCGTTCTTCCATATACTCGATGGGCGCCGGCAAAGCTCCGGATCTCAACGTTAGCGCCAAATCATCGGCAGACTGTTTGGTGAATCGCCCACTAATCTCACCCTGATCGAAAATCTGGGATTTAATGAAGGCGATTGATTTCACCTCATCATTCAACACGACGCCCATGTACTGATTGACGTTTGCGCCGGTCCAGGCGCCGAACTTCTCCGCGCCCGAGGGCTTCAATGAAAAAGCAATTTGGTAGTCCGAAGCTCCGCCCCGGCCCTGGACAGCACTTGCGTTGCGGAGCTCGCTACCATCAATGATGGGAGGCCATTCCACTACTACCCACTGTTTGGGCTTATCAGCTGCTGGAGCCGGATCGCCTGCGGTGGTGGGCTCAGTGCGTTCCGCATAGGGAAGCACCTTTCGGTTGGTCGGAACCGTTCCCCCCAATGACTGCTCGGCTTGCTCTTTTGTGGCGTAGGTTTGCGATGGTGCCGGGCTGGGCGGACTGACAATGTGAACCAGTTCGAGCCGTGATTCGCCTTTGAGCAGTTCCTTGACACGTTCTGGATCCTGAATGCCGGGCATTTGCACCAGAATCTGGTGCGAGGTTTGCGCCCCATGTCGCTGCACCAACGGCTCCGAAACGCCTACAGCATCCAGGCGGCTTTCGATGATGCGCTGAGCCTGATCGGTCGCCTGCTCCGCGAGTGCTCGCTGAGCAGTGGGCGTTAGAGTCCAGCTGATCGTGCTGCCGCTGGTGGATGAGATCCAGTCAACGAGCTCGACCTTTTTCTTAACTGCCTCTTCGATCTCTTTAAGCTTGGATGGATCCGCGGCTTCAAGAATGATTCTGTAGGTCCCGCCGCCTGCTTCCACCTTTACGTCCTTGGGTGGATATCCAGCCTCGCGTGCCGACGTCTGAGCGGCGAGCGCGTTTCCTTCCGTTAACTTCTTCAAAAACTCATCGGTCTTTACCCGCATTACCAGGTGCGACCCACCTCTTAGGTCAAGGCCCAGACGGATGTTCGCTTGCAGAGTCGCTTTGATTCCTGACCAGGTAAAGTCACTAAGCGTGGGCTTACGGCGCGGACCAATGACAATATAAAGGCCTACCAGCGTAACGACAGCGGTGATGATGACGCGTTGAAGGAGGTTCTTTTTCTTCATTGCAAAGACACTTTTGGAAAAGTAATTATTAACAGGGGGGAACTACTTCTTCTCTTCCTCATCGATGCCGGCTACGGCAGACCTCGCAA
The DNA here is from genome assembly GCA_023717565.1 of Pyrinomonadaceae bacterium. Classification (GTDB taxonomy): domain Bacteria; phylum Acidobacteriota; class Blastocatellia; order Pyrinomonadales; family Pyrinomonadaceae; genus PSRF01. The sequence goes on along the minus strand of JAMQPI010000040.1, from coordinate 12,541 downwards.
TTTCGAGAATAGACTTTTCCGCGCTGCGGATCAGGAAACTGGTATCGCGAACAGTCGTGATGGTTCCAATCACTCCGCCGGTGGTCACGATTCGATCGCCTGCTTTCAGTTGAGATATCGTTTCCTGCAGCTGCTTCTGGCGCTTCTGCTGAGGTCTGATTAGCAACATGTAGAACACACCGATGATGAGCAGCATGGGCAGCAATTGGAGTGCTCCCAGACCACTTTGAAAGAACATAAGAATATTTGTCATTTAACCGTCTTCTGAAAGAGATTAGGGCGAACGTCTCGATTTACAAACCACAAACTATGAAAGACTCACAGTTTCGGATCGTCTGCGCGTTTTCACTCCCCGGATTCGTTCAGGCGCTCTATGAACTCTTCTCGAAATTTAGGAAAATCGCCAGACCGGATAGATTGCCTTACACGTCGCATAGTGTCAAGGAAGAAGGCTAGATTGTGATGGGTCAGCAAGATACCTGCCAGCATCTCTCCCGATTGATGAAGGTGTCGAAGGTAGGCACGCGAGTGTCGCTGGCACACAGAGCACCGGCAGGATTCGTCCAAAGGTCGGCGATCCTCGCTCCATTGCGCGTTCTTTATGTTCAATTTCCCCCGCGAGGTAAACGCCTGCCCGGTACGACCATTTCGCGTGGGCAAAACACAGTCAAACATGTCAACGCCTCGGGCCACCGCTTCAATCAAGTCTTCCGGCGTCCCAACTCCCATCAGGTAACGTGGGCGGTCGGCTGGCATGAGCGGCGCAACGTCGTCGACCACCTCCCACATGACCGACTTCTCTTCCCCAACGCTGAGCCCACCAATCGCGTAACCATCGAAACCGATTTCAACTGTGCGTTCCAGGCTTTCCTGTCTGAGATCGCGGTGGGCAGCCCCTTGAACAATGCCGAAAAGCGCCTGCGCCCCGCTCAACTCCTCCGGAAGAGCCGGGGTGATTCCTAAGGAACCGAGGTCGAGTCCGTCCCGCTGCAACTGGTCAAACTTCTCACGGGAGCGTTTCGCCCAACGTGCCGTTAACTCAAGGCTCGATCGCGCCTCTTCGTGAGTTGCTTTGCCCGGCGCACATTCATCGAACACCATGACAATGTCTGAGCCCAGCGCGGCCTGAACTTCCATCGACACTTCCGGGGACAAGAACCGCAGGCTGCCGTCAACATGGGATCGAAACTCGGTGCCTTCTTCGCTGATCTTCCTTAACGCGCCGAGACTCCATACCTGAAACCCGCCGGAATCAGTCAGCAACGCCCGATCCCATCCGATGAAGCGATGCAGCCCCCCGCAGGCCTTAATCGTTTCGACACCAGGCCGTAGCCAGAGGTGGTAGGTATTCCCGAGAATGATGCGAGCGTCCAGATCCGGTGACTCGAGTTCCTCGAACCGGATCCCCTTGACTGTTCCCGCGGTACCGACAGGCATGAAAACCGGAGTCTCAATGATACCGCGGCGAGTCTTGAGTAAGCCGGCGCGAGCTTCGCCATCGCGCGCAACTACGCTGAAAGTAATCGGTCGCTTCGTTGACATTGGAAGACGCGCGCTCCCGGCTTACCTCTTCTTGCGTTGCTTATGCTTCTCAACAATGCGCAACGGGGTCGCGAAGAAGTCGAACTGTTCACGGAGTCGATTCTGAAGATATCGCAGGTAGGAAAAGTGTAAGCCTCCCTTGCCTCCGGAGGTGAACACGACAAACGTCGGCGGTCGGACGCTTGCCTGGGTCATGTATTGGACGTGCAATCTGGAGACTCCGCCTTTGACCGGGGCCGGCGCACTCCCACCGCGTGGCTGCGAAACCGCATGCTCAAAAAACGCATTCAGCTCGGAAGTGGTTACGCGTCTATTTCGTGCTTCATTAGCGCGGATCGCCAACGGCAAGAGTTTGTCCACGCGCTGGCTGGTCAGCGCGGAAACCATGATCATCGGCGCGAAGTCGAGAAACTTCATCCGTTCTCGAACATCTCTTTCAAACTGCGATGAGGTGCTGGTCTCCTTATTCTTAATGGCGTCCCACTTATTGCAGGCCAGGATGATTGAGCATCCGGCGTCATAAGCGTAACCCGCAATGTGCGCGTCCAGCGCTGTGACGCCCTCCTCGGCGTCAACAATAACGATCGCCACGTCGGCACGTTTCAAACTCTTCATTGCCATCACTACCGAAAGCTTTTCCGGCATCTCGGCCGCCTTTCCCTTGCGACGAATGCCCGCGGTATCCACCAAGCGAAACAACTGATCGGGGGTCTTCAGAAGGGTGTCGGTAGCGTCGCGAGTCGTGCCGGCAACCGGAGAAACGATCGCGCGCTCCTCGCCCAGGAGACTATTTAGAATAGAAGACTTACCCACGTTCGGCCGGCCCACAATGGCCAGACGGAGTTCCCGTTTATGTGAGGCGACGATATCCTCATCAGCGTTCGATGCTCTTTCCAGTCCCGCGATCAACGCATCGAGCAGGTCGCCGGATCCACTTCCCTGCTCTGCCGAGACGGGGAATACTTCTTCAAAACCAAACTTGTAAAACTCCGAAGCGGTCGCTTCTATTCGGGCTGACTCTGATTTGTTAGCTGCGATAAGTACTCGCTTGCCGGTCGCGCGCAACAGTTTCGCCAACTCTTCGTCGAGCGGAGTCAACCCCTCTCGCGCATCGACCACCCAGATCAAGGCCTGTGCGTCGTCAATCGCGAAGCCGGCTTGTTTGAAGATATTTGCCGGAATGACAGCCTCGTCGTCGGGCACGATGCCTCCGGTGTCAACAATCGAGAAGCGCTCGCCAGACCATTCGACTTCGCCATAGATCCGGTCGCGGGTGATCCCGGGCTCGTCGCCGACGATCGATTTGCGCTGGCCAATCAGCCGGTTAAAGAGCGTTGACTTGCCCACGTTCGGCCGCCCCACAATCGCCACGAGGGGAAGCGCACTAGACGCTACCGGGGCCCTTTCCTCTGCTCTATCCATCGATTGAAAGCTTTCAGTCGAACCAAATGTCATCTTAGTGCCTCGCTGCCGCATTGACAGCCCTCCGTGTCCTCTGTACGATGCGCACCTCGCACCTCCCTAGTAAGTCGCCGCTCTGGAAATCTCTTCCTCTTAAGTCGCCGCTTTGGAAATGTGCCATCACGATAAATTCTGATTCGCGACATGCGAATACAAAGAGTAGCACTTGTGCGCGTCTTGTCTTAGCGCGCCCCCTAAAGTGCCGGTTTTAAAGGCTACGGGCGTGAATTGCCAGGTGAGGTTGGCGCAAGCGGTTGCATAGCGCGGAAACCACCATACCTTACATCGACCTACTTCAACCAACCCTCTCTTTAGCGATCTGCTCGGCTAAAGCTCATCCTAACCACTTAGGGAATAACAACATAAGGGAGATTCCATTGATCAATAGAAAATTCATATTTTTCGCAATGCTAGCGCTCATCTTCGGAATGGCGACTTTCGGCCTGCAGCAAACAACGGGAGCGAAGGCTGCGCCGATCACTGATGACAATCATCACGGTGATAACGATCACGACAACAATGACGACGACCACGCGGTAAGGATCCTGGTAGATAACGACAGGGTGCAGTGTCCAAACGCTCAGTACACGAGCATTCAAGCGGCCGTAGACGCCGCACCGCCCGGCGCGGTGATTTCAGTGTGCCCGGGAACTTATGCCGAAGAAGTGCGCATCAACAAGCGGCTCACGATTCGGGGCATCCGGGTCGGCAACGAAAGTCTCGCGGTCATCATGCCCCCAATTGCGGTGGCAAACACCAGCAGCTTCGGCGGCTCGCCAATAGCGGCCATCGTACTGGTCGAAAAAACGAGCGGCGTCACACTTGACAACCTGGCTGTAGACGGCGCTTCCAACCTGATCGCCGGTTGCGCGCCAAATATTGTGGGCATCTATTATCGGAACGCCTCTGGCAAGGTCGTCAATTCGGTCGTCAGAAACATTCGGTTGTTCCCCGACGCGCTGCTGGGTTGCCAGAGCGGCCTCGCCATCTACGCTCAGGCCGGGAATGAACCAGGTGTAACACGCCGGGCACGTCTCGAAGTTCTCAATAGCAGCGTCCACGACTACCAGAAGAACGGCGTCACCGCCGACGCCGCGGGCACCGAGTTGACCGCTGTAGGCAACGCTGTGACGGGCCTCGGTCCAACGCCTGCAATAGCACAGAATGGATTCCAGGTCAGCCGCGGCGCGAAGGGGCTGCTTGAGAGCAATTTGATCGTCAATCATATTTATTCGCTCTGCTTAACCGCCGCGAATTGCGGCGCCGTCTCTACCAACATTCTCACCTTCCAAACCTCCTTTGTGAGTATATTGAAAAACAACCTGGCGAAATCGCAAGTCAACGTCTATCTCGAAGGCAGCCGCAACGAAGTAATCGGCAATACGATCTTCGACACGGATGTTTTCGACGGCGTTTTCATTCTCGGCGATAGCAACCGGGTGTCCTCGAACTCAATCTTCAACAGCGACGAGGCGGCGGTTTGGATCTCTGGAAACAACAACCGCGTGAATGACAACACCTTCAACGAGGCCCCCATCGGTGTCTTCCATGACGGTACAGGTAACAACGTCAACGGCAATCGCTACTACAACATTGCCGAGCGTACGCAGTCACCATCCAGCACCGCGACGTCATTCTCGATGCGGAGCAGCGGTGACGTGAGCGGGAGAGCTACGATCAGCCCTGCGCAACCGTAGGCACTTGACTCGTCGCCAGGATATCCAGGCGATCAACTCAATAGAGCGAACAGCGAGGGGTCTCGGCGGCAACGTCGAGGCCCTTCGTCCTTAACTGCCTACCCGTTTTTGGTTCTGACGGCGAGTGCCACTCTGCGGATCCTGAACATCCTGGTCGCTACGCAGGCTGATGTCGCACCCTGTGGGACGATTGCCCTTCCGAGTCCTCTAAGTTTCGCGGCCGGGGAACGCTACCCGCCAACTCTTGCAAAGCATGCCGCACTACAAACAGAATGCTTTCGACCGCTGTGTGGGGCGACGAGAGGAAGGCGCACCCTGAAGTTTGTGCAGGTATGAAAGGTCACCAGATTTGAGAAGATAAAGAGATGCTGATAACTCTCAAGCTCAACGGAACCTCAGGCAACCAGGTCGGCCTGGGCCAGGCGACCCACGTCCTGCATGAACGAGGTTTCCAACATCATTGGCAAGGTGTTGGGCCATTATCGATCAAGTGCTTCTTCCAGGGCCGCGCCTTCTATGATGTCGGAGTTGGACGCTATGCAGTTGATGACAGTTCCTACCTGATACTGAACGATGGCCAAACCTACTCAGTTGATATTGAGTCGGAGAACGAAATCGAATCGTTTTGTATATTCTTCGAACACGGGTTAGCCGAGAGCGTACAGAGAAGTCTGACCAGCAAGACCTCCCAACTTCTCGACGAACCGGACCAGCCAGGCAGCGCGAACAACTTCTTTGAGAAGACCTACGCGCATGACGAGATCCTCTCTCCGGCACTCCTTCGCCTCAGAGCGCAAACCTCCGGGGCAAGACTCGAGACCGTCAGTCTGGCCGAACAGCTCCACGAGGTGATGGAGCGTTTGCTGTTGGTTCACGCCCAGGTGCGCCGGCAGGTTGAGTCGATCTCAGCTGTGCGCGCCACAAGTCGCGAAGAGCTTTATCGCCGGCTGCATCGCGCCAGAGACTATGCCGCAGCCTGCTTCGATGAACCGATCACGATCAACGACATGGCCAGGGTGGCGTGCCTTTCGACCAATCATTTCCTGCGCACCTTCAAGCAGGCGTTTCATCAGACTCCGCATCAATACCTCACGCGCATTCGGCTTGAACGTGCGCAGGGTCTGTTGACCAAAACCGATCAACCTGTCACTGATGTTTGTTTTGCGGTGGGGTTTGAGAGTTTGGGATCGTTTAGTTGGCTGTTTAGGCAACGCGTGGGACTGGCTCCCGAGGCCTACCGCAAAGCAAAAAGGTGATTTTCGAGAAGCTGGATTTGGATCCGCCATTTATACTGACCGCGTTTGACCATACGGACCGAAACCAGGGAGAAGCAGATGACTGGAGCAACTAACTTTGGGCTGTCCGCGATCAGACAGATTGCCATCAACGCACACGATCTCGAGCGAGCAGTCAGTTTCTATCAAAACCAGCTGGGAATGAAGCATCTGTTCACGGTACCGCCGAAGTTGGCTTTTTTTGATTGTGATGGCCTCAGACTCATGCTGTCGCTGCCGGAGAAGCCGGAATTTGATCATCCGAGCTCGATTCTTTACTTCAAAGTGGACAACATTCAGCAGGCCACGCAAACTCTCACCGATCGCGGAGTCCACTTTGAGGAACAACCAATACTAATCGCGAACATGGGTACGTATGATCTGTGGCTGGCTTCATTCCGTGACTCGGAAAACAACATCCTGGCCCTGATGAGCGAAGTTGCGCATTGATAAGAGTGAGACTCTGGACTCTTCATCCGAAGTATCTCGATGCCCGGGGCCTGGTTGCTTTGTGGCGGGAAACGCTGTTGGCGCAGAAGGTCCTTGAGGGCAACACCAAAGGCTATCGAAATCATCCGCAGCTAATCAGATTCAAAGCGCAAACTGATCCGGTCGCCTGTGTGGCGACCTATCTGCGCTTCATTCAGCAGGAAGCCGTCAGTCGCGGATACAACTTCGATCGGACCAAGATTGCTCCAGGACAGAGCCGACGGCGCATGAAATGCTCCAGGGGACAGTTACTTTTCGAGTGGGAACACTTGAAACAGAAATTGAAGCTGAGAGATCCGCGGAAACACGCAGAAATAAAACAATCCCGCAGCCCGGAAGCCCATCCGCTCTTTGTTATAGTTGACGGAGACGTCGAATCATGGGAACGGTGAGTTCTCACCTGGCATTATCCCGCACGCCGCAACACTAACCAGATCTGAAGGAGCTGAAATATGAAGCGTAGAGACTTCCTGCAAAGAAGTGCGCTGGCCGGCGCGGTCGCCATCACCAAGCCCATCCTTGCTACCGCCAGGCCGGATGCCGATGTTGATGATCCGCCAGGTCAATACGGCCAGACATTTGAATTTGATGAACTAACTATTGCCGAGCTGCAGGAAGGAATGAAGTCTGGAAAGCTGAACGCGCGTGGCATCGCGGGGAAGTATCTCGAGCGCATCGAGGCTATTGATAAGGGCGGCCCAACGATAAATTCCGTGATCGAGATCAACCCTGACGCGTTGGCCATCGCCGAAGCCCTGGATCGGGAACGCAAAGAAAAGGGAGCGCGCGGACCACTGCATGGAATTCCGATTCTGATCAAAGACAACATCGACACCGCCGACCGCATGATGACCACCGCCGGCTCGCTCGCACTGCTAGGCTCTATTCCGAGTCAGGATGCGTTTGTCGCCCGCAGACTGCGCCAGTCTGGAGCGGTGATACTCGGCAAGACAAATCTCAGTGAGTGGGCAAACTTTCGTTCAAATCATTCGAGTAGCGGGTGGAGTGGTCGCGGTGGGCAGACGCGAAACCCTTACGTCTTAGACCGCAATCCCTGTGGATCCAGCTCTGGCTCCGGGGCGGCTGCGGCCGCTAACTTGTGCGCGGCGGCCATTGGTACCGAAACAGACGGATCGATTGTCTGTCCGTCGTCCACAAACTCTCTGGTCGGAATCAAGCCCACGCTCGGATTGGTTAGTAGATCTGGAATTATTCCCATCGCTCACAGCCAGGACACCGCCGGTCCCATGGCTCGAACTGTCGCAGACGCTGCCGCTCTGCTGGGTGCGCTAACGGGAATCGATCCGCGCGACAGCGCAACTCGATCGAGCCAGGGAAAATCTCATAGTGACTACACAAGGTTTCTTGATAAGGATGGGCTACGTGGGGCGCGAATTGGAGTGGCCAGGGCGTACTTCAACTTTAACGATCAAGTTGATCGGCGGATGGACGAGCTGATAGGAGAGATCAAGAAAATGGGAGCAGTGGTGGTCGATCCCGCAGACATTCCCACGAAAGGCAAGTTTAACGACTCTGAGTTCGAGGTGTTGCTTTACGAGTTTAAAGCGGACTTGAATGCCTACCTCGCCGGTCTTGGGCCAAAGGCGCCCGTTCACACGTTGAAAGAGATAATTGAATTCAACGAGAAGAATCGCGATAAGGAAATGCCATACTTCGGGCAGGACATCTTGATAAAGGCCCAGGGGAAAGGACCGCTTGCTGACAAGAAGTATCGTCAGGCCCTGCGCCAGAACCAGCTCTTGTCGCGAGGCCAGGGGATCGACTTTGTGATGCGCAAGCATCGGCTCGATGCGCTAATCGCGCCTACGGGCGGGCCTGCGTGGCCTACTGACTGGATCAACGGCGACCACTTCACCGGCGGTTATTCGTCGGACTCTGCGGTCGCGGGTTATCCGCATATCACCGTGCCTGCCGGGTACATTTTCGGGCTGCCGTTCGGCATCTCGTTTTTCGGCACTGCTTATACCGAGCCGAAGCTGATCAAGTATGCGTACGCGTTTGAGCAAGCCACAAAGGTGAGACGGGTACCACAGTTCCTGCCAACCACCAGGTTTCCGGAGTGAAAGAGTAATCCCGTTGGGGTCTTCAGAAAGAAGCTTAATCCCGTTAGGGATTAAATGTTTATAGAGACTGACCGGCGATACTCTGCTCGCTCCGGAGGAGCGAAATGTTCAAGGGTGGGTGAATGACACGCGAGACATCCGCTCCTCCGGAACTGAAGTTCCTATGCGCTGCGGGTCTATAAACATTTCGGCCCTACGGGACTATGAAGGCCTGCCGTTAAACCAGCCCGCGTCAGCACAAAGATCAACATAGCAATTTTGAAGAAGCCAAAACCTTCAACCTTAGGCTATCCTCGGTTTTCCAACAGAAAGGAATTCATCATGCCCCGTACAGCCACAGCTACGAAAAAGAAATCTGTCTACAGCGCGCACCCAAGCATTGCGATGGTTCAGAAGTGGGTTGCTGAGCTCAAGCAGAAAACTGGACATTCGCTCGACGAGTGGCTCAGCCTCATCAAGAAGTCCGGACTAAAAGACGAGCAGGAGCGACGTGATTGGCTCAAGCAAGAGCACGGCATGGGAACTAACTCGGCCTGGTGGATCGCGGAACGCTCGGTAGGCAAAGGCACTGAGACGGACGACCCCGGCCAGTACCTTAAGGCGGCGGAAGGTTATGTCGAACAAATGTTCTCCGGCGCGAAAGCCGATCTTAAGCCCATCTATGACGCTTTGCTTAAACTCGGACTCAAGGTGGGAAAGGATGCAAAGGCCTGTCCCTGCCAAACCATCGTTCCCCTGTATCGCAAGCACGTGTTTGCCCAAATCAAACCAACCACGCGCACGCGCATCGATCTAGGTTTTGCGCTCGGCGATATGAAGGCGCAAGGGCGTTTGATTGATACCGGAGGCTTCGCCAAGAAAGATCGCATCACACATCGCATTCCGATTGAGTCCGTTAAGGACATCGACGATGAGGTAAAGCACTGGCTGAAGGTGGCGTACGAACGGGATGCCTAGCAAGGGCGGAGAAAAGGGATATAGGAAATGGCAAGAAGAAGCCAATAAGGGTTGCCGCTGATTACGATTTACCATTTTCCATTTACCATTTTCCATTTACTAAGAGGGAACATTAATGGCAACAACAACTAAACCGCAGAGCCCGCGCATGAGCGACGAAGCCGTCAAAGCAAAGACGGGCAAGAACTGGGACCAGTGGTTCGCTATCCTTGATAAGGCCGGCGCCAAAAAGATGTCGCATCCGGACATCGTGAAGATTCTCAGCTCCAAATACGAGGTTGGCCCGTGGTGGCGGCAAATGGTCACCGCCAGCTACGAGCACGCTCGGGGCATGCGCGATCGGCACGAAAAGCCTGCGGGGTATGAGATTAGTGTAAGTAGAACCGTGGGCGTGCCGCTAGCGACTCTTTACAAAGCAGTGGCAAACGCAAAGAGCCGGAGCCGATGGCTCTCGGCAGATGAACTCGAGGTCCGAAAGGCCACCGCGAACAAGTCCCTAAGAGTAACCTGGAAGGACGGCAAGACGAGTCTCGAAATTAGTTTTTATCCGAAGGGCGACGGCAAGAGCCAGGTTGTCGTGCAGCACGGCAAACTTCCCGACGCAAAAGCCGCGGCCAAAATGAAAACGTTCTGGAGCAACGCGTTGGATCAATTGCGCGAAACCCTTAAATAGCATTCTAAGGTTCGAACCCACTGAGGCAGGCGCTCACCCGCTTGCCAGCCACCAATGAAGAATACCTCACCACCATCGCCTACAACTGTCTCCGCGATTCACGACCTTGGCCGTCGTGGCGAAGAACTCGCCGCCGCGTTTCTAATTCAGTCCGGCTTTCAGATCGTAGCGTCCAATTTCTCTCTGCCCGTCGGTCGCAATCGCAATGACGCAGTAGTGAATGCGGAAATCGATCTGGTTGCTTATGAGGGATCTACTCTCTGTTTTGTAGAAGTAAAGACCCGCGCATCCGATTGGTTTGCCGTGCCTTCAGCGAATGTTGATCTCAGAAAGCAGCGACAGATCATACGGGCCGCCCAGGCCTATCGCCGCATGTTTGGAGTGACAGATACAGCTTATCGTTATGACGTGATCAGCATCGTGTTACCGACCGCCGTTGAAGGGCCTCGCGGTTTGCAGATCGAACTCCTGCGAAACTTCTGGTCAGAAGAAAAGTTTCGCAAGCACCGTTGGTCCGAACGATATTGGGACTGAACTTGAGTTGATAGATCATCCTCCGTCTTCACTCCATAGGAGTGAGATGTCTATTGCACCGACGCCCAACCCACCTCTGGCACCGTTCGGAGGGGCGGAACTCAACTTGGCAGGTACTCATCCAGTAGCATTCCGCCCCTCCGAACGGTGAAAGGGAAATTCGTTGTCCCGGTCTATAAACATCTCACTCCTATGGAGTGAAGACGGTGGTAAGCCACAAGACTCACATCAGGGGGTAAAGCAGCGTCCCAGGCTGCGGAATCAAGGCTGCGTAATGTTGTGAATGCGTGGGCCCAGTATGTTGTTGCCCTAATCACGTTGAGGTGCCTGCCCCAAGTTGCGCCGGAAATTTTTGCAACTAAGCGACCTTCTCTGCGTTAATATGACCAGAAGTCGAATCTGGTCATCGGTCAAGAGGGCAAAATGCCAGCAATAGCGCCTCGTTTAGAGACAAAGGACGCCATCCTGGACGCTACCGAGCGTCTCCTCGCCCGCTACGGCTACCGCAAGATGACAGTCGAAGACATCGCGCGTGAGGTAGGCGTCGGTAAGGGCACGATCTACCTGCATTTCCCCAGCAAAGAAGAGATCGTCCTCTCCCACGTTGACCGGATTGTAGACCGCGTCAAAGAGCGTCTCCGGACGATTGCCGCGTCTGATTCCGCCGCAGCGGTTCGGCTGCGCTCAATGCTCATGATCCGGGTCCTGTTCCGCTTCGACAGCATCCAGCACTACACGCAGAATCTTAACGATTTGCTGGCCGCGCTCCGCCCGGGTCTACTTGCCCGCCGCGCACGCTACTACGACGAGGAAGCACAAATCCTTGTCGACGTCCTGAATCAGGGTCGAGACGCCGGCGAGTTTGAGTTTGACGACACACTCTCGACCGCCTACGCAATGCTGCACGCTACCAATTCCCTGCTGCCTTACAGCCTCAGTACGAGTGAGTTAGGCGAACGCGAGGAAGTTGAGGAGAAGACTGCGGCCGTAGCGAACTTAATGCTGCACGGTGTGTTGCGTATTAAACCGAAAGCAGATCCCGGCATTAACTGAAGCTGCTCTTTCCCCGGCGCTGCTCCAGTCTTGTAGTTTTTTTACTCATCCAGGTAAATCAAAAGGAGTCAATCATGTTTAGATTTTCAACCACCAGATTCGCGGCGCTCATTCTATTTGCCTTCGCGACCGTGCAAGCCTCTTCGGCTCAGCAGCCGGGTGGGCAGCAACCAGACGGAACCGTCGACACTGCCTCGCGAGCGCAGATCATAGAATCGATCTCGAAACGACTCAACGAGGCTTATGTCTTTCCCGAGGTCGCGAAAAAGATGGAAGCGTCATTGCGTGAGCGCACCGCAAAAAAGGAATACGATCAAATCACCAGCTCCAGGACCTTCGCGGAGACGCTCACCAAGGACCTCCAGGCGGTAAGCAACGACAAGCATTTGCGTGTGCGTTACTCGCACGAGCCCATTCCGGTCCGCCCCACCGGCCCCCGCGAGCCGACCGCCGAGGAGCGCGAGGAAGAACGCCGCGAAATGAACTGGATGAACCACGGCTTCAACAAGGTCGAGCGTCTGCGCGGCAATATCGGCTACATAGAATTCCGAGGCTTCTTCGACCCGGAGTTGGGGGCCGAAACTGTGGCCGCGGCCATGAACTTCGTCTCCGGCACTGACGCGCTAATCATCGACTTGCGAGGCAATGGCGGCGGCAGTCCTGAGATGGTTGCGCTCGTCTGCTCATATCTCTTTGGCGCCGAGCCGGTGCACCTGAATGATCTTTACTGGCGCGAAGGCAATCGCACGGACGAATTCTGGACGCGCAAGGAAGTGG
>JAMQPI010000027.1 GCA_023717565.1 Pyrinomonadaceae bacterium | reverse complement strand
GCAGGTGCTTCCTGATGGATCGACTAACGGGCGAGCTGAGCTCACGGCAACGCGAGACACCACTCCCGCCACGACCTTCTACGCCGCGACCGGCGAAATAATCACGGCCGCATGCACCGGTGGAAACGCCACTCGTGGCGGCGCCGTAAGGAGGTCAACTGATGGCGGATTGACCTGGTCAGCCCCCTTGACTGGATCGACCGGGTTCTGCGGCGGCCAGTGCTTTTACGACATTGCTATCGCAGCCACTCCAGATAATCTAACCATTCACCTCGGCGGCGCGGCGCGCAGCGGCACGGCCGGCACTTGCAATATCGACGTCATGAAACGTTCGACGAATGGCGGCGCCAGCTTCGTGCGCAACGACAATACCCTGCACGCAGACTCGCACGCTTTAGCCGTCGCTCCTTCTAATCCACTGGTCGTCTACACGGGCAACGACGGCGGCATTTGGAGATCCGGAGACAACGGGACGACCTGGGTGAGTCTCAACAACTCCCAATTCAGCGCCACCCAATTTCAAGGTGTGGCCTTGCACCCTTACGATCGTTTCTTCCTTATGGGAGGGACGCAGGACAACGGGACCAACTGTCTGGCCCCTGATGGCACGACATGGTCGCACTGCCGAGATGGCGATGGTGGATACGCCGTCATCGATGACAACGCGCAGGATACAACCAACGTGTTGATGTATCACACGTTCTTTAACCAAACTAACAATCAGATTGGTTATGAACGAGCCGCCAGTACCGCGGCCAACGCAGACGGGCAATTGAGCGGATGGACCTTCCGCGGCTGTTCCGGAACCACCGCCAACAACGGCTTCCGTTGCGCCGACAACGTGCTGTTCTATGCACCAATGTCCCAGGGTCCGGGAAATCCAAACACTCTCTATTTCGGTACCGACAGGCTTTATCGATCGTCGAACCGCGGCGACACCATGGTGCTCGTCAGTCAGGGGCCACTGGTTCCGACGGCTCCGGGGGCACTTTCAGGTATCGTTGTCACAACGATTGGCATTTCGCCTCAGGACGACAACGTCAGAATCGTAGGATTAAGAAATGGCCAGGTGTTCGCCACCACTACGGGCTCCAGCGTGATGACCAACGTCACCGGCGTGAATTTCCCTGCGCCCAACCCCGTCGACCTCACCAGAAACTCGATCGGGCGGGCCGTGATCGATCCCAACAACAGTTCCACCGCTTACGTCACGTTTACCAGCTTCTCACCACCGCTAGGCCAACAAATTTTCAAGACTACAAACCTGGGTGACCCGACCCCGACTTGGACGCCCTCGAGTAACGGCATTCCAACTGTTCCGGTTAGTTCACTCGTCGTAGATCCTCAGGACTCAAACATCCTTTACGCCGGTACGGACATTGGTGTGTATCAATCGACCGACGGAGGAGCGAACTGGGCGCCGTATGGCACGGGCCTTCCTCGCGTGGCTGTGTTTGACGTGAAGTTGTCAAACGTCCAGCGAGTCCTACGGATAGCAACACACGGTCGCGGCATCTGGGAAATCGGCGTTGCCGGCCAGGAACTCCCGGTGTTGAGGAATGCCGGTGCCAATCTGATCGCGGAATCTTGTGACAACGATGTTATCGATCCCAACGAGACCGTCACGGTCCGCTTTGGTATCTCAAACATTGGAGCTGGTCCAACCAGTAACCTGGTGGTGACGCTGCAGCCGACCGGAGGAGTAGTCTCTCCGAGTGGTCCACAGACTTATGGTGCTGTCGGCGACGGCACAACCGTAACCCGAGACTTCCAGTTTTCGAACAACGGTAGTTGCGCCGGGTCGATTACCTTGACTTTTTATCTGCAGGACGGGACGACTGATTTCGGTAACTTCACCATCACTTTCAGTTTGGGCCAGCTGATAACCTCCGCTGCCACGCTCACAGAAAACTTTGACGGTGTAACCGCGCCGGCGCTGCCAGCTGGTTGGACCTCAACCAGAACCCCAGCGGCCGGACCCCCAGCGTTGTGGGTAACAAATGCGACGCTCAGAGATACTTTACCCAACTCAGCATTCTCCGCAGGCTCAACCACAGCCGGTGAAAGTCTGCTTATTTCTCCCGCGATTCCCGTGCCGACGCCTCCTGACTTCGGAGCAGCGGCGGATGTACGGCTTTCGTTTAAAACCAACTACAACACCGAACCGGGATTTGATGGCGGTGTGCTGGAGATCAGCATCAACGGTGGTGCCTTCCAGGATATCGTGGCTGCCGGCGGGAGCTTCCTCGAAGGCGGCTATAACGGCGTGATTGATCCCACGACGGATAGCACCATCGCTGGTAGACAGGCCTGGACCGGAAACTCTGGAGGCTTCATTACCTCGACAGTTTCTCTACCGCCAAGCTCGTTCGGCCAAAACGTGCAATTCAGATGGCGCGCTGCTTACGACACGGGCACGAGCCCAGGCGGAGGCGGCCTCCGAATCGACACACTTACTCTCTTCGCGAGTACGCGGGTCTGTTGCGGCCTGGCTTCCGCAACCTCTGCGCTCGTCACTGAAAGCTGCGCTCCGGCAAATAGCCAGATCGATCCGGGCGAGCGTGTCACGGTGAATCTGAGTATCGCGAACAATAGCGCGGTGAGCACAACCAACCTCG
>JAMQPI010000731.1 GCA_023717565.1 Pyrinomonadaceae bacterium | reverse complement strand
GGCCCTGATCTCACTAACGCCGAGTGGAATCGCAACTGATGACCCACCGCTACCGCATTGTGGTACTGACCTCATGACACGCGGGCTGAGTGAAAATGGAAAATGAGTTTTTCCTGAACGCTGGTTATACCCTTCAATAGTATTGCTTTTCCCAAGACACCCAGACTAAAGTCTGAGCTACTTTATGGACATTGAATCTGTTCGCAAACTCTGCCTTTCGCTGCCTCATGTTACCGAAGACATCCAGTGGGAAAATGATCTACTAATGCGGATAGGCAACAAGATGTTCTGCGTGCTTTCGCTGGAACCGACCTCCGACCACTGTATGTCGTTCAAATGCACACCGGAGAAGTTTGCCGAATTGGTCGAACAAGAAGGCGTCATCCCCGCACCCTACGTCGCTCGTTACCATTGGGTAGCACTCGCGCGGTTTGATGCGTTGCCGGAACGCGAGCTGAAGAGTCTGCTGACGATGGCCTACGAACTAGTTCGAGATAAGCTTCCGAAGAAAGTCAGGGATGGGCTCACCAGGAGTGCGCCCCCGAAGACGAGCTCGCCAGCCAAGCCATCGCGTTCTAAGAAGCGCTAACGTCCCCATGATGGCCGGCCGCACGTCCACTCTTCGCAACTGCAAATACCACAGCCACTCCTGACTCCTGCTCTTCAGAACCTAATGATCGTGTCGAATTGCAACCGGGTCGTCGCGCGATTCAAGGATCCGGGCGGAGTTGGCAGAAAAGGCCCCAACAAGCCATTTGCCCGTTGGGTAACAATTCCCGTTATTGAGAGTGTTACGCGGGGATCAACTGCATAGGCGAAAACCGCCCGGTGTGCGCGCATGTCGGACTGCTGCGTAATGTCGGAAAAATTGAAAGGCGTCAGGACCGCATCTTTCTCAATCCGCATGAACGTATAGCCAAACAACACATCGCCCCGCGCTTTCGTTGATCCCACTTGAACTTCACCCCAGAAGCCCTGGTTCTCGTGATTGGGGAGAATCAAGTCGGCACCATCGGGCCCAGCCCTGACAACGTCATGCGTCTGAGTGTTGGTAACCAAATTCAAGATGATTGTGACGGGGAACCGCTTGCTGTGTTTGAGCTCAAGACGAGCAATCAGATCGACGAGGTTGAAGCCTGAGGCGAGTCGCCCGTCCCGATTGAGTGCATTGTTGCTGGCAGTCGTCAAGCCGAGGTTGCCATTCCCTGCAACCAGGAGATCACGCGGGATGGACACTTGGGTGGTAACAGTTTGTGCTGGCGTGGTACTAGTAGCCGGGATTGTGAAAGTCAGTGGAAGCTGCAACTGGCTGCCAAACACTTGTATTGGGGAAATGAATTGCGTGCCGGAAAAAAAGAGGTCTGCTATCGAAAGACTGAGTGCAACTTTATCGCTCGGCTCGAGGCGAGTGCGCAGCTGGCCGCCGAAGAGCCCTAGGTCACGGCCATCCCGGCGCGACTGCTCGATATTGACTGTCCCATCGAGATTGCGCACAAAAGCAGAGTTCCGTTCCAACATCGGCAGTTGCCAGGCTACAAACGTCAGATCCTTAACCGCGGAGTTTTTGAAAGCGCGCGAATATGATTCGTTAAACCCTTCAACCATCATGTCATTGTCGATGGTCATTTCCGAGTACGTCCACGGCAGTTCAAATTTTCCTCCCTGCAGCCGCAGACCAGGCACTCGCTTTGGTTTGTAGATAACGAAAGCTTGATCAAGCGCGAAAGGCTTGCGGTTGAAAAAATCGGTGAAGGTCAGGTTGGTCGAGATATTATCGGCTAAGCCCCCGGTAGCGAGTCGCAACCCCCAGTCAAACTCGTCACCGATCGTGCCCCTGATCGCCAGGCGCGCCCGAAGTCGCATCCGGTGACGCGCAGTCAGATCATTCCCTAGCGTTCCCGGGGTACTGCCACTGGCCAGGATGTTCGTTAATCCAAAAAATGACTCGGAACGAAGACGTATATCGCCGCTGAATTTTACTGATCCGATTTCTGCTACCCTAGCTTCGACCTTTTTCAAACGATCTTCACTCGTTGAGGATTGTGGATCTACGATGATCCGCACTCCCGGAGATTCCGATCGCTCCCCGCCAGCCACGATCGTTTCTTCTCCGGTTGTCTCAGCCGCGGGGCCTCCCAACTTGCCTGCCAGGAGCTTGATGGTTGCCTGTTGTTCGACGAGGAGCTTTCGCATTTCATCCAGCTGATCGCCTTGCCGGCGCATCGTTTCTTCAAGGGCGTTGATTCTTTCACTATCGCTCGGCGGGTTCTTGTCGGAGCGTTTGAGGTCAGGAGATCCGCGGTAGACCAGGGACTCTGAAGCGCTGTCAGGCGCGAGAGTGTTCTGGGCAAAAGTGTTGGTTCCCAGTAGAACCAAAGCTGCGCCAGCGAGAAATCCGAAGACATACCTGGAGATGGTTTGCATTTTTGTCCTCCAACCACGAGCAAGAGTAAGAGCGGAAGCCTAGACGGGCCTCCTGAAGTCCACATTAACGGCATGTTAATTCTGTGTGAAGCGATCCGAGACGGGGGTTGGCTTAAATTATCTGGAAACGCCGGCTTTGACAAGCGTGGTGTAGCAAGGCGGGGCTAACAGCGCGGTAGCGACCGCCATAAAAAGGACCACCGCGTAGAGCCGGGCATCAATCACGTTAAGAGTATTTTGGTGGTGGGCCCGGCGCTGGCGGCGAAGAAGATGTTCACAGATTACCTCACAGCGCCTTAACCAAGCTGTATCCCGCCCACAGCATCAGCAAGCCGAGCAAATTGGAAAGAGTGACATTCAAAGCGGCAAGTGCGAATTCCCCGTCTCGCAACAACGTAAATGTTTGCAGGCCGAAGGAAGAGAAAGTGGTGAAGCCGCCCAGGAGCCCGACCAAGACAACGGTGCGCAGCGCAGGGCTCACCAGAAATCGTTCCTCCATCAGATAGAAGCAAGATCCCGCTAGAAAGCAGCCGATGACGTTCACCACCAGAGTGCCCCAGGGAAAGGTTTCCCCGTATTGGCGGGCGACTAAACCAGACAGCCAGTATCGACAAAGCGTTCCAACCAGACCTGCCAGACCAATGAGAATGATTTTCTGCACTACGAGTAAAGCTGTTCGATCAGGTCACCGAATTTCTCGTCGATGACACGCCGTTTGACTTTCAGGGTAGGGGTCAACTCTCCATTATCGATAGTGAAGTCCTCTGCCAGAAGCACAATCCGACGAATGCGCTCATAGTCGGCAAGCTCGCCGGTCAAAGCGGCAGCATCGCGCTGGACCATCTTGATTGCTGCAGGGAATTGACTGAGTTCTTTGCGATCCTGGGGAAAGTCTTCTCCCTGCCCGGCTAGTTCCTGCTTCAAGGCTTCCCATTCCGGTACAATCAGCGCCGCAGGTTGCTTGCGACCCACGCCCACCACCACCACCTGGCTAACAAACTCGCTCTGTTTGAGTAAACTCTCGATTAACTGTGGCGCAATATACTTGCCATTGGAGAGCTTGAACAAATCCTTCTTGCGATCGGTGATGTGGAGGCGCCCGACATCATCTAGATGTCCCACGTCGCCAGAGGCAAACCAACCATCCTTCATGACGGCGGCGGTGGCTTCGGGTTGGCCATAGTAACCCTGCATCACATTGGGACCACGAATTAGGATTTCGCCATCCTCGGCAATGGTCAGTTCAATGCCGGCAAAGGGTAGGCCGACTGATCCAACCTGGTTGTTCTCTGGACGATTCGCCGACACGATGCAGGTTTCGGTGGCGCCGTATCCCTGAAGAACCGGAATACCAGCCGCGAGAAATGAATAGGAGAGCGTGGGAGACAACGGTGCACCGCCCGAGACAAAATACCGCAGGCGGCCGCCCACGCCCTCGCGCCATTTGGAAAACACCAAACGACTGGCAATCTTCTGCTGCAGGGCAAGGCTCCTGGGTACGCGCTGGTGTTTGTCTTGCAACTCCGCATAGAGCTGCCCCACCGTCAGGGCCCGGAGGAACACTTTGCGTTTCCAGCCCTTTTCCGAGAGTCCCTTCTTTACAATGCGGTGGTAGACCTTTTCGAACAGTCGCGGCACGGCCGTCATCACAGTGGGTCGAACTTCGCGCAGGTTCTCGCCAACCTGATCGAACGATGCTGCGTAGTAGACCGACATTCCGTTGTAACAGAAAACGTAGAAGCCGGTGCGCTCGAAGATGTGTGACAAAGGCAGGACTGACAAAGCTACATCGGTCGACGAGATAGGGAGTCCATCCGTAATCGCGAGCATGTTCGAAATGAAGTTGTTATGGGTCAACATCACGCCCTTCGGCTCACCCGTTGTGCCGGACGTATAGATTATCGTCGCCAGGTCCTGCGGCCGCACCGCGCTGAGGTACTCAGCGAACGCCATCGGCGTTCGGCGCGCCTGATTGCTGCCGTTCTCTTCCAGGGCTTCAAGAGTCATGCCCCGCTCGACACCCTGAGATCCCTCGGCGTCGAAGAAGATCAAGTTCTCGAGGAAGCCCAAACGCTCGAGGGCAGGGCGTGCGTGTTTGTATAGCCGCCGGCTCGAGATGAAGATGGCCCGGGCGCCGGAGTCGGTCAGAATGTAGCGGATTTGATCGATGGCCTGGGTGGTGTAAATGGGAACGTTGACTGCACCCAGACTCAGAATGGCGAGATCCGTGATTGACCATTCCGGCCGGTTCTCGGAGAGTAGTGCTACCCGATCTCCCTGCTTGATCCCGAGGGCGGCAAGGCCCAGCGCAACATGCCGCACGCGCTCTACAAAGGTTTCCGCGCTGAAGTTGACCCATTTCCCGCCAATCTTATGGTTCAGTGCATCCGCCTTGCCATACTTCAAGGTCGACGCCAAACAGAGGCCGGGAACGGAGTTCTGGCCTGGCGACGAGACAGGGAGAAGGGGAGAAGGGGAGACACGGGGACGAGGAGACTCGGAGACGGGGAGACGCGGGGACGGGGAGACACGGGGACGAGTGGGGGCTTGCGAATCTTGGTTCGGATCTTCTGCCTCAGTTACTTTCATTTTCATCGTCTCCCCATCCCCGTGTCCCCCATCCCCGCGTCTCCGTGTCCCCGTGTCCCCGCATCCCCGTGTCTCCCCTCTCCGTGTCCCCGCGTCGCCCCATCTCCCCGTCTCCCCGTCTCCCCGTCCCATCCCTTCACGGTTGAATCTTTATTGGCTCGGGACTCGGGCGCGAACTACGCCGGCGTCTACGCGGTGCAGTTGGTTGCTCCACGCGACCATTCATCGTGGCCAGCGCGGCCAGCACCAGAAACAGAAGCGCATTAGAAGTCGTATGTAGCGTGAAATCAAAAAAACTATGGACCAGCACCGCGAAACATCCGGCCAGAGCGCCGATGGCTACCCCGCTTCTGAACCCATCGCGAGACTCCCGGCGCGCAAATCCCATCCGGAACAACATCACGATGAAGAAGAGTCCCAGCACAGCTCCCACGATGCCGCCGTCTGATAAGACCTGCAGGTAATCGTTGTGGGCCTGCTCCAATCGATAAAGACCGTTGCGCGAATCGTAGCGAGTGTAGACGACCGCAAAAGCCCCCAACCCGGTGCCGAGAAATGGATGGGCCTTGATGATGTCTGTGGTCACACTCCAAAAGTGCGCGCGTCCGGTTGTCGGGTCGTCCGAATTCACCGTGCCTACGAACCGGGTCAACACTGACTCACCACCCAGCAACACAACCCCGGCAAAGAGTCCGACAATCAGGGCTAGCGCGAGAGCGCTCCGCAGTGCCGCATTTCTGACGCGTTGTGCCTTGTCCTCGGTACCTCGTCGCTTGCGCTTGCGAAACATGGTAAGCGCCACCAGGAACAGTATTTCTGCCACCACACTAATGATGCCACCGCGTGAGTTGGTCATGATCAGGGCCACACCCATCAAGAGGGCCGCGAAGAGATAGATAAATCTCTTCTCCTTCTCCAACGACCCAGCGAAGAGCAGACCCAGCGGTAGCCCCAGCGTCAATTCCATGTAACCCGCAAAGTGGTGACGGTTGATAAAAGGACCAAAGGCAGTGCTCTGGGCGAGTTCACGGACCCAGTAGACTCTGTTTGGACTTACGAAGGATTGTGTCAATCCAAAGATGGCCAGGAAGAAACCAAAAATAGTGATCGTTCTAACCAACAGTTTTAGTCGATGAGGGGAATCGGTGAACACCAACGTCGCCGCGAAATAAAGCAGCAACGTGGCTAACTGTACGAGCGCCATCCTGGTTGAGTAAGGATCGAAAGAGAGAGCTCTGGACGCTGGCACCGTAAGTCCTCCGCTGACCGGCGAGTTGCCCAAGGGGAGAAGTTGAATCAAACCCAGTGCCAACACTCCCAGCAGTGGTATCTGCAAGGCATTCCGACTGATGCGCAACTTGCCCAGGCTCCAGGCGTCGATAACCCAGAGGACCAGGGTGCCAAGAGCGCTTAAACTGAAGAGAACCAGGGACCAGTAGTGGACGGTCCCAAACGCCAGCGCTGAGAGGACAATGGCGACGCAAAGGTTCAAAAAAATGAACCTGCTCGCCAACGTATGCGGGACGCGAGAAACCGTTGGCTCCGCGACCTGGGGACTAGAGACTTCCGTCCCGCGATCGGAGACCTCGATGTTCGCTACTCCTGGGGGACTAGTTTCGGCGTTTGAAAATGAAGTCGTCATACCATACGGTGCCAAAAATCGGACAAACCGGCTCATCGGGGCAGGAAGTCCGAACGATCTTTACCGTCACGGCTTCAGTCTTGGCAGCGGTCTTGAAGGTGAGACCGATTCGCTGCCAATCGGTAGTTCGCGCTGCAGCCTGCTCTGAGCCGGCCAGACCTTGTCCTTCAGCAGCATCGGCAATCTCAATCCGAGGGGTAGCAGCACTCTGAAGATCCTGCGATCTGACGTAGCACTCAAACTCGTACTCAGTGTCGGGCTTGACCGGCACGAGTTGCGAAACGCTGATTGACTCCAGATGAGCGGGTACCTGAAAAACGACACGCAAACTCCGAGTGCTATTGTGACCTCGGTTTGGATCGATGCCAACTTGCGCCTGCTGTACAGATTTTACCTGCCACCCAAAAACTGATCCGGTTTGAGGAATCAGATCGTCCTCGAAGCCACCATCAACAAACTTGCCCTCGCCGGTGCGATAGGCGGCGGTGGGAACCAGATCATTGGCCACCTCAGCCGCCTGATGGAAACGCTTGGCGGCAACCAGGGCGTCGACTATTGCGTCACCATTGGTTCGATTTGCTCGCTTTTCAGCTTCGTTCAAACGTTGCCATAACAGAATCCCATCCTCGAATCTCTGTCGTCCCACCAGATACACAGCCAACTCCGCGCGAGCACTGGCCGAGGTGCCTACTGCTTCAACAAAAGAGTCCAGGTTCTTGTTGTAAATGGCCCACGCCAGATTAAGTAGTTGGGATCTAAGTTCAGGATCAGCGTCGGCCGCGCGACGGAGTTCGGCAAAGGCTTGATCATAACGACCGCTGCGCAGGAGCAGGTTTCCCAGATACCAACGAGGGTAAGCGTAGGAAGGCGCGAGTTCTGTCGCTCGCCGGAGCGCCTTTTCGCCGCGGTCGATTTCGCCCCATTGCTCAAGCGCAGTGCCCAGCGACATCCAGAACCGGTAGTCATTCGGCGAGAGGCTGGCGGCCTTTTCATACTCCGCGACCACCTGGTGAAGTTGATCAGGCAGCAACTGCCGCTGGCCGACTGCCCCCAGCCGCCAGTGAGTAAGCGGATCACTGGGTGCCCAGGATACAGCTCGCCTGACCGTTTCAACTCCGTTTTCATCAGAGCCTGAATATTCCGCGAGCGTGTTGCCCAGATACCAGCGAGTAACAAACCACGAAGCCGACAAGGCCAGCACCAGGATCAAGATCATGACCGCGCGGACGAGCAGCCTGGTGGAATCAATATGAGCTATTTCTTCAGCCATGGTTGCTTCTAGTTTGGTCTCAGTTCTTCGATCGTGATGCGCATGCGCCTTACGGTAATCTCTGCTTCATTGCAACGAAGCACGATTTCCTGAACGCGCTCGTCCGACATCTTTGAACTGGAGATCAACAACTCATTGACCTCATGCTGTTTACAAACCGCTGTCAGATCGCCATTGGCGGCGAGTACCTTTAATCCATGAATCACTTTACCGCTCTTGGCCGGGTCGTCATCCAGGAACCCGACCGGCGAGTACTTCAGGTCGCGATTGTTCAAGATTTCCCGTAGTAGTAACTCGCCGCCATCGCCTGCGCCGTAAATTAGAACTCGCGTACCGTCCTGACTATTTGGCGCCGGCAACAATTGCCGAAAGAGCCTAAAGGCCAGGCGACTCCCGGCGAGAAACATGAACATCAGGAGTCCATCAAGCAGGAAAACGGTGCGCGAAAAACCTTGAAAACGAAACGCAAAGAGCACCACTAGGACACTCCCGACAGAGCTGAGCACGACCGCTTTCACGAAAACTATTAGATCGTCGATGCTGGTGTAACGCCAGAGTCCACGGTAGACACCCATGACCAGGAAGGTGGCCATCTTCACGAATACCAGGACCGGAAGGGTCCGGAGAAAAAGTTTCCAGGCAGCACTTTCGGAGAGTGCACCAAACTTTATGGCATAGGCACTCCAGTAGCAGAGGATAATCAGCACCACGTCCAGCAAGACCTCAAAGATCCGCCGCTTGTAGGAAAAGTCGATGAGAAAGGCAAACGGCGATTTGTCCTTGAGCGAAATTTCGTCGGCCTCATAAACCTTCACCCCGGCGAGATACACCCCCAACAAGGTCAGCAGGATCGTGAAGCCGGCTATCGCGGCCAGACTTACGTCCAACTTCATGCGTTGGACCAATAAGGCGAGAATCCCGGAGAGAGCCGCCAAACCATATAGCATCCAGACGGCATGGCGTTCCGACATGCCCAGAGCTACGAGCCGGTGGGAAGTATGATCGCGACCACCCTGCGATGCCGAACGGCCGGAGATCTTTCTCAGGACTGTGACGAACGTGGTGTCGAAGATCGGAATAAACAGCACCAGGATGGGAACCGCGAGCACGGGTAAGAAGCTTCTGGAGCGTCCTCCGGAAACATTTACCAAAGCTGTACTGGCGAGGAAAAATCCCACGAACAGCGACCCGCAATCACCCATGAAGATCGACGCTGGATTAGAGTTGTAAATCAAGAAGCCGAGCAGCGCCCCGGCGAACGTCAGGACCACCAGGGCTTCGCCCACCTGGCCGGTATTCAAGAAGCTCACGCCGAGAAAGCACGACGCGATCACCGAAATGCCGGCTGCAAGCCCGTCCATGTTGTCGAGCAGGTTCAGAGCGTTCGTGATGCCAATCAACCAGAAGATGGTCAGGGCCATGTTCAGTGGCAACGAGTTGGTCCAGGGCAGACTCAGGCCGTAGTAGATGATGTACGCCGCCCCCATAATTTGGCCGATCAACTTCTGGTAGGGTTTGGTGTGGATTACATCATCGACGAGACCCACGAAAAACAGAAAAGTACTGGCCACAACGATGCGCCAGCCGATGGGAGTCTTGTCAATGAAGGCTATGTAGCTGATGACTACCGCCGCCCAGATGGCAACCCCGCCCAGCATGGCGGTCGGCTGTTTGTGCCAACGGTCGGTCTTGGGCTTGGCGACCATCCCGAGTCGCCGGGCCGCCGCGCGAATTATCGGAGTCAGCGCCACAGCCAGGACAAAGGCCGAGGCAATCGAGATTAGATTTTTCCAGCTAAATGGCATGGCTACGGCGCAAGGGACGGGGACGACTGAAACTCATTAGTGAAAGTGAAAGCTAGTCGATCAAAGGCGTGCAAGGCAAGTCAGGAAGGGAGTCGGTAGGTCTGCCAGAGAGTCAAAGACAGCGGATGCTACTGATCACGGCAGAGTGGTTCAAACTGCAAC
The DNA here is from genome assembly GCA_023717565.1 of Pyrinomonadaceae bacterium. Lineage (GTDB taxonomy): Bacteria > Acidobacteriota > Blastocatellia > Pyrinomonadales > Pyrinomonadaceae > PSRF01. The sequence continues at coordinate 2,398 of JAMQPI010000731.1, read as the reverse complement.
GAGACCAAGCGCGCGCCACCTCTTCTTCCAAGTGACGTCACAACGTCACCCGGTCGCGCTCTGTCCAGACCAACTGCCCAAAGTGATCAGCGCCGAATGTTTCTGTGGAAGATTTGGCGGGTACTGGCGGCAAGAAGAAACGGCGAACTGGTCCAACCGGCAGGATGCGTCAGCTATTCAACGCTGTATCACGCCTGGCAACAACAGAAGATCACAGCACACATCGTTGCGGCTATTAATCTCTCAACATCGCCACGGACTCTTTCAAGCTCGCCCGTCGGTAAAGGGTTCTGCGGACCCTGTTATGGTCTGAAAGGCATTGGCTTCCCATCAGGGGGAATTACAAAGAATTCTATCTCTTGGTTTTGATTAAATGCCCCTGCCATTACCGAGACTCGATTGATCTTTGAGCTGTATTTCTCTTTCACAAATCGAAAGACCATATCAGTCAAATCCGAATCACCAGCGTGACGTCTCGCGATATCAATTCTGATCCAACCGGTTGAATCTGTTTCTTGGGCCAAACAGGTCATGAATCGGTCGATCATCGCCTTCTCTTCTGCTGTGAGTTGGGTAATTGAAGACTGCTGTCGTTGCTTCTGCTTGTCGTCGGCAACGCAACGAAGATGATTTTGATCCTCAGAAGGGTAATAACGAAGCGCGGTGACCATCTCCCGTATAGTTTCCACTCCGAAGCCCTCCTTATCATTTCTATACAAAGACTCGTCTGGAAAGTGTGGGTTAACTTCTTTCTTGAACTTACTTAAGTCTAACTTAAGTTCGGCGACGTTCAGGGCTCTTGTTGGACTCACAGTGATCTCAACGACCGTACCGCGCGCTACCTTCCAGCCGCGTCCACCTCGACTATCGCATGTCTCAACGGCATACCAGATTGTTACGACTTCGTTCGAAAACTGATAAAAGGCATAGTGCCCAGCTTCTTTTGAAGGCAGACCTAAGATTAATTCGACGTCAGCTTTTGCGGATTGTAGCGGGACGATTCCTCGCCACCCTTTGGTCTGCGGGTTTGTTGTACTGAATAGCAACGAGAAACATATAAGGAATTTGAGTAGTCGGTGCATGTTACCTCCTAATCTCTGGACATCTTCTCTCCAACTCATCGTTCCAGAAATCACTCTTGACAAATACGTCACCTTCGGGGACAGGTGCTCCCGTGATCGCACTAACTGCCCGAGCCAATTCATAGTCTCCGTAGCCACCTCCTTTAGCAGCGAAGTGGAAGGATTCATGTATGGCTCTTATAGCATAAGAATATTCAGCAAAATCCCGGCCCGCTTTGGGCAACGTTCCATAGTAGGTGATTGCGTTTATCGTGATCGTCGCCGGATCAACAGAGTCGCCCAGAGTGCCTGAAATCGTACCACCAATCGGCCTGCCGCTTGGGCTGCGCAGATCCGGCGTGATGACAACGGCTCCTGGTCTACTAGTAACTGAATTGAAAACGTCCAAGATGTTGAAATCCTTTGACTGTGGTGCGCGCTGAGGGTTCATGCCAGCCACGGTTCTGTACAACCGCTCAAGGAACGTCGCGCACTTTCCACTTGCTAAAGCGGTCACTGTTCCCTTTAGATCTTTCGGCGAATAGGTCTGCCTCGACGGTTTCTGCGGCTCAAGGACTTCATGATTGAGAGTAAAAATGGAGGCCCAAGTTCTGATGAGCCAGTGACCGAGTCCACGTTCATCCCACTCAGGACCGGGATCAGATGAATGCCGACGGCGCTTAAGCGTTGGTCTTTCCTGAACGGGATCATTTATCCACTGTTTCGTAGTAAATGTTCGACTTACGGTGTAACTGGCCTCCGCAGTCACGTTATCCAGATGAAACCCTAAGTTCATCGCAAAATCCAGCCCCATCGCTCCAATCATTGCTCTACTGCAATCCATCGGGAAGCCACCCACGTTGCAGCCAGCCGCAAGATTGTTAGCATTAGCAAAGCTATTCCAACTAAGGCCGCCATAGGTCGCGCCGTAAAAGGGTACATACGGCGGTGGCCCACCACCCAACGGTGGTTGCGTGTTCGGGATCAAACCGCCAAAAGGATCATACGCTTTCACATTGTCTGCGGTGTTACTTTGCCGCTCCTGGACTCCCAATGCGTCGCGCTGCACCCACGACATAAACGGCGTAAAGCCGGGATTCTCGTTCTGCATCGGAGCCACCAAGCCGTTGGCTGGCACGTAGGTAATATCTTTGCCCCCCGTCGCTGTAAGCTTGGTTAGCACTGCTCCGAGGACGGTTGAGCGAATCAGATAGTCAGAAGTAGTGCCGTTGACTGACTCATAGAGCAACTTGCCATCGCCGTCATAGGCCAAACTCATCGTCTTGGTTTGCCCATTTCTGATTTCAGAGGTCGTGACTAGATCTCCCGCTGCGTCA
>JAMQPI010000696.1 GCA_023717565.1 Pyrinomonadaceae bacterium | reverse complement strand
TCCCACGATTACTTCCAAATCTCTCGGGAGCTCACCCAGCCAGCTGACTATGTGATCGTTAAGGTCTGCAACGCTGCGATAGTTCATTACTTGATTATCCAAAAGGCTGAATTCGCCTCACGCTCCATTTCCTGACCTGCGAGGCTTTGCCGGATCAGCCGTCGGCGTTGCCCGCTTGAGGTCGGCTTATCACTCTTCTCTTGATCAGCGGCCCTAAAGCGCCAATTCCGGATCTGGTCAGAAACGCCGACGCCACCAGAATAGCACTCGACAGATCTTTCCGCCGCAGGGCCTGTTTGGCCAGACTCAGCGCCGCATCTTCCAGAGTGTTGAGGTGCTTGCCTGCCCATTCAGGTCTTTCAAGGGCTGCCCTTAACCTCACGGTGCCGAGTTCGAGATCGGTTTTGAACATGTCGGTTCGGTTAAGACTTCCAGCACGCCAACGATAGTCCAGCAGCACTTCGTTGATCACAAGTATAGGAGCCACCAGCACTGCTCTAAGAATGAAATCAAGGTCCGTGCAGGTCGTGATCTGCTCGTCGAAGCCGCCAATCAGATTGTAAGACTTTCGGGTAAAGCAGAAGTTGCTATTCGTACCGGCAAAGTTCTTCTTCATTAGCGCATTGAAGGCGGCTTTTGACTCCGGTATCGAGAACTCCGCAGCCGCGTCCAGTTGGCTGGAGAGATCTGAAAACTGTGAGGTAGGCCAGATCGGGCTCATGTCCCCTTCTTCATTTCCCATTACACAAAAACGACTAAGCGCTAAGCTGCAATCTGGAGAGCCGCTGAGCGCCCGGACTTGCACGTCGATGCGATTGGGTCTCATCAGATCGTCTTGTTCGAGGATAACCAGAAGATCGCCGCGGGCTGATTGAATACCAACATTTAGAGGGCGCGAGGGGCCACCGCTATTCCGGGAGAGCGGCAGGAAACGCACGGGCATCGGCGCCTCTGATGCTACCGAGTTAACAATCGCCGAGGTTTGGTCGCGGGATCCGTCGTCTACTACGATTACTTCATCAGGCTTCCGAGTCTGCGAAAAGACTGACGACAAGGCCCCACCAATAAAGGCGGCTCCGTTGTAAGTTGGGATTACTACAGAAACTGCGGGATTCATCCGGAATTAATACTAGCATTCCTACAGGCGGGTGGCAGACCGCTATCGCTTGTAGAGATAAAAGGCCGCACAATCAGCTTCGCCGGATCTATTTAGGTTTTCATCCTGCTCAGTGAACTGGGTCAATTCCTCCCGACTGAATGCGGTTTGTTTGCTATTCCCCCCCCATGGCGATCTCTTGTCCGTAAGCGGAATATCCCTCAGATACAACTCGCTGCCCCAATGCGCGAATCCGTCTGAGTCATATACTACCTCCGCAACCTCAAATCCGGCTTGAGATGCCAGGATCTGAACGCTGTTGGGCGTATGGAGATAAAGATGCCGCGGCGCGTCCAATGAGGCCCAGTTAACTCCATACTTCCGCCACGCAAAGGATCCGGCGAGAGGTATTCGCAGCAGAAGGTAATGCCCCGGCTTGACCAATTCGTAAGCCTTTCGAAGCGTAGGGAGCGGCTCAGGCATGTGCTCAAAAGAATGATGGAGCATTACCAGGTCAAACTCCTGGTTAAGTGCGTCGATGTTTTTACTCAGAACCCTGACGCCGTTCTGATAGATGACGTCATCCTTGAGAAAAGGATCGATCCCCAGAAGATTGGAGAAGCCTAGTAGGTTGAGATCAA
>JAMQPI010000672.1 GCA_023717565.1 Pyrinomonadaceae bacterium | reverse complement strand
ATCCCGAAACTTCAATCTGAAATGTCTGGCGCATCCTAATTAACGACCGACCGTTTACGCAAGCTTGCAAGCAGTTTCACGAACCTGACGTCAGTCGGACCAACAGTGTTAGAATCCCTAGGCTTTAGCACTACAAAACCTACCCTACGATCTCGACGACAACAGCAAACTCGTCCCGGCGCGGCGCCTCGTCCGCGAGGGATTCCTTCATCAACGTTGATAGCGGTCGTGTCCTGGATTAGAATGCAAAGGAAGGAGTTGCTGAATGGAAACAAGCTACGTAATGGACGTTGAAGGCGCATACCAGGTCACGGGCAGTCGTGTCTCGCTCGATTCAGTTGTCTATGATTTTCTCAGCGGTCTTTCTCCGGAGAGTATCGCAGATAGCTATGACACCTTCACGCTTGAGCAGGTTTACGGCGCGATTACCTATTACCTCGCTCACCGCGCCGAAGTCGACGCCCACCTACGACGCAACCTTGCCAAGTTTGACGCCCTGCGACTCCAAGCGCGTGCAGCTCATCCGCTCCTGTATCAGAAGCTTGAAGAAGGACAAGGGGTTCGATCCTGAAGGTTCGATTTCAAGCAGATGCCGACCTGCGCCGGCCCATCCGCGGGCCTCAGACGCCGCGAGCCAACTATTGATTTCAGAACAGCTCATGATGCGGGGCTCGCTGGCTTAAATGACCAGGCTGTACTGGCGATTGCTGCCAACGATGGGAGACTGCTGGTGTCTCACGATGTTAGTACTATGCCGGAACACTTCGCTCGATTCATCGAGACTCGGTCAAGCCCAGGTCTGATTCTGATCTCACAGGAATTGTCTTATCATCATGCCATCGAGGGGTTACTCCGCTTATGGGCCACGACAGAGGCCGAGGATTGGCAGAACGTCCTGTCGTTTCTCCCGCGATGATTGAACTTGTGACCAAAACCGTTCATCCTTGAGAACCCGATCCCAAAAAACGATCCACTAAATCACACCAAATGGGACGAAATAGGACTACCGTTTCGTGCGGTTTCGTCTGTTTTCGTGGATCGTGTGTATCTCTGGCAAGAAATATTAGCGAGTTGATGCGGCCTGTCCAACCAACTGCGGCAGATTTCGAGGACCAAAAGCAACGTTGTTCTCGGAGTCGAGCAGGAGACGAGCGCCGTCAAACTTGAATGTTAGCGCTGAATAAAACGGCGTTTGGTAGAGAACAAGCTTTACGTTGAATGTATCATCCGCTGACCACGCCCCACTGGCGGCCACAAATGGTTGCTCCGGCACGCTCAGGAACTTATCTAGTCCGTTGGCGAAGCCGTTTGGGCTCTTGCTCCATGATCCAATTCCAATGGGAGTCCGTATCTCTCCACCCGTGGTGCGAACGATCAGCGCAGGAGATGATGAGTTGAAGTCGAACGAGACCGCCTTCACACCGCGATCGTTATCAGGAAATTCAAACCACTTTCCGGAGACCCTCGAGGCGGCTGGCATAGTCGCTTGCCCGGACGGGAGTTTGACCAACACGCCGGCAAGTTGGGCTTCGAGCTTTCGTCGAGCAACGGCATTCTCGGGAAGACGATTCGGCTTCATGGCCGGGAGCAGCTTGGTCCAGACAAGATTCATTACGCTTTGCATGTCGCGAACACCGCTGGTGATCGCCACCACCGCATCTAGCTCGGGGATAACCATGCAGTACTGCCCGAAGGCTCCGTCGCCCCGATAGGTGTTATGGCGTGAACGCCAGAATTGATAGCCATATCCCTGATCCCAATCACTATTTGGGGAGGAGCCATTCGAGGTCTGCCTGGCGGTTGCCTCTTCGATCCACTGCGACGGGATTAGTTGTTTGCCTCTCCACTTTCCTTTCTGCAGATACAATTGTCCGAACCGTGCGATGTCTTCTGTGCGCAGCGACAGACCGTAAGCGCCTGCCGTGATTCCCTGCGGACTGGCCACCCATCTCGGTTTGTCGATACCGAGTGGCTCAAACAATCTCGGTTGGAGATAGGCCAACACCGTCATCCCCGTCACCTTCTGCACAATCGCGGACAGCATATAGGTAGCCGGCGAGTTGTAGAGGAAGTGGGTGCCCGGTTTGAATGGAACCGGATGGGCCAGAAACGTCCTGGTCCAGGGCACATCGCCGGCCCTAATTTGCGCTTCGGTCTGATTGCCGGTAGCCATGCGCAGCAGGTCGCGCACTCGCATCGACTTCAGGTTGATAGAGGGCTCAGCGGGAGCGTCTTCAGGAAAAAACTTGAGTACTTCGTCATCGAGGCTCAATTTTCCTTCTGCTATAGCGATCCCGACGGCAGTGGAAGTAAAACTCTTACTCAGCGAGTACAGGATATGCGGGGTCGCCGCATCGTATGGGCCCCACCAACCTTCTGCGACAACATACCCGTGCCGAACGAGCATGAAACTGTTCATCGTGTCGATCTGGCGGTCAGCGGTGTCGACGAAGTCCAGGATATCGGAGGATGCAATACCCTGCCTCTCTGGCGTACTACGGGGTAAGGAGAGAGAGTTGTCGACTGCAGCAAGATGTCGACTGGTGTGACGCTGGGTAGACCGTTGCGCCAGCGAAGTCGAGACAGGCGAAGAGCAAGAGACAAGGAGAACACAGACAAGAAACCGGCGCATAGGTTTACCTTCTTGTTTGGTAATGGTTGGAAGTGATTCCGAGTTCAGTTGAAAACCTGCTGAGTATGCCATCACTCAAGGCCAAAAGTCGCCCACTTGCAAGCCAGGGACGCTGAGTGGGTGCTCTCTTGTCCAACATCATTGATTCCCCCATTCGCGAGCCACGCCCCAGATTGATCACTTGCCGCTTTCGTCTCTATCCGTCAACATAGGAAGCGAGCCGCGCGTCTTGGCGGTTGCTGGTCTGGCTGCTTGTCCTTGCTTAATTAATGCTTCTAGACATCTCGCCTTTACGGATCTCCCGCGATTATCGTCTGCTCTTTTTTGGACAACTGATCTCTACCTTCGGGACGGCGATGAGTTTTGTGGTGTTGCCGGTTCAGGTCTACCAGTTGACGGGTTCAACTCTACTAGTCGGTCTATTAAGCGCGTCGGAATTTGTTTTGATCTTGCTGATGGCTTTCGTCGGCGGCGCCTATGCCGACTTTATCGATAAACGAAAAATGTTGCGGCTGACGGAAGTCGGGCAATCCCTGGTAACGGCAGTGCTCATCTTCAATTCAACCCTCGCGCATCCACGGGTGTGGTTGCTCTTTGTTTGCGCCGCCCTTCATGCCGGACTGGTTGCTTTGCAGCGACCTTCATTTGAATCACTGATGCAAAAAATAGTGCCACTGGAACTAATGGCGTCAGTGAGTGCTTTGAATGCTCTACGTTGGAACGTGACAACCATCATCGGCCCATCAGTCGCCGGTATCATCCTGGCGAGATACGGCGCGACAACTGCCTACGCGATAGACCTGGTGACTTTTGTTGCCTCACTCACTGCCGTGTTCATGATTCGCGCCGTGTCGGCCCCGACGCAAGTCGAAAAACATCCAACTTTCAAATCTGTCGTCGAAGGTTTGCATTACGCCTGGCGACGCAAGGACATTCTCGGAACGTATCTGATCGACATGAACGCAATGTTCTTCGGCATGCCGACTGCCCTCTTCCCGGCGATGGCTGCAAATTTTGGGGCGGGCACAGTTGGATTGCTCTACGCGGCGCCCTCAGTCGGTGCACTCGTTGCCACTCTTACTTCCGGTTGGGCTAAAAAAGTCAATCGTCACGGCTTGTTTGTCGCTGTGGCGGCCGCGCTCTGGGGCGTGGCCATAATCTTTTTCGGTTTGGCGCAGAATCTGTATCTAGCTCTTTTTTGTCTGGCGCTGGCAGGCGGTTTCGATATGATTAGCGCGATTTTCCGGATGACAATCTGGAGCCAAACGATTCCCCATCACCTGCGCGGGCGGCTGGCCGGATTGGAGATGATCAGCTACACGTCCGGACCAAAACTTGGCGACGTGGAAGCCGGAATTGTCGCCACGCTTTTTAGCGTTAGAACGTCGATCGTATCGGGCGGAATTTTGTGCGTAGTAGGAACAGTCGTAATCTCTGCCTTGATACCGCAATTCATCAGGTATCACGGAAGCGAGGGCATCAAGCAGAAAGACCTCGAGGAAGCGATGCGCGAAGCTGAAGCTTAAAGCACACGTTCCCTTCTCTCTTGTTTGATTGCTCAAGCGATTGTCTTAGTATGCGCACTCGTCACATTCATTCTGTTCCGGAGATCCAATGGCTTCGAAAAAAGTTGACAGAGAACAACCAGGAATCGCCCTAGATGACCTTTTCAACCTGGATCGAAATGCGCTGCCGATTGATCCGCGGATTGATGAAATCGTAAACCAGCATTTGTATGAGCTGGGGGCTCACCTGAAACCTAAAAACCGCGATCGCGTTCCTGGCGCAGCCGTGGCAGTCAGGAAGGACAACAAAGTGGTACACCTGAACTGCTACGGCTATGCGAATCTTGAAACCGGGGCGAAAATAACACCGGATACGATTTTTGATCTGGGCTCTTTGTCCAAGCAGTTTACTGCCCTTGCGGTTCTCGACCTTATTAACCGTAAGAAGCTCGACCTAAACGATCGTCTCTCTAAGTTCTTCAAAGAATTTCCACGTTACGCCGACGACATAACGGTCGAGGATTTGATCCACCACACGTCCGCGCTACCGGATTACGTCGACATCTATGTAGAGTCAAGGCGAGCGGAGAAAGATTGGTACGACGCTGCCCTCGCAAAGCCAGATGAATGGTATCCAAAAATGCTGAACCGAAAGAAGGAAATTACCAACAAGGACGTGCTGAAGTGGATAGCGGCACACACCCTACTGCCCCGCCCTCCAGACACTGAATTCATGTATTCAAATTCAGGCTATGTAGTACTCGCAGAACTGGTGCGAAAAGTGACCAGAAAGCGGTTCGCATCCCTCGTTAAGGGAAAGTTGTTTGGCCAGTTTGGGATGAAACACACCTATGTGTTTGATGAAGTCAGCAACTTCTCTGATGACGCTCCGGAAGTTGTCAATCACGCCAGGTGCTATAACCGCGTGAACGGCCAGGGCTTTGTCCCGGTTGGTTACACTCCCATGAACTTTATCACTGGAGACGGTAACGTTCACTCGACAATTGTGGACATGGCAATTTGGGAGAACCTCCTCAACGCGCTAGATAACTTGTCTTCCAGTACGTACTTTGAAGGCTTTCGTGAGGCTTTGTGGAGGCCAGCAGAGCTCAAGAATCGCAAGCGAGTGGACTATGGTTGGGGCTGGAATTTACTTCACGATAAATACGAAGTCAAAGACAAGAGTAAGAGAGTTACCAGGAAATATGAAAGTCGTGCTGAATACCATCGCGGCGTGTGGTTAGCCTGGCGCAGCTACGTTGCCCGTGGCTCAAGGTGGGTCGTTCCAAAAACGGGTAAGAGTGTTGACCCAAACACATTTGAGAGTCTGGGGATTGTCGTTCTGAGTAATAACAACCAGTTCAATACCTGCCGTATCGCTCAGGACATATCCCGGCTGTATTGGGGCCCATTGAAAAAAGACAACATCATGAATAACTTCAATTGTGGTTGATGGTGAACGGTTGAAGCGTTCGTGTCTCGGCTGTATCCAATCGTCATAATCAGAGCAGCACGTCAGAGTCTATTTCGGAGGTACTAATGGCTTCGAGAGAAGTTCACCTTAACCTGGATCGAAACGCGCTGCCGAATGAACCGCGGATTGATAAATTCATAAATGAGATCATGTCTGAGCTGGGAGCTCACCTCACCAACCCCGAAGACCGCGAGCGCCTTCCTGGCGTAGCCGTGGCGGTCAGGTTCAACCGCAAGCTCGTACACCTGAACTGCTACGGTTATGCGAATCTCGAAACCAACGCAAAAATAACACTGGATACGATTTTTGATCTGGGTTCGTTGTCTAAGCAGTTTACTGCCATGGCAGTTCTCGATTGTGAAATTTTTAAACTGCTCGACCTAAAGGATCCTCTCTCGAAGTTCTTCAAAGGCCTGCCACGTTACGCCGACTCGATAACGGTAGCGGATTTGATCCACCACACGTCCGGGCTACCGGATTACACGAAGCTCCACGTAGCCTCGCGGCGAGCTGCTGAAGACTGGTACGAAAAGGCCCTGGCAGAGCCGAATGATTGGTATCCAAAGATGCTGAAAAAAAGGAAGAAGGAAATTACAAACAAGGACGTGCTGCGCTGGATAACGTCGCAGAAACTACTGGCCAAGGATCCAGATACCGAATTTGACTATTCAAATTCAGGCTATGTGGTGCTCGCAGAATTGGTAGCAAGCGTAACCAACATGCGGTTCGCGGACTTCCTAAGTGAAGTGATATTCAAGCAGTTTCAGATGCCACACACGTACGTGTTTGATGAACTCAGTCGCTTCTCTCCTGACGCTCCGGAAATAGTCAATCACGCCAAGTGCTACAACCGCGTGGGGGGCCGATTTGTTCCAGTTGGTTACACTCCGCTGAACTTCATCACTGGCGATGGCAATATTCACTCGACAATTGAAGACCTGGCAACATGGGAGGTAGGGTTGCACCAGGACGAGATGCAGGGGTTGAAGGTCGACGGCAAGACCACTCGTGAAGTTTTGTGGGCGCCCGAACAGCTCAAGAATCGCAAGAAAGTGAACTATGGCTTAGGCTGGAATCTACTCAACGATAAGTTTGAAGTCGAAGCCGAAGAAAACGGTAAGCGCGTTATCAGGAAATATGAAAGCCGTGCTGAATGCCATCGCGGCGTATGGTTGGGCTGGCGTGGCTATTGGGCCCGCGCCTCAACCTGGCCGGTTCCGGAAGCCGGTAAGAGGGTTGCCCCTAAGACAATGGAGAGTCTGGGGATTGTCGTGCTAAGTAATGCGGACTTCGGTGACAACCAGTTCACTACCTGCCGCATCGCCAGGGAAATATCCGAGGTGTATTGGGGCAAATGGAAAAAATACAACATCCTGGCAGGCCTCAATTGTGGTTGATCGAAGACTGAAAACTCAACCGAGTGTGATGAAGTCAGTACCGTAGCGCGGTAGCGTCGGGTCGGTCTACGCAACACTACTCGA
>JAMQPI010000632.1 GCA_023717565.1 Pyrinomonadaceae bacterium | reverse complement strand
GGCACAATCAGATCAACAGCTAACACGCGATCTTGCTGGCCGCCTTTTACAATATCCCCGGCTTGGACGTAGATATCCTGGGTCGAACGATTCTCGATGGAGAGCTCATTCACGTCCTTCGTCTCATAAACCACCACCTTCTTTTGCTCGAGCGCTTCCTGCAGCGTCAGGAACGATCTGCCCTCAATCATGTTCTTTCCGTGAATGAGATAAATGGTGAGGTTCTGGTGCGTGAATGGGCCAGAGAGGCGGTAAGCACCGGTCTGCATCCCGGCATCAGCCGGCATCCCAGCAGCTTTCCCGTCGCCACCTTTGTCCTTGCCTGACGACTCACTCCTCACCTGAGCACTGATAAGCACCGCTAACGGAACCGCAACTGCTAACAAGACCACGGCGATGGTCATGACAAATGTCTGTTTCATAGTCGTACTCCTCGGGTAGAGCCGAAGCTGAACGAACAGCGTGGGCCTGGACCAACGTGCTGCAGTTCAAGCCCTCAGCAAAATGATGTTGACCCGGGGAGACTACTCATCGAGCGGGAAGATCACTGTCTCGAACGAGAAGACAGCTTGTGTTCGACACTCTAACTCCTGACCATTCGCAGAACGCGGATGTCTCAAGAAGGCATAGTCTAGAAGCTCTTGCCGAACGAAGCCCTGCTGGGTTTCGGGGAGACCGATCGTCTTGCAGCTTTAGAACGGTGATGGGGAGTCTTCTTGCGTTTGGACGGACTCGTGACCCAAAGAGTTGCCAGTCATTTTCGGACTTATCACGAATGGATCGGTGGGGCATCGGGGAGTGAAGCAACGATCCCACCTGCCACTGCGAAATGTTTTGTCGAAGCTCAGCATACTGAGTGAGGAAACAGCTTGGGATTGGAATCTTATAAGGCCAAGTGATAGCAGCCGGTCAGCTAAAGATTGTTCTTGACTTCCTGGAAGTCTGTATTAGAGTTCGCTCGCATTCTCACTGGCCGACGCTCTGACGGTTTCACTCGCACATCAACTCAAACGGCGTCACCGCCAAACGTAACTCATGAACCACTAGCAGGAGACTCACCATGGGCGAAGACAACTCAAGAAAATGGACCATAATGGTTTACATGGCGGGCGATAATAACCTCAGCGAGGAGTGTGTCTATAGCTTGACGGAGATGAAGGAGGGTCTGGTTCCCACCAATGACTTGACGGTCGTTGCCCAGTTTGATCCCAGCGGAGTGAAAACTCGAACACGGCGCTACCTCTTAAGACCTGCCGCAAGCTCACCTGGTCATCCCGGGACCTCACTCGAAGAGGATGCCCTTCCCTGGACGGCTGCCGAAACCAACACTGGTGAGCCAGCTAACCTGTTGGATTTCATGCGCTGGGGAATCGCCGAGTACAAAGCTGAGAATTTTATGGTGGTGCTCGTAGGGCACGGGAGCGGAACCGATGACGATTTTCTGCTCCGCGATGAGAATCCTTCGGATGCGCTGAGCATCTCAGAGCTACAGGAGGTTTTCAAGAAGATCACAGAGGACGGCCATAAGATCGCCATTCTTGGTATGGACACCTGCCTGATGAACATGGCAGAGGTTTGCTACGAGCTAAGCCGAACTGAGATAGAGTACGTGGTAGGGTCAGAAGGTTTCTCGCCAAACACTGGCTGGCCTTACAAGGTTGTTCTCCAAGAGCTGATTAAGAAGATTGATTCAGGTGGGGCTAACCCTGCCTGGTTGGCCAAGCTGATCGTTGGCCAATATGCGGAGTTTTATAATCCCTATATTGCCGGCGGCATCTCTGTTGACCAGTCAGCTTTGGTACGGGAGAAATCTCCTCTGCTCACCCAGGCTTTCTCTAAGCTTGTCGACGCGCTGCGAGGTGAAATCAGGAGTGGTGAACTCGGGTATTTAAGGCCTCCCCCCGGAGATGAGGAGCTGCCTCGAAATAAGCCCAAACAAAACGCCCTGATATTGGCCCACTGGGAGGCACAATCTTTCAACGGCGAAGTGTTTGTGGATCTGTTCGATTTCTGTAAGCTCTTACGGTCGCGATACCTGGCAATCCCCACCCTCGCGACTGAACCCGTTCCCAAAGCGTGCGACGATGTAATGACAGCTGTTAAGGATCTTGTACTAAAGTCTTGTTTTTCAGGGGCGGCTTTCCAATACGCTTACGGGGTTTCTATTTACTTCCCATGGGCTGTGGTGTCTCCTCATTATGAGAACTTGGCCTTCCCCAAGGAAACCAAGTGGTTCGATTTCTTGAGAGAGTACGCTGAGGTTACTCGCCGGCCGCGAAATCCTCGGGCCCACCTCATGGAGGAAGACGTCGGCAGAGCCTCGGTACCTACCAACAAAGGTCGCGACGGCAAGGTTGAGAGCATGAGGAATCCACCTTTCGAGCCGGGAAAAAGCTGCAATGATGCGATGCCTTTGGACGCCATGCGGCCCCAGGCTTCTCAAAGAAGGAAGGGTTCGCCCAGCTTAAAGAAGAAGAGCCCGGTGGCCCAACGCTCCCGCCAGAAGAGGTAGTTATGATCACTCTCTCAAATTGTCACTGTTGAAGATAGGAGATGCTTATTTGGACAGACGCTCGTAATTTGGTCCATCGATTCTCATTCGCGATAGCTCTGCTCCTCCCCTTTCAAGTTCACGAGTTCGTGACGGCGGCGGCTTGTTCTGCGGACGAGGGTTTCAACGCGTCCAGTTTTGCACCCAGTGTTCCTAAAGACTTCCCCAACGCCAGGTTACCAGTAGTCCTTCGTCGGTTTCGTGGTGCGGAAGTGCCTATATCCACGAGCCAGCTCGGACTGAGGGTCGCGGCGGATGAATTACTGGTGGAAGCTGATCAATTGCGCAGTCAGTGGAACGCCGAATCGTGGAGAGCGGCGATTCAAAAATATAAAACGGCCCTCGTTAATCAAAGGGCGGTTAAAGCGCGCCAGGAAGAAATAAAGACGCTCAGGTTGATCGGTGAACTCCACAGTGCTTTGAGCGCCCCGAAGTTAGCCTTGCCATACTTTCACCAGGCCCTGGCGATTCTCAGACATTTCGAACCCCGCCGCACCGAAGAAGTTGAGATCATGAATGATCTCGCCAATGCTCACCTCCTACTCGGTGAAAATAAGAAAGCGCTGGAATACTGCCGAGCAGGTCTGCAGCTTAGTAGGTCAATTAATTACTCCAGGGGCGAGGCTCAGGCCCTCGAGCTCCTGGGCCAGGTTCAGTACGCCTCCGGCAACTTGACTCAGTCGCTGAAGTTGTACGATCAGGCTTTGCCAATTTGGCGCAATTTGAATGATCCTACTGGCCAAGCCCAAACACTCTTGGACAGCGGCTACACTTATTCTGATCTAAGCGAGACTGACAACGCTTTCAAGCTCTACAATGAGGCTCTTCCTTTATGGCGCGCGATCTCCAATCCTCGTGGTGAAGCACTAACGCTAACCGCGATGGGGCATCTCTACTCTAAGCTGGGTCAGAAACAGCAGGCGCTGAATCTCTATCTTCAGTCAATCGAGTTGCTTCAGCCAATAGAGGATCAAATTGCGCTGGCCTTCAACCACGACGGCCTGGCGTACGTGCTCTCGGAGCTTGGTGAACAAACCAAAGCTCTTGAGCAATACGAACAAGCACTCTCACTTTTTCGCAAGGTTGAGTATCGATACGGCGAAGTCGGCGCACTAGGGAAAATCGGGGGTATATATCTTTTGCAGGGAGACTACTCCAAGGCGCTTGAGTACCTCCGCCAATCGCTAGCTTTGGGTCAAACCATTGGGGACCCGCGAATGCAGTCCATTCCGGTGGCCTTGATTGGTAGAGTGCACGAGCAACTCGGTAATCGGCGCGCTGCTCTAGAGTCCTATACCCGAGCACTGACTCTAAATCGGCTGGGGAAGGATCGGCGCCAAGAAGCTTACACCCTTACCAATGTCGGGCGTGTCCATGAAACCGCTGATGAAATACAGCCAGCCCTCGAATACTACAAAAGGGCGCTTTCACTTAATAGTGAGACAGGTGATCGTTTCGGCGAGTCTCTGACTCTCCACAATATTGCGCGCGTAGAGCATCAAATGGGGAAGGTCGATAGCGCAAGAAGACACAGCGAGCAGTCGATTTCTATCGTCGAGACATTGCGCACCCAGGTGGCTAGCCAGGACCTGCGCTCATCTTATGTTGCTTCGGTTCACGAGTATTACGAACTAACGGTTGACATCATGATGGCGTTGCACAAGCGGGATCCCGGCAAAGGTTATGACGAAATCGCGCTGGAAGTCGGTGAACGTGCGCGTGCCCGATCCCTGCTTGAGACTCTGGCTGAGACCCATGCGAACATCCGCCAGGGAGTTGATCCGGTCTTGTTGGAGCGCGAGCGAGAGTTGCAGCAACAACTCAATTCAAAGGCCGAGCGGCAACTACGGTTGCTCCGCGACGGCCACGAGGAAGAGGAGGCTGAGGTATTAGGCCAGGAGATACGCAAACTCACCAGCGAACATCGAACAGTGGAGGGCCAGATTCGAGCAACCAGTCCCCGATATGCGGCACTAACTCAACCACAACCTCTGACTATGAAGGAGATCAAGCAGCAGATCCTTGATGGCAAGTCAATGTTGTTGGAGTACGCCCTTGGCAATAAGAGAAGTTATCTGTGGGCCATTACGCGGACCGAAGTCTTGAGCTACGAACTACCCGGGCGTTCTGAGATCGAGACCGCTGCCCGGGGTGTTTATGATCTGCTGATAGCTAATCAGCCGATGCCCGGCGAAACATTCCAGCAGCGGCAAACGCGGGTAGCGAAGGCTAACGAACAACTCCCGTCGCAAGTCGCACACCTGAGCAGGCTTATTCTGGCGCCAGTGGCACCCAAACTTGGAACACAACGCCTGCTGATTGTTCCGGACGGAGCCTTGCAGTACATCCCTTTTCAGATCTTGACCAAACCAGCGGGAGGAAGTGAAAACTCCGCCGGCTCTGAGATAAATGCGAAAGCAGCCGAGCCGAGAACATTGTTAGCAGATCACGAAATCGTCAACGAGCCGTCAGCTTCCGCGTTAGCGCTACTGCTTAGCGATATGGCCACGCGTAAACCAGCTTCCAGCAGCGTAGCAGTGCTGGCTGACCCGGTGTTTGATCTTGATGATCCTCGAATTACGGCCTCTGCATCGCCGACTGCCACCATTTCACCATCACGATCTCAAAAAACCGAACTTCAGCGAGCTGTCAGGGACGTGGTCCCATCAGCGGTCGGGGGCCGAATTCCGCGACTATGGGCCTCGGGAGACGAGGCGGACGCCATCATGGCCGCAGTACCCTGGGGGTCTGGATTCAAGGCCACCGGTTTTGAAGCCAGCAGGGCAACGGTCATGAGGCCAGAATTAAGCGAATACGCCGCTGTGCATTTTGCCACGCACGGCTTTCTCAACGATCAACATCCCGAATTATCCGGCGTCGTGCTTTCTTTGTATGATCAGAAGGGCCAGCCCCAAGACGGATTCCTACGGCTGCATGATATCTACAACTTGAAGTTGCCTGTTGACCTCGTGGTATTGAGCGCTTGTAGCACCGCCCTCGGAAAAGATGTGCAGGGGGAAGGGTTGATCGGCCTGACGCGGGGCTTCATGTACGCTGGCGCGGGGAGCGTAGTTGCCAGCTTATGGAAAGTCGATGATGAGGCTACGGCCGAGTTGATGCGGCATTTCTACGGGTTCATGTTGAAGGATGGTTTGTCGCCGGCCGCCGCCCTGCGGCAAGCCCAACTTAAAATGTCGCAGCAGAAGCGTTGGCAGTCGCCGTACTATTGGTCGGGCTTCATAATTCAAGGCCAGTATACTCAGAACGCGAGACCAGGGAAGTTCAACGTCCGTTGGGTGGCGTTGGTGGGAAGCCTGGCGGCTGTGTTAGGCATAGCGGCATTTTTTGCTCTTAGACGAAGACGAAGGAGCGTTCTTTAGGTACAATGCCCACCGAGTGGGCCTAGGCCTCACATACTAAACTAAACACAGCTCGTCACCGCCGCCCCAATGAACAAAGACTGGGTTCTAACTCAGGAGTCCTTCGAAGCTCTTCTTGGCTGGCTTGACGTGGACCGCGAAGAAGCTGGCAGGAAGTACGAGGCCATTCGCCGTCGTTTGATCAAGATCTTCGTCTGCCGCGGCTGCTGTGAACCTGAGGACCTCGCTGATGAAAGCATCAATCGTGTCACTAGCAAATTAAAGGATATCGAGGCTACCTTCGAGGGAGAACCCGCGCTCTACTTTTATGGGGTCGCAAACAAGGTACATTTAGAGTATCTGAGAAGACGACCAACTCCAGTAGTCCCTCCGCCGAGCGAAAACGCCGAGAACATCGAAAAGGAGTATGCGTGCCTTGAGCAGTGCGTTCAGAAACTGACACCGGCGAATCGTGAGTTAGTACTCCAATACTATCAAGATGAAAAGAGGGCCAAGATCGACCGGCGCAAGCAGCTTGCCGACCAGTTTGGCATTGCGTTGAATGCCTTAAGAATACGGGCCCATAGAATTCGAACAAGCTTGCAACAATGCGTCCAAAGCTGCATTCAGGAAGTGACTGCATGAAATACTCTGGGCGAAATTAGCATTCTATTCAGAGGGGCTTGCACGCGCCCGCGTGTAACTAAGATGTGAACCAAGTCGAACGAGAAACAATCAGACTGTACCTTCTCGGGAGGTTGGACCAGGCCGCACGGGACCAGGTTGAGGAGCGTCTCTTAACCGATGAGCCATTTTACGACGAGTTGTTGATAGCGGAAGATGAGTTAACGGATCAGTACCTTACGAATGGGCTCTCCGGTGAAGAGCTACTTAGTTTCGAGTCGCATTTCCTCTTGGCGCCTGAGCGACGCCAGAAGCTACGCTTCGCACGCAGCCTGAGGCGCTATGTTAACCAGGCCACTGGGACACACGCACCGGAGGACGACAGCGCCTCATTTGTGAGCGACCCCTTGCAACCTCGCTCGAAAAAGCGATCGGTGCTCTCATTCCTGCCCATACAAAACCCGATCGTTGCCTATTCGCTCGCTGCGGTCTTTCTTTTCGCCATCATTGGGATCTCCTGGTCTGTGTTGAACCTGAGACAAGCGACGCGCGGGTCGGGAAAAGTCATGCTCGTAAATCTGACCCCGGGTCAGATTCGAGAAGGCGGTGAAGTCAAAAGCATCCAAATCCAACCAGGCACAGACTCGGTGCAATTCCAGTTAGGACTTCTCTCTGATGAATACCAGAGCTATCGTGCTGAACTTCTAAGCAGCGATCGTGCCGTGGTGTTGACCAGAGAAGGTCTGAAATCCGAATCCGCAGGCGGCAACAGAATCATCAACCTCACGCTGCCT
>JAMQPI010000568.1 GCA_023717565.1 Pyrinomonadaceae bacterium | reverse complement strand
GTTACAGCCTGACGATAAATTGAGTCTTGCACGTCACCCGATGCAAACACACCCGGAATATTCGTAGCCGTGGAATGGCCGGAGGTCTTGATATAGCCGACTTCGTCCATCTCAACCTGTCCCTTGAATAGGTCGGAGTTTGGTTTGTGGCCGATGGCGATAAAAACGCCCGAACATGGGAAGACACGCTCTGCGCCGGTTTTTATGTTGCTCAGCCGGACACCAGTTACTCCGTCGGCCGGAGTACCCAGGATCTCCTTAACGTCAGTGTCCCAGATGAACTCGAGTTTCGGGTTACCAAAGGCCTTCTCCTGCATGATCTTTGACGCTCGCAGTTTATTTCGACGGTGGACCACAAACACGCGCGAGGCATAGCGAGTCAAAAATGTTGCTTCCTCGATCGCCGTGTCGCCACCGCCGACGACCACCAGGACTTTGTTGCGAAACCCCGGGAGTGGTCCGTCGCAAGTGGCGCAAGCAGAAACTCCGTGACCGCCCAGGCCATTTGGAACCTTGGCTTCCCCGGGAATACCCAACCATTTTGCCGAAGCACCGGAGGCGATTATTAGAGTTTCGGTCTGGATCACATGCTCGCTGGTGTGAAGAGTAAAAGGGCGGTCTTGCAGTTCAACTTTGTCGATCCAGGCTTCGAGAAACTCAGTTCCGAAACGCTCGGCCTGTTTGCGAAACTCGGCCATCAGTTCGGGCCCTTGAATGCCTTCCGCAAACCCGGGATAGTTTTCCACGTCGGTGGTGATCATCAACTGTCCGCCCGGCACAGTGTGTTTCTCGGCGTCGGTCGGAGCATCGATCAGGAGTGGCTTGAGATCAGCACGCGCCGCATAGATAGCCGCGGTCAGGCCGGCCGGCCCGGAACCAATGATGACAACGTTACGTTTGAGCGTTTGTTTGCTCATAGAGTGTCGTTTCGATCCTTTCGGTTGAGCCTTAAAATATTGCCACCAAATGCCCTACCGTATAGCCAATTCGGTTGTGCGTATAGTATAACTACGGTTACTGAAGTAGTCGAACCGGGGCTTATTGCGTTACGCGTCTCAGATAAGCTCGACAGACGGGGGAGTTTGGCAAAAGCTTTGAAAGCAGCCGGCGATCCGCAAACGATTGAAACGATCGGCGTGATTGGCGCAGGCACAATGGGCCACGGCATCGCCCAGGTTGCCGCAGCCGCAGGCTACCGAGTCATTCTTCGCGATGTGGATCGAGATACGCTGGCTCACGGCATTCGAGCCATCGAACGCAACCTGGCCAAGGGAATTCAGCTAGGCAAACTCACGGAAGCCGATCGCGACCAGACTCTCGAGTACATTCACGGCACCACACATTTAGACAAGCTCTACCAGGCGGACTTGATTGTTGAAGCTGTTCCCGAACGCTTGGAGCTGAAACAAGCCATACTTAGCGAGCTTGAATCAGGCACTGACCGGCAGTTCATTTTCGCCTCCAATACTTCATCGCTGTCGATCACTGAGATCTCAAAGATCTCGCGGCACCCTGAGAGAGTAGTCGGCATGCACTTCTTCAATCCGGTCTATGTCATGCGTCTGCTCGAAATCGTAGTCGGCGAGGCGACCAGTCCCGCGACGGTGGAAACCGCACGGGAAGTCGGCCGCCGTTTTCGAAAAGAACCGATTGTCGTCAAAGACGTGCCCGGGTTTGCTTCCAGCCGTCTGGGTGTTGCACTCGGGCTCGAAGCAATGCGAATGCTGGAACAAGGCGTGGCCAGCGCCCAGGATATCGACAAGGCAATGGAACTCGGTTACAACCACCCAATGGGTCCGCTTAAGTTGACTGACCTTGTTGGCCTTGATGTTCGACTCAATATCGCGGAGTATCTACACCGCAAACTTGCTTCGGAAGCCTTCCGCCCTCCTGAGGTTCTCCGGCGCATGGTCGACGAAGGGAAACTAGGCAAGAAGAGCGGCGAAGGTTTTTATAACTGGAAAGACGATAAGGAAGACGTGCGACTCGCGCGTTCCTCCTGAGAGTAACGCCACCGTGTTACCCACTATGAGTACGCCCTATAACAACGAAGACAGACGGTTTGCTCTACGCATGTCACTGCGCCTGCCAATCGTCGTTTCCGGACGCGCTGAAGACGGGTCCGCCTGGAGCGAGCCTACAGAGACCGACGACATTTCCACTTCCGGCACACTTTTCCACCTCAATCAGAAGGTCAATCGCGGCGAACGCCTCTACTTACGCGCCCACCGACCTGACGGTGCTCCCATCGAAGTGACCGCCATCGTTGTGCGAGTGGCCCCGGCGATCTACGGGACGGCCCGCATCGGTGTACAGATCGCCGAGCCCACGGAAAATTGGTTGCGACTGTTCGTCTCGTGGGTCGCCGACGATCAACCGGCAACGTCGGATCCAGATTCTCCTTCCTCTGAGTAGCAGCATCTCTCCAGCACTCAACACGAGCTGGAGTGTCTGCTAGTACCGGCAGGTCGCGCGCGTTGACGATTCAGCGGCCAGCCTTTACGATTCCCTTCTTTCTAATCAAATCCATTCCGGAGCAAACCGATGTCGCAATCTTACGAGACCCTTCTGCTTGAGCGCCGCGAGCGAGTCGCGCTCATCACAATCAACCGGCCTGACAAACGAAATGCCCTGAACATCAAAACTCGCGAAGAAGGAGCGGCATTGCTGGATGAACTGCGTGGCGACGATTCGGTCGGCGTGGTCGTTATCACGGGCGCCGGCGACAAGGCGTTTGTCGCCGGCGCCGATATTGCGGAGTTCGCCGGCCGTACAGCCATCTCGCAACGGGATGTGATGACGGCTCGCTCACTATTCACCGCGTTTGATACTTTTCCGAAACCGGTGATCGCGATGATCAATGGATATTGTCTGGGGGGAGGATGTGAGTTGGCGTTGGCTTGCGATATCAGAGTAGCAAGTGAGAGTGCTTCATTCGGCCAGCCGGAAATCAATCTGGGAATCATGCCGGGTGGGGGCGGTACTCAACGCCTGACACGTCTGGTGGGCGAAGGCAAAGCGATGGAGTTGATTCTTACCGGAGACATTATCGACGCGAAGACTGCGTTCGCCATCGGCTTAGTGAACCATGTATTTCCTGCGGATCAGCTTGAAGCCAAGACAATGGAAATAGCTAAGCGCATCGCGGACAAGGGCCCAATCGCCCTGAAACTGGCGAAGGAAGCAGTGAAGATCGCATCGCGCTCGCTGCTTGATGAGGGCCTGCGACGCGAAGTTGATCTCTTTGCCTTATGCTTCTCAACTGAAGACAAGGACGAAGGTGTGAAAGCGTTTTTGGAAAAAAGGAAACCAGAGTTCAAAGGAAGATGAGCTTTGTACTTAGTGCTTTGTACTTGGAACTTTGTACTTCGTCTTGGTTAAAGCCTCGACCAACCTCCAAGTCTAGTTAGCAGCTCAAAGCACAAAGTTCAAAGCACAAAACAAGATTGAGAATCATCGGCATCATCTTCGGCATTGTAATCAGTGCCATTGGCGGCGTGATTGCGTATCGCGCGTTGTTTCTGGAGCCGAGTGCAGCGGTTGTCATTACTGAAACTGAGGTGCGCGAGCTCCCTAACACGGCTCGAGTCGTCGGTGGAATAGCCCTGTTGGCTGCTGGAGCGATTGTTGCATTCCTGGTCGCACGAAAGAGGAAGCCGTAATCCTGCGTCCACTCGGCAAGTTTGACCACGCAACCTGCGCGCTTTCGGCCT
>JAMQPI010000567.1 GCA_023717565.1 Pyrinomonadaceae bacterium | reverse complement strand
AAAAGGGGGACTCCCACAATGCGTTCACGAAGCCTTCAAAGGATTGCCCTGGTCGCCATCTTCTTAGCGGTCCTCCAGACTCAATCCGCGCTGGCAACAACGATCGACCCGCTAATTTGGGAGCAACTGGTCCTGGACTCTGAGTTCGTCGGAATCGCCGAGTGCGAATGGGCGGGCGGAATTGTGGCCCGCTATAGAGTCCTCGAATCCTGGCAAGGAATGCCTGTCGGAACGCACTTTACCTTGCGCGTGGCAACAAACTATTGGGGGCCGCAGTTCCCTGTTACTTTCGTGGGTGAGAAATACTTGATTACGGCATATAAGTCACCTGCCCCGATGAGGATGATCAGTACGACTTCAGGAAACCCGGTGCCACTTTGGTGGCGCAACTTACCGGCCGAATATCACCTGCCGCTCTGGCAAGGCCGTGTTCGTCTTCCGTTAGCGGAAACGAAGAATCCGCTGGACCCGTTAGGCTCGGAGCATCCCGACCTGAACTCCTTCAAGAAAGCTGTTGACGAGCTATTGTCCCTGAATCCCGAAGGGCGAGAAATCAGGCTGCTGCAAGCCCTCGCCAAAAAATACCTCTTCTCACGCCTCGACCAGGATCAGTCTCCAGAGCACAAAGCGGTTTCCCAGAGGTTGAAGCTCGCACAACAGAAAATTCAAACGTCTTCATCTCCCCGCGAGATCGTCTCTGAATTATTGAGCGCGGGCAGGAGTTATCCGGAGGATTTGCGTTATAGCATCGGTACAATCCTTTCAGACGGGGGAGGTGCCGTTACACTTCAAATGCTAAAGAGCAACTCGTTCAATGCGACGCTCTGGGAAGACCAACACTATCAAAGGATCCTCGCGGAGCTTGAGCAAAGGCTGGGCCTCAGCGATGCACCAAAGAGAGCAGTTGAGAGTTCAGCGCAGGGTAAAGCCAAGGCACAAAGCCCAATAACCGATGTACCGGATGAGCAGCCACCCAATGAGGAGCGACTCAGCCAGTTGCGGAAAGTCTTATCCAACGGTCCAACGTCGAATCAGTTTGGCGAGGCTTTTGATCTGCTAACCCGCTATGATCCAGGCGCTGTTGCGGAGTACTTGATCAAATGGACCAACCCACAGAAGGATTGGTGGGATACGGACTACGGCTATATCATCGGTTCCTATTTTGCTTCGCGTTGCGGCAAGGATCGGGTAGTTCACTTGCAGACACTCTTCCGTGCACAAGACCCGTTCATCCGGGTTGCCGGGAGCGTATATCTCACTTTTGAGAATCCCCAAATGGGAATGGCCAGGCTTGAGGAATTGATGACACTTCCGGGTGACCCAGGCGTGTGGGCGGCACTAAATCTGGCCCGGCGCGGCCAAAAGGCTGCCGTCCCGCGTGCGCTTGAGGTCTTTGCTACTTCAGGCTCGCGCGGTCACATGTCAGGCGTGCCTCATCAAAACCTACAACTGCGTCTGATGGTCCTGCTGTCGAATAGCGCTGCTGCCAGTAAACTTCCGCAGCCGATCCCGCCGGTGGAGCCTGGATATGACGTTGATGCTGACACGTGGAAGAAACATCAGGAGAGTTCTTACCGGTATTATGCTGAATGGTGGCAGGCAAACCAAAGTAAGATTCAGCTGTCAGATCCCTGGCTTAAGTCGCTTGAGCAGCAGAAGATTGATTGACGCACCCGCATTCGATCTGACCCTGGGCTCGTTCTTGATAGAGGAAATCGATTGATGTCAGGATTGACGTACAAACTGGTTAGAGTATTTTCATTTCTCTCATTGTTAGTTCTGGCCACGACTGTTCAGCTCAACGCGCAAGAAAAACCAAAACTGGCGGATTGCCAAAACACTGTCGTTCAGGACTCTAGTAGACGCTTATTTGACGACCGCAGTTCTTTCATGTTGGACGTTGACGGCGATGGGAAGCCTGACACAATTACGCCGCGAACCTATGCAGTGAAGGCCAATCGAAACGTATCAGGCAAGACCAAAACGAAGGCGAGCGACATTCACTGGGTTACCTTCGACCTAAAGACTCACAAAGGGCGCGTTATTAAGTCGTTCTTCAAATACAATTACGGCACAGACGAAGCAGACTACTGGGTTTATGCATTTGTTCCGTGTAGCACGAATCAAGACGGTAGAACTGCCCTTTTGTTTTATTCTGGCGACGATACTTCCCAAGAGACCGTTATTCTTCTGAACAGAGGTTCTCTATTCAAGGTTCATTCGCGGCAAGTTCGAGGGCTTGATGGCGTAGTTGCTCAGCCGTCAGCTAGCGGTCAACCGCAAACAAGGTCGCTTGCAGGTGCAAAACCTTCCGCAAATATCGCAGAGCCGGGCTTCTATATTCAGATAGGGAGATGTCATGGGTGTCCCTCAAGCGATTGGCAAAGAAGAGTTACCGGCGTTATGAAGGCTAACAGTATTCCCGCATTCATCGGTGACCCAGAGTTCGACATGAAAACTTACCGGATACAATTTCTTAGGAAGATTCCGCGACCGAAACACTGGCTTAATGGTGTTTGGATAGGACCCTACATGTCGGCGGCATCCGCACAGCAAGCTATTCCAAATATGCTCGCAATGCTCCGACGGTTCATCAAAAACCCCGATGCAGAACAGGTTGAAGAAATAGACGGAATGACTTTCGAGTATGAGGGCTTCCTCATATCTGTAGATGAGGTAGGTGCACGCAGAGATAGATGAACCCAGTCCTTTACTCCGAAGCCAGCTAGCGCAATTGTCGCCCAGTCGCTGAAGCAGCGTTAGACCGGCGAAGGGAGTTGATAATGAGCGGGATACTTAACTTCTTGAGCTATCTGAGTCAAGGCAAGAGGCCCGACGACGTACCCGCCCTTACACTCGACGAATATGTAGCACTCGCCGAGAAACTTCCTCCGCCCACCGATCAGCAAATAGAGAATTTTGTTAAGTTCGTCTCACAGGCGCATAGCTGGTACAAGCACCTCCCTCTGTGTTTACCCGGAGTCAAGTTCCGCTTCTTTATTGACCCGTCTGCGGGCTGTGAGCGCTCTGTCAGGTTAGGGGGAAAGATTAAGGTTACCCCGAGGGTTGAGCAGGGGTTCCACTACTCGTGGATTCCGACTGAGGAGTACCGACGGCGCTTCGGTTACCTCGCGTATGCTTACCCGGACGGACCGAAAGCTTCTGATGTTAGATTGAATCGTATTATCAAGTCTGCTGATGATGTCGCAGCCATAGCTACGGTCGACGGTCGGCTTAACCCACTGCCGCAGGAAGTCGCGCGGGCTGGGTCAGTGAGGCTTACCGCCGTCATTCATAACCATAGTGCGAGTTGTGAGCATTGGGACTTACTAGCAGAGATAGACGCGAAATACTTGAGATGGCCGGAGGAGTCAGGCGGCCGCGACGTCCTGCAAAAGATTATCGCGCGCGCCAGCGCGATGCGCCAGGATTTTTTACCGGTCGAAGAGCGGGCGAGGATTAATCGCATCAGAATTGACAAGGCCGTGATTTTGGAGGAGCCAGACTTGTTGTATGTCGACCCGGATCTGTATCAACTACTGGCCCCAGAGAAGAAGCGTCAGCGCTTCGAGATAGTCAAGGCTATTCAGCGGGTATGTGACTTGATCTACCGTTGAACGCAATTTGTTGGAGGTTCGATGACCCATCCACAATTATCGGTCCTGGCCTTGATCGTGGCGATCGGGCTCTGCGCGGGCCTCGCAAGCGCGCAAAACAGTTCAACCGCGGAGAAGGCACCAAACGCCGACACCGCTTTGCGGGAAAAAGCTTTCAATTTACTCGACTCGCTGGCGGGCCAGATTAGCACTCTACAGTCGGCGGAAAATCGAGCGCGTCTTGGGTCCAACATCGCCGAGTCGCTTTGGATCCACGACGAGAAACGCGCCCGAAGTCTGTTCGCTTTGGTCGCGGATGATATCAAAGCAGGGCTGCAGAATCAGGACGACGACGACCCAACAGACAGTCAAACACTTATGGTTTTCCTTCGGTTGCGCATGGATACTGTTGAGCGGATAGCGAAGCACGATGCCGAGTTAGCGCTAGCATTCCTTAAGGCAACGGAGCCAGTTTTCGACAAGCCGCCGCCATATGGTGTTGCCGAGAGCGAGCGCGCTCTTGAACTGCGACTGGCGAAGGAAATCGCCGCCAACAATCCAGACCTGGCTCTCAAGCTGGGTCGCCAATCATTGGCGCGAGGCTTCTTCCCCGATCTTATTTCGCTGCTTAAGCAACTACACAGGAAACACAAAGAACAGGGCCTGATCCTCTATCAGGAAATCATCGTCAAGTTGCGCAACGCCAACCTGGCGCGGAATCGGGAGGTCATGTATTTTGCGCAGAACCTGGCTAACACTTTCACGCCGCCGGTGGCAGATGAACCAACCTTCCGGGACCTTATAAACATCTTCATCACCACTGCCTTAGCCAATGGATGCGGCAACAAAGTGTCGGACGCTGAGAGGTCGGACTTTTGCCGGCAGGTCGCGGCACTCGTGCCTCGGATGGAGAAAATTGATCCGTTGCGCACCGCCAAGCTAAAGCACTGGGCACCCGTGGTCCCGGAGTGGGAGCGGTTGCGTCAAGGGTTTGATGAGTTGAACGATCTCACCCAAAACGGCACTGTCGACGAGATGCTGGCGCTGGCGGCGAAGTACCCACAGATTGAAGGTGAGATTCAGATGCGGGCCATGGTGAAGGCCGAGGCCTCAGGCGACATGGCGCGCGCGCGAAAAATCGCTAACGATTACAGTAGCGATCCCGAACGGCGACGGCTCATGTTGGCTCACCTCGATCGGGATCAGATGTGGGCCTCGATGAATGATGAGAAGATGGCTGAAGTACAGAGACGGCTCAGTACCTTTACTCGGACTCAGGAGCGAGTTGGGTTTCTGTTGTCCATTGCTGATCGGATCGGGGTGAATGATCGAAATACGGCTTTGAAGCTACTCAATCAAGCGAGTGGAATCGTTGATACCATGAAACCCGGTAAGGAGCAGACTGAAGCTCAGATGGGGTTGGCGATGATGTATTGCCTGGTCAAGAGTGACCTTGGGTTGTCAATCATGGAATCGCTGGTGCCGAAACTCAACGATCTAGTCGGCGCCGCCGCGAAGCTGGACGGCTATGACAACCGCTACCTTCGCGACGGCGAGTGGAACATGACTGGCGAGGGCAACGTTGGCAGTCTTCTAACCAGGTTGGCGCAGAACGCCGGGTATTTTGCGTGGTTTGATTTTGATCGCGCCGTGAGTCTGGCTGCTCAATTCGATAGGGCTGAATTGCGTTTGATGGCGCAATTGAAATTAGCGCAAGGCATTTTGGCTGGACCGCCAAAGCGATTTATGGATAACGCGCCACGGTATTGAGTCAGAAGCACATCACCGACAAAATCAAAGGAACAAATGGCTTGTTGAGAAGCGTACAGGTCTGATATGTCCACCGCAGAGACTTACCAACCTACGCCTAACCAGACTGACGAACCCACAACAAACAAGGCCCTCCGGCTGTGGCCCGGCGTAGTCGCAGCGGTTCTGCTACTACTGGTGAGGTTTGTCGTCCCTGTCGTCGTGCCCGAGGTAATGCCCTTCGGGGTGATCGGGGCACTCGTCTGCGGGTTGGCTATCGTCGTGTGGTGGCTTTTCCTTAGTTGGGCGGCCTGGTCCGAACGTTTGGGCGCCGTCGCATTGATGATAGTCGCGTTGTTGGCGACGTCGCGCATCATCCACATGTCAATTGCGAATGGGGCGATGGGGATGTTGTTTCCAGTCCTGGCTATCCCGGTCCTAAGCCTCGCCTTTGTAACCTGGGCAGTCGCCAGCCGTCGACTCTCGAACAGACCTCGGCGCGTGACAATGGTTGCGACCATTCTGATCGCGTGCGGAGTGTGGACGCTCGTCCGGACTGGTGGCCTTACTGCCAACTTTGATAACGATCTCGCGTGGCGGTGGACCAAGACTCCCGAGGAGCGGCTCCTGGCCCAGGCCAGTGACGATCTTACGGCAAACGTGTCCGTTCCAGCGGCGGCTAAAACAGGAGCCGACTGGTCTGGCTTTCGTGGACCTGACCGCGATGGCATTGTTCGGGGCACTCGGATCAAGACCGATTGGACGGCATCCCCGCCGGTCGAGCTATGGCGCCGCCCGATCGGACCAGGCTGGTCTTCTTTCGCAGTCAGCGGCGACCTCTTCTACACCCAGGAACAGCGCGGTGACGACGAGATCGTCGCTTGCTACAACCTGACCACCGGCAAGCCACTGTGGAGACACCGCGACGCTGCCCGGTTCTGGGAATCGAATGGCGGTGCCGGTCCACGCGGGACGCCTACCCTCAGCAACGGTCGCATCTACACATTCGGCGGAACCGGCATCGTCAATGCGCTCGACGCCGGTACCGGGGCTGTTGTCTGGTCCCGGAACGCGGCGCCGGACACCAAGACGAAGATTCCGGAATGGGGTTTCGCGAGCTCACCGCTGGTGGTTGGCGACATCGTCGTCGTCGCCACCGCCGGGACGCTTGCCGCTTACGACTTGACCACTGGCGTGCCGCGTTGGTTTGGCCCACAAGGTGGCGGCGGTTACAGCTCGCCACATTTATTGACGATCCGCGGAATCCAGCAGATCGTGCTCCTGAACGGAACTGGTGCGACCAGCGTTGCTCCAACCGATGGCAAACGACTGTGGGAGCACCCATTGCCGGCCGGCACCCGCATCGTGCAGCCGGCCCTAACTGCCGACGGTGATGTGCTGCTCCACGACGGAGATGGAAACGGCATGCGCCGCGTTGCCGTCGCGCCAGGACCCGGCGGTTGGACCGTCGAAGAGCGCTGGAATTCGTACGGCGTGAATCCATTCTTCAACGACTTCGTTGTTCACAAAGGATATGCCTTCGGCTTCGCCGGTAGCAGCCTCGGTTGCATCGACCTCAAGGACGGCGAGCGCAAATGGAAGGGCGGAGACTACGGTAACGGGCAGCTCATTCTGTTGCCCGATCAGGACTTGCTTCTGGTGCTAACGGAGTCGGGTGAACTGGCGCTGGTTGGAGCGCTACCCGACCAATTCAAGGAGCTAGCGCGGTTTGCGGCGATCGAGGGGAAGACCTGGAACCACCCGGTGTTAGTCGGCGACGTGCTGCTGGTTCGTAACGGTCAGGAGATGGCCGCATTCCGTCTTGCCGTTCAGAACCCATGACGCCATCGTAACCATCGCTAGCGCTTGCCATCAAGCTAGATGCCTTCTCCTGGACCTCAATGCAATTTATCGAAAAGAACTCCTTCAATGTGCGGTCCGTGGTGTATCGACTTACGAAGGAAGGGACTGGTCTTGAGTTTCTCATCTTTCCCATGGTTCACGTTGGTTCACGAGAGTTCTACGAGGAAATTAGCAGAAGACTTTCGACCTGCGACTTGATTCTGGCTGAAGGTGTGAAATCCAAGCGGGCCAATATCCTCACCCTCTCCTACAGAATCATTAAGAAGATTCGTCGAATGGATTTGATTACCCAGCATGAGGGCATGAAAGTTGACGGATTCCGCGAGAAGATTCTCAATGCCGATATGGAAGCGTCGGCATTTGATGAGCGTTGGTCGTCGCTGCCCATCGTGTTGAGGGCCCAGCTATTTATCATTATTCCGGTTTATGTGGTGTATCTCTTTCTTTTTGGCACCAGGGAAACGCTGGCCAAACACCTTGCGCTGGAAGATTTACCTTCTGCTGAGGAGATTCTGTTGGAGGATGAGAGTTTTGAGCAGTTAGATTCCCTATTGGTTGATGAGCGTGACCGGAAGTTAATCGAGCATATTGCGAAGTTAAATGATGAGCGTTCGGAAGAAACGCTGAAGGTTGGGATCGTCTACGGGGCTTTTCACATGCGAGGTGTGATGGCCTTTCTGATGCAAAAATTGAATTATCGCGTGACGAAGGCGGAATGGGTGAAGGTCTTCGATCTGTAAAGGATAGGGTTAAACTGAATTGGAGCGTAGAATGAGAACCGGGTTGGGCATAGTGATTCTTAGTCCAAGATGCGAGGACGTGTTCGGCTGCTAAGAACATTGGCCCAACAAATGCCGCCCCAGACGCCGGAAACCGCACATCGAGTGCGTTCCGTGCATATAGGGAGGCAACATGAAAATTCGTGCGATTGCGGTTCTTTTGTCCTTAACAATGTCCGTCCTTTTAGTCCCCGTCCGTGGGGTACAACAGGACACCGACGAGCCCCGTTTCCACGTCCGCATCGAGACCTCGAGAGGCGCGGCACTTAGGGAAAGGCTGGACGCGGACGGATACGATGTGCTCGGTGTGGACGCCCAGCGCTCGACGATAGATCTTGCCGTCACCCGCGCCGAATGGCGCGCCCTGAAGTCAAGAGGGTACGCCGTTGAATTGGTCGACCGCGCTCGTCCGCTGCGCGAGGTCTTGCTCCGGCAGGCGCAAGCGCAGCCGTTCCCTGCCCCGGGCCTGGCCGCAGTGC
>JAMQPI010000440.1 GCA_023717565.1 Pyrinomonadaceae bacterium | reverse complement strand
TGCGAGGCAATGGCGGCGGCAGTCCTGAGATGGTTGCGCTCGTCTGCTCATATCTCTTTGGCGCCGAGCCGGTGCACCTGAATGATCTTTACTGGCGCGAAGGCAATCGCACGGACGAATTCTGGACGCGCAAGGAAGTGGTGGGCAAACGCTACTTGAATAAAGACGTGTACGTGCTGACGAGCAAACGCACGTTCTCTGGAGCCGAGGAGTTTACTTACAACCTCAAGAACCTCAAGCGCGCGACGATAATCGGCGAGACAACCGGCGGCGGCGCGCATCCCGGCGGCGGATTCAGAATCAACGAGCACTTCAGCATGTTCGTGCCAAGCGGGCGCGCCATCAGTCCGATCACCAAGACCAATTGGGAGGGCACCGGGGTCAAACCTGACATTGAAGTGCCGTCGGATCAAGCTCTGCTCGTGGCGCGGCTAACAGCGCTAAAGAAGTCCGCCAACACTCTGACCAATCCGGATTTCAAGGCGGGTGTTCAGGAAGTGATTCAGGAGTTGGAAAAGGAACTCACTGAACTCAAAGCTAAGAAGTAGTTCACGGAATATCAGCCGCGGATTTACGCGGATAAACGCGGATCAGAAAAACAGAATACCGAAGGTGAACAGACTGCGAGCCTCGGCTCGTTGTCTGTTCAGCTTTTTAGGAGAAGCGGCGGTGTGAGCAAGAGATCGGGTGACAGAAACTCTGGTTCCTTGAAGCATCCTGTGACTCTTCCTTTACTTCCCTGTCTCCCTTCCTCGCCGTCTCCTTGTCATTTTCCTTTCTGATCCGCGTTCATCCGCGAAAATCCGCGGCTAGTCTCCTAATTCCTTGTAGCTTCGCGCTGACCGGATTATGCTTGCGCGCGCGAAACTTTGAGAGAGCCGAAACAGGAGACCAAAATGATTTGCAATAGCTGCGGCAATGCCGTGGAGTCGGTCAACAGATTCTGTCCCAAGTGTGGAGCTCCCGTTCAGCCTCAAGCTCCACCTCCGTACCAGAGTCCTCCTCCCTACAGCGCGCCCCAGGCACCAATCTCACCGATGATGGGTGGACCAATGCCTCCACCGGCAAAGAAATCAAGTTGCGGCAAAATTGTTTTGATCGTGGGCATCATCCTGCTGATCCTGGGAGCCGGACTGGCAGCCATAATCTATTTCGGCTACCAGAAGCTAGAGCAGACCTTGAAATCCTCTGAGCCCTACACCATCGCGCTCAAGGCACTTAAGGAGAACGAAGAGGTCAAGGAGGAGTTGGGAGAGATCAAGGACACCGGATTTCCCCTCGGGGCCTACAGTTCGAGCGCCGATGGTTCCGGCACCGCGGCCTTTGTGATGTCGGTTCAGGGTTCAAAAGCCAAGGGCCAGTATGACGTGAATCTAATGAGGAGCAACGGCGACTGGCGTTTGACGCGAGGCACGGTTCGGACCGAGAGCGGCCACACAATCGTCATCTCGAGCACGAAAGTCACGATCTCTGAACCGGGCGACAACAGTGAAGATGACAATCTCAATACTAATACCGATACCAACACCAACGAGGGTGTGCTATCAGGCAAACCCGTTTCAGCTGGGGTCTTGAACGGCAAGGCGATCACCCTTCCCAAGCCTCCTTACCCGCCGATAGCAAAGCAAGCCGGCGCGTCGGGTACGGTGGTAGTGGAGGTGACAGTGGACGAGGAGGGCAACGTGGTGACGGCCCGCGCAGTATCTGGACATCCTTTACTCCAGGCTGCTTCCGTGGCCGCGGCCCGGGGAGCGAAGTTTTCGCCGACGAAGATAAACGGCAAACCGGTGAAAGTCACTGGTGTAATCACTTACACCTTCACTCCTGAGTGACACGGCCTCGCTTGATAAGAATACGGGTTGAGCGTCAGTTGACCCACAACCAGAATACGGGCTCGCTTGACAAGAATAAGGGGATACGTAGAATCAAACCTCCAAAGCGGGAGTAGCTCAGTGGTAGA
The DNA here is from genome assembly GCA_023717565.1 of Pyrinomonadaceae bacterium. Classification (GTDB taxonomy): domain Bacteria; phylum Acidobacteriota; class Blastocatellia; order Pyrinomonadales; family Pyrinomonadaceae; genus PSRF01. Next base: position 4,956 of record JAMQPI010000440.1, on the reverse strand, counting down.
GCATCGCCTTGCCAAGGCGAGGGTCGCGAGTTCAAATCTCGTCTCCCGCTCCAATATCAAAGGATGAAGGCGGAAGGATGAAGGATGAAAGCCAAGACTTTCACCGCCGGTTTTACTTCATCCTTCCGCCTTCATCCTTCATAATTGCCTCTCGGGGCGGCGTAGCCAAGTGGTAAGGCAGAGGTCTGCAAAACCTTTATTCATCGGTTCGATTCCGATCGCCGCCTCCAATTCCCTCAATAAATTTTCAAAGACGAACCGCTGGTGCATATCGGCGCGGTCGACAGTGAAGCCGAATCGCATCTATGGAACGATGTGGTAGTGGGGCGAAAAATATATCTCGTCGCATTGGAACCGCGAAGCAGGGAAAAAGTAACCCCACCCTTCGACAACTTCTAAAATTTCACTGGAAAAAGTAAAAACTGCGAAACCGAACAGTTGCGCTTGCATCCGCAACCGTTTCGTTGCATAATCTAAATCGAGATAATGAATAGAGATATTTTTCAAGCCATAGCCGACCCGACAAGGCGAGCGATCATTGCCCTGATAGCGATACAGGCGATGACGCCGAACGCCATTGCCGAAAACTTTCACACTACGCGGCAAGCCGTTTCCAAACACCTGCGAATACTGACGGAATGCGAGCTTGTAACACAGGAACAAAAGGGACGAGAAATTTACTATTCGCTTGAGATCGAAAAGATGAAAGAGATCGACGAATGGTTAGAGCAATACAGGAAGATCTGGGAAACCCGGTATAGCCAACTCGACGACCTCCTGGCAAAAATTAAAAAGGAAAAGGAAGAAGAAAAATAACAGGAACATGGATTTTATTGTCGACAAACAGACGAAGACGGTCTCCATAACCAAAGAATTTGCGTACGAGCTTTCGTTGGTTTGGGACGCATATACAAAACAGGAACTTCTCGACCAATGGTGGGCGCCAAAACCGCTGGAATCGAGAACAAAGGTAATGGATTTCAGCGTGGGTGGGCGGCGGTTCTATGCCATGGTTATGCCTGACGGCACGGAGCGATGGTCGGTGCAGAAATATACTTCCATCACTCCAAAAAGTAATTTTAAATTCTTTAATGCTTTTGCTGACAAAGACGAAAACCTGGAATTGCCGGGTTCCGATTGGGATCTGAATTTCATCGAGCAGGACGGGAAGACCAAGGTTAGTACCTCGATCTATAACGAGTCGCTGGAGCGCTTGGAGAGAATGATCGAATACGGCTTCAAGGAAGGCACGGAGATGCAGCTTAACAACCTGGAAGAGCTGTTGGGAAAATTAACGCGGGGGTAAGGAGTCAAAATAATGAGAAGAATCATGAATTGGAATCCAAATATGAAGACGACGGTTTTTTTCCTGTCGATGCTTATGACAATGCTCCCGTCGGGGATCGTGTCGGGGCAGCAAAAGCCGACTGCGGGTTATGCGCCGATTCATGGGCTTAAGATGTATTACGAAATTCACGGGAACGGCGAGCCCGTGGTCTTGCTGCACGGGGCGTTCATGACGATCGCCAGCAACTGGACGGCTCCATGGGGTAATGGAACGACGAACTGGATCGCCGAACTTTCAAAAACGAGGAAAGTGATCGCGGTCGAAATGCAGGGTCACGGGCGCACCGCGGACATCGATCGTGACATCAGTCCTGAAAACCTCGCCGACGATGTTTCCGCGTTGCTCGATCATCTCAAGATCCCGAGTGCGGACATCATCGGTTACAGCCTCGGCGGCGGCGCGGCAATGCAGTGCGCGATCCGGCATCCGGAAAAAGTACGTAAGGTCGTCATCATTTCTTTCGCCTTTCGCAGCGACGGTTGGGTCAAGGAAAAGAACGACGCAATGCCCAAGATCACCGCAGAGGCTTTCAAAGGGTCGCCCATCGAAACCGAGTACAAAAACCTGAGCCCGTCGCCCGACAAATTCGCCGATTTTATAAATCACCTGAAGGCGTCAGCCGTGAAACCGTACGACTTCGGCGCCGACAAGTTCAAGGCCACCAAAGCGCCGATGTTCTTCCTCTTCGGCGACGCCGACGGCGTACGGCTCGAACACATGTCGGAAATGTTCCGCCTCAAAGGGGGCGACGTCTCCGGCGACCTGGGGCCGCGCTCAGAATCGAGCCTTGCCATTCTGCCCGGAACGACTCATGTTGCGCTGATTTTCCGTGGACAGACGATCATCCCGATGATCAACGAGTTTCTCGATGCTAAGTCGTCAAAGCAATGAGAACAGGATCTCCTTTCGTGTAGATGAGAAGGCCCTTCAACGCTCTCGCCGAAGGGCTTGTTTCTGAAAACAGTCGGGACGACAAGACGGCAATTGAACTTTTCCTAACCGGCATCTGGGGATGGGAAGCCGGGTTGCGGCGGAAGCATGAAAACGGCAAGTCGGGATAAGGTAAGCAGTTACCCCGGCCCTGCAAGCTGGAGACGGAGCAATTTAAAGCGGTCACGTATGGCTGGAGAAAGTGCAAGAGATTTGGGAAGGCAAGTACAAGCGACTCGACGCGTTACTCGCCGAGTTGAAGCAAGCACAGAAAGAGGAGCGAAACAAATGAAACCTGCTGAAGTGAGCACTCCGTCAGATCGAGAAGTACTAGTTAAGCGGAGCTTTGATGCGCCGGTGAATCTGGTGTGGCAGGCGTATACGGATCCCGCGTTGATGCGTCTTTGGCTAACGGCCATGCCCGGATGGTCGATGCCGGTGTGCGAGATGGCTACTCATGTGGGTGGGAAGTATCGCTGGCGCTGGCGAGACAACGAGAACGGCCTGGAGTTTGGGTTCACGGGAGAGATGCTGGAGGTCGCGTTGCATTCGAAGATCGCGCATACGCAAATCTACGACCCGGGCGACCTGGGTGGATCGATGGGAGATGAGCCGTCGATTATCACGGTCACGTTCAACGAGACCAACGGGATCACGAACGTGGCGACCTCGATCAAGTTTGCTTCGAAGGCGGATCGCGATGCGGCGATGTCGACCGGCATGACGGATGGAATGGAGATGAGCTACAAGCAGCTCGACGGAGTACTGGCGGGTTAGGTCGCGTTGCATTGCTCACGCACCTTCGCTCGCTTTCGACAGAACGCCCAACACTATAGCCGTCGATTGCGAGGAGGGTCATTCGACTTACTCGAGGGGACACTTGCCCATTCGCATGTTAAGGAATGAAACATGAAGACAACAGCTTTGCTCCTTCCCATGCTCGTGCCGGTTGTCGTATCGGCGCAGCAAAAGCCGGTTACAGGCTATGCGACGGTTAACGGACTCAAAATGTATTACGAGATCCGTGACTGAACTCTTGATTTTCAATTCGCCGTTCTCGTGTCGAGCCTTTTTCACGCAGCGCGGTGAGAGCGATTGCACAATCATTGGGGCGTTCTATAATGTAGCCTCATGAAAAGATCATACGCTCGATGCTTGACGCTGTTCGCCGCCGTTCTCTCATTCGCAAGTACGTTCGTTATCGCCCAGACGCCGCCGCGCGTTACACCGATGACACCGGACGTCGTCGAGAAGTACGACCAGACACTTTCGACCGCCGACTATGTCCGGCGCGAGGTCATGGTCCCGATGCGCGACGGCGTCAAACTCTTCACCGTCGTGGTGATGAAAAAAGGCGTTACCAAAGCACCAATCCTGCTATCGCGCACTCCCTATAACGCAAGCGGTTCGACGGGCCGCGTCAAGAGCCAGCGCATCGTCGACATACTCGAAGTAATGGACGCGGAATTTGTTACAGATAACTACATCCGCGTGTACCAGGACATCCGCGGCATGCATCGGTCCGACGGAGAGTGGATCCTCAATCGCCCGATCTCGGGGCCATTGAACAAAACCGGGATAGACGAAGCGACCGATGCCTACGACACCATCGAGTGGATGGTCAAGAACACGCCGGAGACGAACGGTAACGTTGGCGTCATCGGATCGAGCTACCTGGGTTTCACGGCGTTGATGACGTTGATCAATCCGCACCCGTCGCTTAAGGCAGTGATCGCACAAAGCCCGATGGTCGATGGCTGGATGGGCGACGATTGGTTCCACAACGGGGCCTTCCGCGTCAGTTCGCTCGGCTTCCCCCTGAGCCTGGGATTCAACAAGGGGAACGGCGGCGGCGAATTTGCACTCGGCGGTGGCGACGATTACACGCGCTATCTCGAAGCCGGGTCGATGGCAGACTTCGTGAACAAGGTCGGCGCCGGGGATGTGCCCGGCATCCGAAAGTTTCTTGAGAATCCAGCCTACACCGATTTCTGGTCGCTACAGGCCGTCGACAAATGGCTCGCGACGCGGCCGCATACAGTGCCGACGATGCTCGTGGTCGGGCAATGGGACCAGGAAGACAGTTATGGTGCACCCGCTGTCTATCGCGCGCTCGAACCCAAGGACAAGAACAACGACAAGTTGTCGCTCGTGATCGGCCCATGGCGGCACTCAGGTTTTAATCACTATGGCTATGATCTCGGCGAGATCATCTTCACGGGCGACACGGCGCTCGAGTGGCGCGTGAAGTACGCGAAGCCGTTCTTCGATCATTGGCTGCGAGGCGGGCCTGACCCCAGCACGCCGCCGGTGCTAACCTATGCGACCGGAGTGAATCAGTGGAACGTGTCGCAACGCTGGCCCATGGGAACTGCGAAGTCGATCTATCTGGCGGCAGACGGCGTGGCCACGTTCAACAAACCGGGCACTTCGGGGCATGAAGAATACATAAGCGATCCAGCCAAGCCGGTGCCCTTCATCCCGCGCCCGATCGATATGGGCGATCCCATGCAGTGGAAGCCTTGGCTCGTGCAGGTCCAGCGTTTCGTAACGGGCCGTCCGGACGTGGCATTCTGGACGAGTGCGCCGCTCGAAAAAGGAGTTCACATCATGGGCGCACCCGAAGTGGAGTTGTTTGCATCCACGACGGGAACGGATAGCGACTGGGTGGTCAAACT
>JAMQPI010000526.1 GCA_023717565.1 Pyrinomonadaceae bacterium | reverse complement strand
CGGCCAAAGCGAATTAGTCATGACCTAAGTCGCTCAACTCAACGCCAATCTGGTCAGACTCGCACCCAGCCATTCTCGTCTCCTGAGTTAGCGTCCGCGACTTCTGACACAGTCTCTACGGCAAATGGTTCTGTGGGTGAGCGGTGCCGGCTTGGTTGAGTTTAGGATCCAGTGTGTAATCTCAATCCAAAGGTGCTATAACTTCGCCGAAACAGGAGGCTGACGAATGGAAACACTATGGCATGATCTCGGCTATGGCTTTCGCATGCTTTTTAAGAACCCGCGCTTTACTGTCGTCGCGGTATTGTCCCTGGCCATCGGTATCGGCGCAACCACCGCGATCTTTAGCGTAGCCAATGCCCTCCTCTTGCGACCTTTGCCTTACCAGAACGCTGACTCTCTGGTCATTCTTTGGAACCGTTCGCCCGGATTGAATGTGGCCCAGGATTGGTTCTCGCCCGGCCAATACCTCGACATCAAAGCCGAGAACAAAGTCTTCGAACATGTCGCGGCTACAATTGACAGCAGCTTCAACCTAACTGCCCAGGGAACATCGAAAGCGCCGGAACGAGTGGAAGCGGCGCGAGTTTCCTCTTCACTCTTTCCCCTCCTGGAAGCGCAGCCAGCGATGGGACGCGTCTTCACTCCGGACGAAGACGAACAAGGAAAGCCAACCACGGCAATCCTCAGCTATGGATTCTGGCAACGTCACTTCGCCGGCGACACGCACGTCGTGGGCAAGACGCTCTTGCTAAACGGCAACTCCGTCGAGATTGTCGGCGTGATGCGGGCCGACTTCACCTTGAACAAGGAAGTGATGCCGACGGTCAACAAGATCTCCAATGCCGAGATGTTGTTGTCCCTACCGATGGGCGAAGGCAAGCGGACCACGCGCACTAATGAGGACTACAACATCTTTGGCAGACTGAAGCCCGGAGTCAGTGTCGGCCAGGCGCAGGCAGATGTTGACCGGATAGTCAACGGGATGAAGGAGCAGTACCCGCAGAACTACCCACCTGGCAGCGGGTTTATGATCAGTGTGGTGCCATTGCTGCAACAAGTGGTTGGTGAAGTTCGCCGGCCGCTAATGATCCTGCTGGGAGCAGTGGGCTTTGTATTGCTGATCGCGTGCGCGAATGTCGCCAATCTGCAATTGGCCCGCGCCACCGTTAGACAAAAAGAGATCGCGGTTCGCGCCGCTGTAGGTGCGGGCCGGCTTCGCCTCATTCGGCAATTGTTAACTGAGAGTGTGCTGCTGTCTTTTCTTGGCGGCCTCTTGGGACTGGTGCTGGCGATCTTGGGCATCCGGGTGCTGCAAATGTTTGGCCCAGATACGCTGCCTCGATTGCGTGAGATCGGAGTTGACGGGCGAGTGCTGAGTTTCACGTTTTTCGTTTCTTTGGCTACCGGGATTCTGTTCGGATTAGCGCCGGCCTTGCGCGCGTCACGTGTGGATCTGAACGGAGTGTTAAAGGACGGCGGCCGGGGTTCAGTCGGGGGCGGTCATCACCGTGTCCGGAATCTCTTTGTGATCGTCCAGGTTAGTCTGTCTTTGATACTGCTGATAGGCGCGGGCTTGTTGGTTCGCAGTTACCAGCATATTCAGAATGCTAACCCCGGATTCAACGCGCAGAACGTGCTGTCGTTTCGCCTGTCGTTGCCTAATTCAAAATATAAGGGACCGGCAGTCACGAACTTCTACCAGCAACTCGGAGAACGAATAAAGGCTCTCCCGGCCGTTCAAGCTGTCGGCACCAGTTATTCTTTGCCGATGAGTTCGGTCGCCCTGGCCTGGGGACCGATTACCATCGAAGGCTACGGGCCGAAAAACTCCGCGGACTTCATCATGTCTAACGAGCGCTTCGTTAGTCCGGGGTATTTCTCCGCGATGGGTGTTCCTTTAGTCAGAGGTCGACTATTTGACTCGCGCGACGTTAAGGGAGCGCAGGAAGCAGTCATCGTCAACGAGAGTCTGGCGCAACGCTTTTGGCCTAACGAAGACCCGATCGGCAAACGACTCGAGCGCGGAGATGAAGAGCCCTGGCGCACCGTTGTCGGCGTGGTGCGCGACACGAAAGAATTCAGTGTTGATAAGGAACCGCCGATAAGTATCTATCACCCACATGCACAGTTTCCTATTGGCACCATGTTTGTGGTGGTCCGTACCGGATCAGATCCGAAGCAAATGACACCGGCAATTTCGCAGGAAATACATTCACTTGATCCGGAGCTCCCGGCGTTTGAGTTAAGGACCATGGAGGAACGGTTGGCCGTGTCGCTGGCGCCGCGGCGATTCTCCACATTCCTGCTCGGGGTGTTCGCAGTCACGGCGTTGATCCTGGCCGCGATTGGCATCTATGGGCTGTTGGATTATTCGGTGTCTCAGCGCACGCGGGAGATTGGGATTCGAATGGCCCTGGGTGCTCAACCCGGAAAGATTGCCTTGTTGATAGTCAGGCAGTCGCTGGTCTTTGTCATCGTTGGCACGGTGATCGGTTTGGCGAGCGCGTTTGCATTGACCCGCGTGATGTCGAGCTTGCTTTACGGGGTGAGTGCCACTGACTTGAGAACGTTTGTGGTCCCACCACTCGTCTTGGGAGGCATTGCTCTCGTTGCAAGTTATTTTCCCGCGCGGCGGGCGGCTAGAGTAGATCCGACGGTTGCATTGCGCAGTGAGTGAGCGAAAGTCTATCCACAGATTACGCAGATTAAGAAAATGGGCTTTGGCCTTAGGTCTTGGTCTTTGGTCTTGGTACTCACGCCGTATTGATTTCAAAGGCCCAAGGCCGAAGGCCAAAGGCCATTTCTTTAATCTGCGTAATCTGCGGATAATGCGGTTTTCTTGACAATCGCTTCGAGGCGGTTGTATACGTGAATGGTTCCTCGCATTGCTGATTCTTCACTCCAATGAAAGGAGTCGACTGTGGGCGTCGATTTTCCTGACGAGTACAATATTGATTTCGTCGGTGGACCGCTTGAGCTCAGCGGAGGAGTAGGCGTTGACGTGATCGGGCCAGTCGAGCTGGCCGGCATACCCGACACTTTCCACATTGATATAACCCATATTCCAAAGATATTTCTGGGCGTTGATCCACTTACGATTAACCCGCTTACGATTAACCCACTTGATGTCTCGGTGCGGCTAAAAGAGATTCCCTCAATTCGCGGTCATGTGCCCGCTAACTTCACGGTAGGTGTTTCAGTCTTAGGCTTACAGTTGTTCTGCATCCGGCTCTGCGGCGAAGCTCAGGTGATTACCGAACCCTATAAACCCAGTCCATGCGAGCAGTGCGATTGACTCCCCGAACATTGCTAACCGCGGCATTGAGAAAGTGAACTATGAAACAGGACGACTCAACACCTGTGCAGCTTCGAGGACATCCGGGTCAACTCAGTACGGTCGTCCGCTTACCTCAAGGAGCCTCGACTGACAAGGCAACATCGCGTTCATCTTCGTGCAGCATTAATCTGCCGGGAGTGGACGTCAAGTGGGCTGGCATCCGCGAGTTTGATTCGGCAAGACCAGGACTCTCAGTCCTCAGGATCAAGTTACCGGTCTCCACACCTCCGGGTGCCTACAAAGGTACGATACAGGTCGGCAACAGTGAGGTCCCTATTGTTGTTGACGTCGAGGCGCGCCCTCGATTACGGGTGTTTCCTCGAAGTTTCAAGGCCATTGTCACGCCCGGTGCTGTACTGAACGCAAACTTTACTGTTCTCAACACGGGTAACTCTGTTGTGGCCATCGAAAAGGAGTACCGGTTCTGTGTGTTCGAACGCGGCGGGATCGACCGCGCCTTTTTCGTGGCCCTGGCGAGCGATCAGGCCACGAGCGATCGGCGGATTGATCGACTGGTGAATGAGCTTTCGTTATCTCACGGAGGACGGGTGCGGCTGGACGTTGAATCCGGCGGTGGAGAACTTCAGCCCGGTGAAGCGCGAGAGCTGCGCATCGCATTGCGACTCTCCGACCGCTTACGGCCGGGCCAGACCTATTCCGGCACCTGGAAGATTGAAAACACTGGCGTCTCTATCGGGCTACAGGTAACTGGTAAGAGTCAGGAGGAGGCAAAATGAGTAACTCAACGCTCGGCCCCTCAATAGGTGAAGCCGTAATGCTAATGCGGAACCTTTTTGGGCACAGCACTCAGATCGGAATGGGGATTCTCGGGGCCCTCGGACAGGGTTCGTCCAAAGCCCTTTGCGAGACTGTCCAGGGACGCACTTCGTTCGGACTGGGTTGCTGCGATACTTGTGACGTTCCCCCACCATGTTGGGAGCCTCAGCCGCTGGGCCAGGTAACCAGCTTTGTGGCGCCGGGTGGTCAGGCCACGATTCGCTTTCGCGTAACTAACTGCGGTTTCACTCCTCGCACGATAACGTTTGCGAGCACCAAACCTGTTCCCGGCCTCACCTTTTCACCATCCTCAATAACGCTTGGACCACTCGAGCGTGGTGTCGTTTCGGCGTCTCTCCAAATACCGGCGACTGCGAAGCAGGGTGAGGAGCAGGAGCTGGTGCTGTTGGTTCACGGCTGCAAGAACTACTATCTGCGTTGGGTGATAAAAGTAGCCGCCTGCGGCGTTGATATGTGCAACGAAGTTGAAGTCAATGATTGTCCAGACATGATTCACCATTGGTACGATCACTTCTACTGCCATCGCCATTGCCAGGAGCAGCGACCCCCCGGCACGGTCGGAGGTGTTCCCGGGGCAAATCCAGTAGGCAACCCCGCCGGTACGACCGGGCCAACGCTGGGGACCAACCAATGACTCAGCCCATACAACTCACCGATGTGTGGCGCCGCTCACTTGACGCCACCGTCCAGTTTTATTCCACGATGGGGAAACTGGCGTTTGAGTGCCTGGAGACGCTCCTCGCCACAGCAGGCAATTCAAGTTCGGACGTCAAGGCGGATGGGGATCGTCCGATTTCAGTTTCGGTCGATCGCGAGCCAGCTTCAACCAAGCCAAATCCCGTGCCGGCTTCAATGATGGTGTTAGAAGCCGCAGCCGGTGGAACAGCGCTGGGCGTGTTCCTGGTAGAAAACGGTTTCTCGCGAGCAGTGTCAGCTGTCGCCACGGCCTCAGCGTTCGTTGACGAAGACGGCAACGAAATCAATCCGGCGGTAGAGTTTCAACCAGCTGCCATAATGCTGCAGCCCGGAGAGCAGGTGCTGGTCAAGGTCCTGGCAAGTATAAGCAAAGACATTCCTGCAGGTATCCGCTATCGCGGCGAGATCGGGGTCCCAGGATTAATGGGAACGCGCATACCCGTAGTGTTGGGGAGAACAGCCGAGGCGAAATCGCCAACCTCAAAGAAGAGAAACGCTGCCTCTCCCGCAAGCGCTCGCGGCAGGATCCCCGACCATAATTCGTCGCCACGCCGGAAATCCAAAAAGCGCGCAGCCAGCGCTTAGTTGCCTAGTAGCTTTCAGAACCGCGAGCGGAGTCCCCCACTCCGTAGAAGTCGGATGTTTATAGACCGGAACACAATGAATACCTGCGCCGTTCGAACGGGCGGAATGATACTGGACGAGTATCTGTCAACTTGAGTTCCGCCCCTTCGAACGGCGACGAACGTTGGGCGGCCACTGCTATAAACATCTCACCCTTACAGGGTGTAACCAAGGGAGACGAGGCGGCCGCTGCTATAAAACATCTCACCCCTACAGGGTGAAACCAAGGGAGACGAGGCGGCCACTGCTATAAACATCTCACCCCTACAGGGTGAAACTTAGGGAGACGCGAGTTGGGCAACACAGCGGTGCAGACTTCCGCCTGGGAACTGCCGGAAACACTAGATCTGGTTCCAGACATAGATCGCTTGAAAGAGATCATCAGTGACTGGACTGATCAATGCGATAAGGAAGTGCGAGACATTGTGCGCCGGCAAATGTCCGCGAGAGCAAAATATTTTCGCCCTGTAACGATCTTCGCGTGTCATCGGTCAGTCTCCGAGCAAGATCCTACACCTGCCTTACTATCCTCAGCCGCTGCGCTGGAGCTGATACACAACGTCAGTTTGATTGTTGACGACATCCTGGATCGCTCACGCTTTCGCCGTGGGAACCTCTCGCTACATTGCCGTTTCGGATTCCTGCCCGCTTTGATGACAGCGGGCTACATTAATTGCTCGGCTTTCAAATTGGTTACCACTGACAGCTACAGCGTGAGTCTGTTGGCTGAATTGATGCAGCGTCTGGGCGTGGCGGAGTGCTTGCAATGGCGCTTGCGACGGAAGCCACTGGGTGTGGAGGATTGGCGGCAGATTGCCGGTGAGGATACCGGGGTGATGTTTGAAACCTGCGCCAGGCTGGGCACACGCGACGATCGCCTGCGTAAGTTTGGATATCTACTCGGAACCTTGTATCACGGTTGCGACGACGTGGCAGATGTGCGCGGCGCCACGGCGCTCGGCGGAGGAAAAAAGGAAGATGTGGTCGACGGCATTCTGACCCTACCAGCCGCAATTGCCACCCGGGATTTGAACACAGCTTTGCTTTTCCGAAGAGCATCGCAGGAGAATGCGGCGGAAATTACGGAACAACTCACGCTGGCCTTGCCTGAGGCTGAAAACTACCTGGACAAGATTGCCGCCGAGGCCGAGACGGAAGCACTCGCGAATGCCAAATTCCCTGAACGTCTGATCGCGCTGATCCAACACACGCGCGCACTGTCTCGAGCCTGACTGATGTGAAGCACTCAAAAGACAGTTATGACGTCATCGTGGTCGGCGCGGGACCAGCCGGAAGCGTACTCGGCTGGGAGCTTGCACGTCGTGGTGTGTCGGTTCTGCTACTGGAAGCGTCACGGTTTCCGCGCGAGAAAGTATGCGGCGACTACATCGAGCCGCGCGGACTGCGCGTGCTGGAGGCGATGGGTTGCCTTAAACAACTGGACCAGCGCTCTCCTTTGCCGATTACCCATTCCGCCACGTTTGTCGACTCTGAATGTCACTACCGGGGTCAAATCCCTTTCTATGGATTGCTGAAAGATCTTCCTCCACACGGATACATTGTTCCACGTGAACAGCTGGATCAGCTGCTCTTCCAAACCGCCGCCAACGCCGGGGCGAATGTGCGCGAAGAGTCCGTCGTACGCAGCGTTTCCGCCGGCAGTAATGGCGTGGAAGTAGAAACCAGGTGCGGCAAGCGGCGTGTTGTCTTCAAAGGTCGTTTGGTGGTAGGAGCTGATGGCGTCAACTCCGTAGTCGCTCGCAGTGTCGACTTGCTGGCAAATGATCCGCGACACATAGCTTTGTCCCAACGAGCTTATGCGGAAGGACTCGCAGGCGACTTCGGCGAAGCAGTCTTCTATTTTGAGAAAGATCTATTTCCGGGTTACGGATGGATGTTTCCCATGCGCGGAGGAACAGTCAACTTCGGCGTCGGCATCCTGGCGGAATCTGCGCGCCGGCTAAACGTAAAGGTCCCTTCCCTGTTCAAAACTTTCTTCGAGAAACTGCGCCGCACTCACCACCGCTGTGAGCAGCTTAAACTGTGCCGTCCACCCATCGGCGGTATCGTCAAGACTTACGGAGGCGCTGGACCAAACTACTTCGATGGCGGATTGCTAATTGGAGACGCGGGCAGCTTCGTCGATCCGATGACCGGTGAAGGAATAACTCCGGCAATTGAGTCGGCGTTGATCGCGGCGCCGGTCATCGAGAAAGCAGTGGCTTCCGGACGATTCGACGCGGACTTCCTTTCTCTGTATGAGAAGGAATTTCGTCGCTACTTCGATGCTTCGATGGTCTTTGTCGATTTCTGTGCCGCGGTCATGCGCAATTGCCATTTCCGCGAACCTTGGTTGCGGGCCGTCGCCAGGGGTTGTGAGATTGCCCAGCAGGATCACGAGTTTGCGCGCACAGCGGGAGCGTGCTTCGGAGGTCTGGAGATCAATCCTTACAATGTGCTCGGTGAGATGTGGCAGAAGACAGTTTCGGAGCTGCTAAATCTGTTTCCGCGGGGGTTGCTGTCACTGGTTGAAAATAGACCGAATCCCGTGTTAGCGGCGGCGAGAGATTGGCTGGCGTGGCAGGCCGGGTGGTGGGAGTCAATTACGGATGATCCTGTCTGGCACGTAAACTGGCAAACCGACTTGCAAGTAAAGGCGATACGAGCGATCTCAATCATGTATGAATCGAAAGGTGACCCGCGGGCGCGAGGTTTGGTGTGACCGGAAGAGTCAGTTGTCCGTGGTCAGTGGTCAGTCGAATCTTTGCCCTTGGGCCTTTGGTCTTCGGGTTTGGGTGTTTGGGTTTTGAGATCTCTGATCTGAAATTTGAGATCTCAGATCTAAAAAGCCAAAGACCTAAGGCCGAAGAACAAAAAGCCGAAGACCCAAGACCCAAGGCCAAAGATTCGACTGACCACTGACCACTGACAACGGACATCTGACCGCTCAATTTATTCTTTAGCTCTTGCAACTCGGTTGCGCGCACCCTTCGGTCTTGAGAGTTTGTCGATCTCACCGCTGAACTGTTCCGCCGCCACTCCGGGAAGTTTTCCCAGTTCGCGCAGATACTCTCGGGTGAGATCCCCCAGTCGGTTCAAGGTGCTATTGGATTCGCCGTTTTCTTCGCTAATTCGTGCCAACTCGTCACTTATTCCCTGCGTATATTTTTCGGCCGATTGGGCCCAGCCGGCCCAGAACTTTACCAATGAAGTGATGGCCGCGAGTTGCACCCGAGCCGCCTCAACTGTCAGATCCCGTAGCTCTTTGGTTTGCGCGGAGGAATTGGGGCTTTGGTCGGAGGAAGGGTTAGATGACATCGCTCGTGGACCTTTCTTTAGGATGACAGGCTATACGGCGATTAATATACTGCCGCAGTCCGAGCAATTCAATCAAAATGCTGTTAGCAGCGCGACATATCTAGCGCCGCAAATAGTTTTAGGAGAATATGCCACATGGATGAATCGCGTTACGACATTGGCATGCGCGTTCGACGAGAAGTGCACGGTGATGCGTGGGTCGATCAGGCCGAAGCCCGCCAGACGACATTCGATTCGGACTTCCAACGCTTTATCACCGAGGTGGCCTGGGGCACACTCTGGGCGAGGCCAAACCTCGACCGGCGTACCCGCAGCCTGCTGACCATCGCTATACTTGCCGCGCTTGGTCGCCAGGAGGAATTGGGATTGCACATTCGTTCCAGCCAGAACACTGGCGTCACGAGGGATGAGATCGCAGAGACCCTGCTCCATGTCGCAGTCTATGCGGGCATACCTGCGGCGAATGCAGCCTTCGCAACCGGCAAACGCGTACTAACAGCGACAACCAACGAAGCCGTTGATGACCAAAAATGACAGCAAACAAATTGACCAGGCGGGAACTAAGATGATGCAGACCATCCGCGAGATTGTACGTGGTGATCGCGACATCTTTCCGCCCTTCCTCTATGAAGCGTACAAATCAACCATCAGGCGCGCCCCACGCATGGGGCTCGTGGATGTGCCGCTGACCATCTCTGAGCTTACTGGCCCTGGACCCCTGATCAGTGCCGTTACTCCCGAGGATGCGGACCTCACTCGTAACGCGAGTCAAGGCGCCGAGGCCATTGGCCAACGCATCATCGTCACGGGACAAGTGCTGGACGAATACGGCGGCCCGATTCCGCACACGCTGGTAGAGGTCTGGCAAGCTAACGCCTCAGGACGCTACATCCACCATCGCGACGATTGGCCCGGCCCGCTCGATCCCAATTTCATAGGAGTCGGCCGCTGTCTGACTGATGCCAACGGCGTCTATCGCTTTCAGACGATACGGCCCGGCGCATATCCCTGGAAGAACCATCAGAATGCCTGGCGCCCGGCACACATCCACTTCTCGGTGTTTGGTCAATCATGGTTATCACGACTCGTCACGCAGATGTACTTTGAGGATGACCCGTTGTTCTTTCAAGACCCAATTTTCAATTCAGTGCCCACCGAGGACGCGCGACACCGACTCATCGCTCGCTACGACCATGAGGTGTCTTCGCCCGAATGGGCACTAGGCTGGCGCTGGAATATTGTGTTGAAGGGTCCGCAGGCCACACCGTTTGAGAACAATAGGGAGGTGCAGAAGTGACCAGGCAGCCCCTGACCGCTTCGCAGACGGTCGGCCCTTTCTTTCACGACGGTCTGCTCTGTGCCGAACTCCATCGCAACACACTCGCACCAGCGGAAGCGGTCGGCGACCGCGTCCGTATAGAGGGACGGGTGTTGGATGGTGATGGGCAAGTCGTGCCGGACGCGTTGATCGAGATTTGGCAGGCTGATCACCAAGGCCACTATCACCACTCAGGCACGGACGATCTGCCGCTTGATATCGCGTTCAATGGCTTTGGCCGCACCGGCACTGATGCAGCGGGTGCCTACTGGTTTGAGACTATCAAACCCGGCCGCGTCGCGTTCGACGAGAACACGCTCCAGTCACCACATATCTGCGTAGCGGTGCTTGCCCGTGGGCTACTCAACCACCTCTACACGCGGATCTACTTCGCTGACGACCCGGCTAATGCGGAAGACCCCGTACTGCGCCGTGTGCCGGTTGAGCGTCAACGAACGCTGCTGGCCCAACCTGACAGTGAAGGCGGCGCGGGTGTGGTTTATCGTTTTGATATCGTGCTGCAAGGTGCAGGCGAGACCGTCTTCTTCAACATCTGATCCGGGGGTCGATGATGACTGAGTTCCTTTCGCTACGTGACGCAATCGCGGCCTATGTCCACGATAGCAGCACTGTCGCGTTGGAAGGTTTCACCCATTTGATCCCTTTCGCTGCCGGCCACGAAATCATTCGACAGCAAAAACGGGATCTGACGCTGATTCGGATGACCCCCGATCTAATCTACGATCAATTGATCGGGATGGGCTGCGTACGCAAGCTCGTCTTCTCCTGGGGCGGCAATCCCGGCGTCGGGTCGCTGCACCGTTTTCGTGACGCGGTCGAGAATGGATGGCCGCACCCATTAGAGATAGAGGAACACAGCCATGCCGCGATGGCCAACGCCTACGCCGCCGGAGCAGCCGGCCTGCCCTGTGCTATCTTCCGCGGCTATGCAGGATCCGATCTCGTAGGCGTCAACTCCAGCATCCGTTTCATTACCTGCCCGTTCACCGGTGAGCAGTTAGCCGCAGTGCCGGCAATCACACCCGATCTGGCGATTATCCATGCGCAACGTGCCGACAAAAGCGGAAATGTTTTGATCGAAGGCATCACCGGTGTTCAGAAAGAAGTCGTACTGGCAGCGAAGCGTGCCGTTGTTACCGTAGAGGAACTGGTCGAGGACCTCCGCGCACCGAGCTCTAATTCAACTGTCCTTCCGCATTGGACGGTTAACGCAATTGTTGAAGCACCTGGTGGCGCCCGCCCGTCCTACGCTCACGGCTACTACCGGCGCGACAACGCCTTCTACACCGACTGGGATACCATCGCGCGTGATCGTTCTACCTTTCAACTATGGATGCAGGAACACGTGCTTGACTCGCATCATCCGGTCAAGTTTGCCGGTTGACGACCACTCATGAGCTATTCCACAACCGAAATGATGGCGGTGGCCGCGGCTCGGGCGCTAGCCAACGAGGACATCTGTTTCGTTGGTATAGGCACTCCGTCACTGGCCTGCAACCTGGCGCGACTCATGCACGCACCCGAAATCACTCTCATCTATGAGTCGGGTACGATCGAGACGAAACCCGATGTGTTACCGCTCTCGATTGGGGACCCGGAGTTGTGTGAGACAGCCCTCACCACAGTCTCAGTGCCGGAGATGTTTCAGTATTGGTTGCAAGGCGGCAGGATCTCAGTGGGTTTCCTGGGTGGCGCGCAGCTCGACAAATTTGCCAATATCAATTCCAGCGTCATCGGCAACTACGAGCGGCCCAAGGTGCGACTGCCGGGCGGCGGTGGCGCGCCGGAGATCGCAGCCAGTTGTAATCAGACATTCGTTGTAATGGCGCAATCACGTCGCACCTTTGTGGAACGGGTCGATTTCATAACGTCGTTCGGCTTTGGTGAGGGCGGCGATCATCGCCAACGTCTCGGTATCCGGACGCAAGGCCCCACGCTGGTTATCACGGATCTGTGCCTCATGCGTCCCGACCCTCCGACTAAGGAGCTCGTCGTGGTCTCCATGCATGAAGGCATATCGCGCGAGGAGATTACACAGAAAACGGGTTGGCCGGTGCGCTTCTCCGAGTCACTTGCCCAAACGTTGCCGCCGAGTGAAAACGAACTGAAGGTCCTTCGTGATCTGCAGACTCGTACCAACCGCGCCCATGGGGGAAAGTGAGATGTCCGATATGCTTCAGCTTGTCGTTGAGATTGGCAAGGCTCAGTGTGCGATGTTGCGGGTAATGCCATCACTTGAACTTCAATGATCTCAACGACAAGCTGAAGCATATCGGACAGCTTCCGAAGGTCAACATGCCTGAACAATACGACGAGATGTTTACGACTCCGGAGATGGCGGAAATCTTCTCGGCCAGAACGCACGTGCGGCAGATGCTCCGATTCGAAGCTGCGCTCGCTCGCGCTGAAGCTGACGTGGGGATTATTCCAGCGGAGGCGGCCGACGCGATCGCTGGCGGCTGCCAGGTCGAATTGTTTGATGTCGTTGCTCTGTATCGAGAGGCGGCAACGGCCGGCACCCTCGCGATTCCACTTGTGCGAACGCTTAGCACTCAGGTCAGTGACGAGGGGCGGGCGTTCGTCCACTTCGGAGCAACGAGCCAGGATACGATCGACACTGCGCTCGTACTGCAGATGCGCGAAGGGTTGGACGCCCTAGTGGAGGGCCTGCTCGGCGTGTGCGAAGGTTGCGCCAAATTGGCAAAGGAACATCGGTCCACGCCGATGGCCGGACGGACGCTGTTGCAACATGCGGTGCCCATTACATTTGGTCTGAAGGCAGCGCGATGGCTGGCGCTGACAACCCGGCAGCTGCGTTCGCTACGCGCCCAACGTCGTCATTCTCTGACACTGCAGTTCGGCGGGGCCGCGGGCACGCTGGCGTCGTTGGGTAGCGCCGGCATGGATGTCGCGCAACGTCTCGCCGATGAGCTCAAACTCCCGCTCCCGGATCTGCCCTGGCACGCCGAGCGCGATCGAATAGCCACCATAGCCTCAGCGCTGGGAGTCACAGCGGGGGCAATGGCCAAGATCGCTAATGACGTTGTTTTGCTGGCACAGACAGACGTCGGCGAAGTATCTGAAGCGACCGCACCGGGCAAAGGTGGCTCATCGGCGATGCCGCAAAAAAACAATCCAGTAGATGCGATGATGGCGCTGGCATCAGCCAGACTGGCAACCGGTACCGTACTTATCATCCTTTCCGCAATGGCCAACGAACATGAACGCGCAGTCGGCGGCTGGCAGGCCGAGTGGGCAGCGATCCCCAATCTATTTCGCTGCACGTCGAGCGCAGTTGACCGCGTTCGCAACCTGGTAAGCGAACTCCAGGTTGATCAAGACCGGATGCGACAGAACCTCGAACGCGACAACGGGTTGATCATGGCGGAGTCGCTGAGCGCCGCTCTCCTGCCATACCTCGGGCGAGAGGAAACAGAGAATGTGGTCCGAGCTACCTGCAAGCGCGCGCTTGCCACCGGCTCGACCCTCACTCAATCGGCACTCGAAGAACCAGAGATTATTGCCGTACTTTCTCCAGAAACAATCAACCGGGCCCTCGATCCCGCCGCCTACTTTGGTAGCGCCAGTGTAATGATCGATCGGGCGCTAGCTGTTTACCGCGAGGCGCAGTCTCTGGAGAATCAGTGAAGAGTCTGACCGTAGATGGACTGCGGCTGGCATATCGCCTGGACGGAGACGAACATTCACCGCCGATGGTGTTCGTCAATTCGCTTGGCTGCGATCTGCGAATGTGGAACCCACAAGTCGCTGCTCTGAGTAATAGTTTCCGCATACTCCGCTACGACATCCGCGGCCATGGTCAGTCCGGCCCATCACCTGAGGCTTTCACCATCGAACGACTCGGCCTCGACCTGCTGGCTTTACTCGATGAGCTGTCGATTGGCAGGACACACATCTGCGGTCTCTCTTTGGGAGGAATGATTGCCTTGTGGCTCACCATTCATCATCCCGAGCGCATCGAGCGAGCGGTCTTTGCAAACACAGCGGCGCGGATCGGTACTGTGGAGGGATGGAATGCACGCATTGGCGCAGTGGAGTCCGGCGGGATGGCTGCGGTGCGTGAGGTCGTCGTTGCCCGATTCCTGAGTGAACCCTTTCGAGCGCGCCAACCTGAAACCGCGCAATGGGTTGGTGACATGCTTGAGGCCACTATCCCCGAGGGCTATATCGCGGCGTGTGTTGCTCTACGCGATGCCGACCTGCGCCACCTAATTCACAAAATTCAAGTGCCATCACTAGTCCTGGCGGCGGCGCTTGATGAATCTACGCCGCCTGCCCAGGCCCAGGAACTACATGACGCAATCCGCGGCAGTGAGCTGAGAATATTTCCGGCCGTCGCGCACCTTTCAAATGTGGAGCAACCCGACCACTTCAGCGATTGTCTCCTGTCCCTCAAGGAACAAGCGTGAAGCTATCGCCGTGGGCAAACCTTCCTCCTTACTCCGGTAGGAGTAAGATGTTTATAGATCCGCTTACCACCAAATCACGGCGCCGAGGTAGGTACGCGTCCAGTGCTATAAACATCCGACCCCTAGCGGGGTGAACCACAGCTCATTAGTTCAGCACTCTTCGTCAGGGCAAGGTTCCGCGGATACTCACCGAAAAAGTCCCGCCCGAAAAAGTCCCCGTGAATCTTTGGATCACCGCAGTCCCCGGAGCACCAGTACTCGCTGGAAAAGTCATCGTCGTGGTTCCAACGGCGCCGGCAGGTATGTTGACCAGGGGTTGTTGGCTCGGAGTCCCAACTGACGACCCGAGCTTGCCGGATGTCAACCAGACGTTCTGCGCCATACCAGTACCGAGGTTGGTGACCTTGACTGTCGCCTGATAACTGCCGTCACCAAGTCTCTGTAGCGTTGATCTGGTGACCAGTTGAATGCTCCCTCCATCCGGGACCGGAACGAGCGCGTTCAAATACAGCTCCAGGTTTGAGTAACCACTGCTGGTGATCGCCTGGCCGTCTGCCGGATCAGCGGGATTCAAACTGTGTTCAGTTTCCCATGGGTCCGGCATCCCATCCTGGTCTGTGTCAACTGGTGGAGCTGACGAGTTAAGCGTGGGCCAACCACCGACCTGGTTCTGCGAGTCGATCTGATGGCCGCCCTCATTCCGCACTTCGGACATAATGCGTGTGTCCACAGCGTCGCGCACGAGACGGTGACCGGCGAGGTTCAGCACGCGCTCATAAGCGGTGGGTGCGTCATCGGTGTCGACCTGTTGGAAGTTGAAGCGGGCCGGTTGCTGCCGGGTGTAAGAGCCGATGAACATCGCCCACAGCGTGTCGGCCCCATCGTGAACCCCGTTTATGTTGCTGTCGATAAAGTTATTCGACTGGTAGATCAGCGTATTGGTGCTGCCTCCGTTGAAGGCCCGGTTTCGTTTAGACGCTGGAGTGGAAGCTCCGGCCACCAGATAGTTACCGACGTAGTTCAGTCGCGGTGTGCCTTCCGAAGCTTCACCGCTATAACCGGCCTCGGCGCCCCAGTCGTAGACGATATTGTTGACGAAGTCCAGACCAATGTTATCGCCCAGCCGAGGATTGCGGCTGTCGTGGTGGGCGTAAAGATTATGGTGATAGGTCACCAGACCATTTGCGTACCGAACCAATGATCCGTATCCGTGTGAGCCTTTGATATGACATGAGTTCTTCAAGCTCTCGGTAATGAAGGACCACTGAATCGTGACCAGATTCGATTCGGTTACCGATAATGTCTCGTCAATACTCCAGGAAGCCGAAACGTGGTCGACGATGACGTTGGTGGATCGGTCGACCGTAAAAGCATCATCCTGATAGGTAGGACAGTTAACGTCTCCGGCGCGAAAACGCAGGTAGCGCACAATCACATCGTGCGTATTGGAAACCGAGGCTCCCCATCCCGCGATGGTGATGCCATCACCGGGTGCTGTCTGGCCGGCGATAGTCAGGAATGCTTTGTTGATGTTCAGTTTAGATACCAGTTGGATCGTGCCGGAAAGATCAAAAACAATTGTGCGCGGTCCGGTTGCGTTTTGAATGCCGAAGCGAAGACTGCCGGAGCCGGAGTCGTTCAGATTGGTGACATGATAGACATCGCCACCGCGGCCCCCAACAGTGAACGCACCGCTTCCCTCCGCTCCGGGGAAAGCCCTGAGCGGGACAGCGTCAGGTGCGTAGATTGTAAGCGTGGCGGAAGTGCCACCCAGAAAGTTAGGATCGTTGATGGTTGCGACCACCGAGTATTGGCCGGCCTGAGTAGGCGGCGTACTTGAACCGTTATAGGTAACTGTAACCGGCGTACCGGCGGGATTGACGTTCACAGTGACGGGCTTGGGCGATCCGTCGAAGGTCTGGTACAGATTGCCGAGAGTAACCAATGCGGAGACAGGGTTGATTACTAGAGTACCAGATGAAGTACCCTGGTAAACCGGGTCATCAATCGTTGCTACCACGCTATAGCTACCCAGCGCCGTCGGCGTCACCGTACTCCCGTTATACGTCACGTTAACGTTGAGGCCCGCGGGTTCGGTAACTACGGTGGGCGAGATGGGAAAGCCGGTAAAGGTTTGACTGAGATTGCTGAGGCTGACGGCGGCAGTAAGCTTGGTCGAAGGCACCCATCCGCCGAGCACGAATGAGGGGTCGCTCAACTGTGCCGCTTGAACGGCGGTCAGCTGGCACGAGAAGGGAGCCCGCTGACTAACATCGAGTGGGGCGCCATTGAGATCGGTGCTGTTGTATTCACAGAATTGAACGTTAGGAGCCGTCGTGGCATTGTTAAGCAACCAACCAACTGGAGCTACCTGAGGGCCCATGGCGCTGTTGATGTAGACGACCTGGCTGAAAGGAAATACGTTCGGATCGATGCGCGAGAGGAAAGCACCGGTGACTGCTGGTGCACCCGTTAAACGGCAGTTTACAAACACATTTCCATTCTTCCCCTGCACATTTCGTATCTGCGTGTAGAAGCCGCCGGACGTGAGCATCTTTAGCTCGCTATTCTGCAGGAAGACCGCCCCCGTGCCCCAAATGAAGTCGACATCTCCTTCTATGTAGCTGTCGGTGACGAACCCGCCCATATTGTTCGTACCCGTGCTCTGCAGTAACAGCGTGTCCTGAAAACTCTTCAGATTCACTCTATTCAGCACGATGCGCAGCGCGTTCCCGCGAAACGCTTCGGCCTGCGAGCCACCCTTCGGTGTGGTGTTGTGGAGCGTAATGTTTTCCAACGAGAAGTCCGAGCCGTCGACGCCGAACATCGCGCGGGTAGTCGTCGACGTCGGATTCAAGACGGCGTTGTTTGCATACTGGATAGTCGTCAGCGCCCGATCTTCGCCACGGACTGTGACAAACGGCTTGTTCGAACCGATATAGACAATTTCCGTATAGGTGCCATTGCGAACGGTGATCACCGCCCGATTGCTGTTGCCGGCGGGAATGAAGTCGACAGCACCCTGAACGGTGCAGAAGTCTCCCGTGTTGTCAGCAGCAACAGTCAGCGCATTGGTGCCCGCCGGAGGGCCGGCGGACCTGGTCGAGAATTGCCAGGTGTTGCCGTTGGAGATGCCGGCGAATGGCGCACCACTCGTATCTGTGATCACACCCGGTTCAATGGTAACGAAGTACGTCCGGTCGTAGCTGAGTTTCTGATGTAGATAGATCGAGGCGGTGTTGCCGGTCACGATGATCGGGAAGTAGTTAAATGACACGGTACCGTTCAGTCGCGATTGCGCGGCTAGGCCCATGTTGATTGTGTCAACCAGGGTGCCGTCATCCTGGTGAACGACCAGTCGCCCGCTAGTGCCCACCTTGGGCACCTGATCGAAGGTGATGCGCAAAGGCGTGTCGATGCAGAGATCAGTGGCGCCAGGTCCCGGAGCAAAACTAGTAATCGCCATGGCCGACACTACGAGAAGATTGGCCGGCGTGCTGGTGACGCTACCGCTCGAGTTGCTTACCACTACCGTGTAAGTTCCGGAATTGCTGATCTGCGCAGCGGCGAAGTCAATTGTCGCGCCCGTCGACCCCGGAATCAGAGTGTCGTTCTTAAACCACTGGTAAAAGAGATTGTCGCCAGTGGCCTGCACAGAGAGACTGGTCGGGCTTCCGACAACGGCGGTTGTGTCGGCCGGTGGCGTAGTGATGTTAGGCGGCGGTGGCACTGGATCGACGCTGACATTAAGAGTCACCGGATTGCTGGGAGTACTACCGGAAGGGTTACTCACGACGGCGACGTAACTACCAGCGTCACCGAGCTGGACATTGGTTAGATTTAGCGTCGGCGTAATTGCCGATGGGTTGGCGACGGCTGGGATCGGAGCGCCGTCTTTCGTCCACTGATAAGACAACTGGTTGCCGCTGGCGCCGACAGACATCGTGACGTTGCTGCCAACCTGGACCGTCAGATTATTCGGTTGCGGCTGGCTGGTGATCACGGGTACGGCAGCAGTGAAGTCGATTAGCCAATTCGTAAACTTGATCTTTTGCGCGATGGCATTGTTGGCGATGCGGAAACCAAAGTAGTCGAAAGCGGTATTGGGCGACTGGCTCGATTCAACCGAAGTGAAGTTGAGATTGGAAAGCGTACCGCCGGTGACCGAAACCGAA
>JAMQPI010000507.1 GCA_023717565.1 Pyrinomonadaceae bacterium | reverse complement strand
GCCGTCCACCGCCCCCGCCGCGCATTCCCCCTCCGCCACCGAAACCGCGTCCACCACCAAACCCGCGTCCTCCACCAAAGCCGCCTCCACCGAAGCTGTCCCGACCCCGAGAAGCAGAACCTCGTTCAATTCCCCCTTGACCAAATCCGCTGAAGGCACCGGAGCGAATACCTGTATTGGGACCCGCCTGACCGAAGCCGCGATAGCCCTGGCGATTCTGCATACTTGGCGGAGTTGCGATGCTACCGCTGTACCCACGGCCAAAGTTGGAGTCGGAAAAGCCCTGGTTCCGGCTTCGATTCGAATTGCCGTCAGGAGAGGCTCCGCCGCGATTGTGATTTAGGCCGGCGGATCCGTCATTGCCTTGGAACGAAGACCGACCCTGATCGCGATTGCGATTTGCGTCGGCTGGTCCGTTATTGCCGGGAAACGAAGACCTACCCTGGCCCCCACGGAAGCCACCTTCACTCCCAGGGGCGCGATGGAAAAAGGTTCGACTGTTGGAGATATAAGTATTGTGGTTGAAGATGACGTTGTGGTCTCTCCAGTTGAAGCCCCACGAATTCCAGCCCCAGCCAAACCCTCCCCAGAATCCGCCGATCCCAATACCCAGGCCGAACGAGACGAAGGGCCCTCCAATCCATGAGTCGTAGAGATAACCCGGATAAATCCCGATAGGAGCCCCATACACCAGCCAAGGATCATAGGCCGGCAGGTAAACCACGTCTGGGTTAGCAGGCTGGATGATGATCGTCGGACCTTGCGTTGTTACCGTCTGTTGCTCGTTGCTTTGCAGATTCCCAGAGTCTCTCGCCCGCGTGCGCAGATTCTGAACGGCATCGATCACTTCCTGCTGTTGATTGAAGTAGGCATCACCGAGCGATGAAGTCCAGGAAAGGTTCTTGTCCAGATTTGCCAGGACCGATGGGAACGGAGTCAAAGCTTTGATACTGGGATCCCAGGATTGTTTGTCCACTTCCTCTGCCAGTTTGTCTTCCTTCAAGTTTGAATGTTTCTGCACCCAGCGATCTGCTTCGACGATCTGGCTTGGATAGGTTGAGGCTGCAAGTATCTGCGCGACGAGAGCATCCGGATACAGCGCGATGGGCGCAACCAGCTGCTGCAACGCCTCTGGCGTCAGCGGCGCAGACTGCGTAGCCTGGGGAGCGTCTTGAGCGAGCCGAAATGCGAGCGCCTTTCCCTGGCCCGAAGCGAGCGCGACCACTGCCACGACAACCGCGACCAGGACTCTTCTTTGTCCTTCAACAAAAGTGTGTCGCGCAGCCCTTTGAACGACTGCCCGATCTATGAATGTTACCTGCATTGCTTGACTCCTTTTATGACAACTAATCGGTGCATATTAAGCACCGCAGACACGGTAACTTTCTTTCCTCAATTTGCTTCCTCTATCAATCTCTTGCGCTCTCCACAGTTGTAGGGGCGTCCCTCCGTGGCCGCCCAAACCTATCCGCAGATTACGCAGATTTCAAAGAAACATTAGGCAGTAAGAACGAAGAAGAGCGACAACCTTGCTGTCCAGTCTACTTCTTCTAACTTGCTGTCCAGTCTACTTCTTCTAATCTGTGTAATCTGCGGATTGTTTTCGGCGCCCAAGGAGGGACACCCTACAAGTTGAGATGCGAGCAAAACTCCGAGATTCCAAGCAACTGCAAGCAAGACGGATGACTCCGTTCCAATTACTTTATTCTGGTGGCCTGGTTGTTCTTTGGCTACGTGACAATGAGCAGATGATTTGAGTTCGCCGCCCGCGGATGAGAGGAGCGTTCCGGCGGCGAGGCCTACTGGAACTTAGTCAAATGGTCAGACCTTTAGATACTCAGAAGACGGCCACAACTCGCCTCGGACGCGCAGTACTTGCTTCTGTCGTCCTCGGCAAGAGCACTCGGCCCATACCTGAGCAGCACAGCACAAACAACTCTCTGAGAGATGTGATCCTCGGTGGACAGGACGGCCTCGTCAACATGCTTGGCATCGCGCTGGGCGTCGTCGCAGCCGGCGGGTCCACTCACGTTCTCGTCGTGACCGGAATTGCTGCGGCAATCACAGAATCGATCTCAATGGGTGCGGTAGCCTACACGTCTTTTGGTTCGGACCGTGACTTCTATCTCGCGGAAAAAGAGCGCGAGCAAAAAGAAATCTCAACGCGGCCTGAAGAGGAACGCGAGGAAATCAGGGAGATTTATGCTGCAAAGGGGTTCAAAGGACATCTACTCGATGATGTTGTTTCCACGATTACTTCGAATCGTGAGACTTGGGTCAGCACGATGATGAACGAAGAGTTACATCTACAGCCCGTCGAACAGCAGAGCCTGTTGCGAAGCGCATTGATCGTCACCGTGGCAACGCTCATCGGTCATCTGATCCCGTTGATCCCCTTTATGGTCGCAACACGCACGCCGGCGGTCATTGCCGCGATAGCGCTCAGCGCGGTGACTCTCTTCGCCGTTGGAGTTTACTCCGCTAAGACACTGATTGGGGACTGGCGTAGGAGTGGCTTACAAATGGTAGCAATCGGTCTTGGCGCCGCGGCACTCGGTTTTCTGATCGGCCGCCTGCTCCACACAACTGGTGGTTAGTTTGCTGGTTGATGACGCCGCGGCGTTGCGAGCTGCCTCGGGCCACTACCCAGATGGTGAATGAGAAAGCACCGGCTTCACCAGCTCACCACGAAAACCACCGCAAGCTTTAGAAAATCTAGACAACGGATAGAAAGAAATTCTTCGCTTACTTTGCGTATGCTCGCTGTCATGACACTCGACCAGAAGGGAAGATTATGAGCTGGAATCAACAACAACGGTGGGACCAATCCTCGAGTCAGCAGCCTTCATTTGTTTCCGCGGACATTCGGGATGCGCGCGTCAGTAGTTTTCTCTCAAAGGTCTATGCCTGGATGTTTGCCGGTTTGCTGATTACCGCTGTGATCGCGTTTGGGGTAGCGTCGACGCCGGCGCTGGTCGAAGCCGTAGTCGTCAATCGCATGGTGTTTTGGATCATCGTTATCGCCCAGCTCGGACTTGTGTTTTATCTGTCAGCCCGCGTGCAGAAGGTTGCGCCGGCAACCGCCGCGGGGCTTTTCCTTGTGTACTCCGCACTCGTGGGTGTGACTTCCTCGGTAGTGTTGCTCGTTTTCACCGGCGTGTCCATTGCCCAAACCTTCATCATCACGGCCGGGATGTTTGGCGCGACGGCAGTCTTCGGTACGGTGACCAAAAGAAGTCTGGCGGGTCTGGGGCATTTCATGTTCATGGGACTGATCGGATTGATCCTCGCATCGATCGTTGGTTTTCTCTGGAACAGCGGTCCGCTTCAATTCGTGATTTCGGTGGTGGGCGTGTTGGTCTTCACCGGTCTCACGGCGTGGGATGCTCAACGCTTAAAGCAGTTAGCCGTGGCGCTGCCTGACGGTGGCGTTGGCTCATACGCAGTAGTCGGCGCGCTGTCGCTCTATCTGGATTTTATCAATCTGTTTTTCTTCCTGCTGCGGTTCATGGGAAATCGAAGGGACTGAGCGAAGCGCTATGACCGAAGAAACATTCCGAGTTGTACTGGTAGCCGCAGGACAAGCCCTGACCGTTTTCGCCTTTGTCGGTACGTTTCTCTACGCCGCATTGCAGTTTCGTGGTTGGCGAACTGCACAGCACGTAGCTAATTTCACCAAGCTCGTCGAGCTTCAGCTACAACTGCGATCCATGAACGTCAACGATCCCACACTGGCAGCACTTGACGGCGCCTATTTCGGTCCAGGCGCATCCCCTGAAGAGGTTCGCGCGTATTTTTACAACCTCATGCAACTAAGCCGGTTCGAAATCGCCTGGTTCAGTCACAAACACAGACAGCTGGATGAGGGTTATTTCCAGTCATGGGAGTCCAACATGACTTCGATTGTTAAGCGGCCATCATTCGGTGCGATGTGGCACAACGACAGAACAAAAATCCTCGATAATCGTTTCCGTAGTTACGTGGATGCGTTGATCGACTGCCGTTCCAGGAACCAGCCAGTTCGTATCTGAGCCAGGAATTCCGGCAAGCAACAATTGGCAAACCCGCGCAACCAGATGAAAGACCGAAATGCTGGTCACAGCTAAGCTGGGGGCAAGCTTCGGCTGCCAGTACGAATTGGTGAAGCCGTCAAGCATAGTTGGAATTTCGAAAAGGAGAATTGAAATGAAAGTCTTTCGCGTTACAGTCGCCGGTGCATTGGTTCTTTTGGCAATCACCGCCGCCTTCGGAATGTCTGTGAAGTCGGACTATGAAAAGACCTATGACTTCAGCCAGTTACACACTTTTGCGTTCAAGACCGACCGGGCCAGCAATGATCCACTCGTTACGAATACGATTGAGGCCGGCAGGATCCAGAACGCGTTAGCTGCGCAACTGGAAGCGAACGGTTTTACTCAAGCAACGCAAGATCCCGACTTTATTGTCGCTTTCTACGCGACCACAAAACAGAAAACCTCCGTGCAAAGTACAGGCTATGGTCCTGGCTTTGGTGGGTTCGGTTACGGCCGGGGTTTCGGCTGGGGTTACGGAATTCCGGGTGGCGGGCGTTGGCGTTGGGGGTTTGGGCCCGATATCTGGACTACCAATTACACTCAAGGCTGCGTCATGGCCGACGTTATCAACCCGAAAACCAACGAACTCGTGTGGCGCGGGGTGGTG
>JAMQPI010000490.1 GCA_023717565.1 Pyrinomonadaceae bacterium | reverse complement strand
CCACCAGCACCTGGTCGCCGGCCTTCAGTTCGCTGCCGCCCTGCTTGAGGGTAAACTCGCGCATGAAGCGGGCGCCCGCCGCGCCGGCCTTCTTCAGGTGGCCCGCC
Source organism: Pyrinomonadaceae bacterium (assembly GCA_023717565.1). Lineage (GTDB taxonomy): Bacteria > Acidobacteriota > Blastocatellia > Pyrinomonadales > Pyrinomonadaceae > PSRF01. Next base: position 29,121 of record JAMQPI010000490.1, on the reverse strand, counting down.
GTCGGCTTATTGATGCGCTGCTCCTTGATGTTTTCCATCAGAGCGAGCTGCACCGAGTCGTATCCGTCGGCGCCCGAAGCCATCTTGCGCTGCGTCACCATGCACGGCCCCGCCTTGAGCAGCGTCACCGGCACCGCCTGGCCGTCCGCCCGGAACACCTGCGACATCCCTATCTTTTTTCCATGGATTCCTGGACTCATAAAATTCCTTCAGGAGTCAGAAGTCAGGAGACAGAAGTCAGAAGAGTTCTCCGATCTCTCTGACCTCTGGCCTCTGGCCTCTGACCTCTGACCACTGACCTCTGACCACTGACCACTGACCACTGACCACTGACCACTGACCACTGACCACTGACCACTGACCAACATGACCAACATGACCAACATGACCCAGCCAAGCATCTTGATTGCCTGCATCGGCAACATCTTTTTGGGTGACGACGGCTTCGGCTGCGAAGTGGCCGGGCGCTTGGCCCAGCGCAAGTGGCCCGACAACGTGCGGGTTGTTGACTTTGGTATCCGCGGTTTCGATCTCGCGTACGCGTTGCTCGACGGCTACGACGTAACTATTTTTGTCGACGCGACCCCTCGTGGCCAGGAACCGGGAACGCTCTATACGATTGAGCCTGAAGTGGATGTAATCGAGAGCATTGATGGGCAAGGAGCCATGGTTGAGACGCACGGCATGGACCCCATGAAGGTGCTCACAATGGTGAAATCAATGGGCGGCCAGTTCAAGAAGATTCTGCTGGTAGGTTGTGAACCGGCGACCTTCGGTCCGGAAGAAGGGCAGATGGGATTAAGTCCGCCGGTTGAAGCCGCCGTGGAACCGGCGGCGGCCGTAGTCGAGTCCCTGGTGCAGAAGGTCTGTCAGGGGGCGTTGTCACTACCAGCTTAGAAAGTGGGGGACGGACCAATGGGTGAGTACAGAGCAGGTGAGATCAAATTGAGAGATGAGGAGATAGACATGGCAAACAATGGTTCAGACGAATCGAAGGACATGCTGTATCTAGTCGGAGGGTTCGCTCTTCTGGTAGCAGGTGCCGGCTTGATCATGGCGCACCCGGAAATCCGGAAGCAGGTGCGCGCCGGGCTGGATCGCGTGCTGCCCGGACTTCAGGATAACTTCAACCTTGGCCTAACAACGGTTGTGCCCGACTTCCAGCGGTATATGAAGATCAGATCAATGTGATGTGGGATGGTTCGGCGATCAGTTCGAAGCGCCATGTGAGGTTGCTGAGAACGCGGCGCTTTTGGAGCTTCGAGATTTTATGACAACTGGAACGCCCGCTAAAGCAGACGTCGTCCACTATCGCCTGCTCGCCGATCAGAGCACGTTCACGGTCCAGGCGTTCTCGGAAGGTTTGCTCTCAGCATTCGGCCACGATCCCTTGATCGCCATTCGAGACTTCACCGGGGAATCGCAGTTTGTGCCCGGCACATTTGAAGCTGCGTCCCTGAAGGTAACAGTCAACGTGAATTCGCTCGCGGTGAGCGGCGATGTGAAAGAGAAGGACCGTCTGGAGATGGAGCGCACGATGCGCGAAGAAGTGCTGGAGGTTGAGAAATATCCGGAGATAGTTTTTCTGAGCACAAACATTTCCGCGAGCAGGCTGGCGGAAGGACGCTACCGGGCAAGGATCATCGGCGATCTCACGCTGCATGGCGTTGCGCAGAAGAACCTGTGGATATCAGCGGAAACAACCGTGATCGGGGATAGTCTGCGCGCGCAGGGTGAGTTCTCCCTCAAGCAGACGGATTTCGGAATTAAGCCGTACTCCGTCGCAGGTGGCACGATCAAACTCAAGAATGAGCTGAAGTTCGCGTTCGACATTGCGGCGCAAGGAGAAGGATGAAGGCGGAAGGATGAAGGCGGAAGGATGAAGGCGGAAGGATGAAGGCGGAAGGATGAAGGCGGAAGGATGAAGGCGGAAGGATGAAGGCGGAAGGATGAAGCCGTATTCAATTCTGTGGTGTCGATTCCGAAACACTGAAGACCAAGGTGATCGCTGAACTTCATCCTTCATCCTTCCGCCTTCATCCTTCGTTACTTCGCCTTCATCCTTTGCCTCCGCCTTGCACTTTATGCACGAGCTTTCCATTGCCATCAGCATTATTGAGGGAGCTTCACAGGAGGCCCTGAGCCGTGGAGGCGCTCAGGTCCACGCCGTACATCTCAAACTGGGTGCGCTCTCGGGGGTGGTGAAAGATGCGTTGCTGTTCTCTTACGAAGTTGCGACAAACGGCACCATGCTCGAGGGGTCGCGCCTGGTGATCGAAGACGTTCCGGTAGTGATCTATTGTTCCGAGTGCCAGGCCGAACGCCGGTTGAAGTCCATACAGCAATTCTGCTGTCCGGTGTGTGGTGCTCTCAGTTCGGACGTGGTGCGGGGAAGAGAATTGGAACTTGTGGCGATTGAGATAGAAGAAGTCGAGGAGATTGTATGAGTTCACAGCCGCGCCTCGTGGAGGTTAGGCAAAACGTGCTGAAGCAGAACGATCTGCTCGCTCGGTCGCTCCGTCAGCGGTTCGAAGCTGCCGGAGTGTTCGTGGTTAGTCTCGTTTCGAGTCCAGGGTCTGGGAAGACTACTTTGCTCGAGAAGACGCTCACGCGGTTGATTGACAACGGTAACCGGGTGGCGGCCCTGGTCGGCGATCTAGCCACTGAAAATGATGCGGCTCGCCTGGCGCGAAGTCAGGCCCCGGTTAAGCAGATCGTCACCGGCACTGTTTGCCATCTCGATGCTGACATGGTTCAACGATCACTCGAAGGTTGGGAACTGAAGGATCTGGACTGTCTATTCATCGAGAATGTGGGAAATCTGGTCTGTCCCTCCAGCTATGACCTCGGCGAAAACCTGCGCGTAGTCTTGATGTCGGTAACCGAGGGCGAAGACAAACCTCTAAAATACCCTACGATCTTTAATACGGCGGACGTCGCGGTGATCACAAAAATGGATCTTGCTGAGGCCGTCGAATTTGATCTGGCGGGTGCGTACGAGAACATTCAGTCAGTCAGACCCGGCATGGAAGTGCTTCAACTCTCGGCCAAGACTGGTGACGGGCTTAACGAATATCTGGGCTTCCTGGTCTCGAGGATGGAGAGCAGAAGCCTTGTTGGAAAAGTGTCTGTCGGGTAGGGAGAAACGAAGAAAGATCTGTCATTTCTCATTTGACATTTCTCATTTGTCAGTTTGGCATGTTTGGTTTCTTGTTCCTCTATTCGAGTGGTTTCTTGGATCGTTCCGTGGGGCGGGAAAGAGATCGATCCACGAAATCACACGAAGCAACACGAAAAGACATTCAGGAAATGACCAATGAGAAATGTCAAATGAGAAATGAGAAATGAGTGTTTTGGATGAAGGTATGGTCACTCGCTCTGAAATACTGGTACGTGGAATGGTGCAAGGCGTCGGCTTTCGACCCTTTGTTTATAACCAGGCGAGCCGCCGAGACCTGCGGGGAAGCGTGCGCAACAACACCACCGGCGTTTTGATTGAAGTCGAGGGGAAGCACGGCGACATCGAAAACTTTATCAGCGATCTCAAGACCAAGGCACCACCGCTTTCGACAATTGAATCCGTTGAATGCAATCACCACCTGGAGCCAGCCCACTATTCAGATTTTGTCATTCTGCAGAGTGCTAACGAGGGTCAGCAGTCTGTTCCCATTTCAGCGGATGTCGCCACGTGTACCGACTGCCTGGCAGAGTTGTTCAATCCGCATGACCGTCGCTATCAGTATCCTTTCATAAACTGCACCAACTGCGGGCCCCGATTCACAATCATTGAAGACATTCCCTACGATCGCGCGCAGACGACTATGCGCGACTTTGAGATGTGCTCCGCCTGTCGCGCTGAATACGAAGACCCTTCAGACCGTCGCTTTCATGCCGAACCAACAGCTTGCGCCGTTTGCGGCCCACAACTTTATCTGCTGGGCGCGGATGGTGTTGAAGTCGAACGTCATTTCGGCGCGGATGCGGAAATCATCGATCGCGTCCAGGAGCTTCTGTTGAAGGGCAGAATTATCGCTATCAAGGGCATCGGAGGGGTTCATCTCGCCTGTGATGCGCTTTCCTCAGAAGCCGTTGAAAAACTGCGAGGCAGAAAATACCGGGAAGACAAACCATTTGCGATGATGGCCGCCTCAGTCGATATGGTCAGGCAGCATTGTTTCGTGTCGGATGTTGAGTGCCAGGCGTTGGAATCGGAGCGTCGTCCCATTGTGCTGCTGGAGAGAAAACCGGATTCGATTATTCCGCCGGCCGTGGCGCCGGGCGTTAACGCGTTGGGATTCATGTTGCCATACACCCCGCTACACCATCTGATTTTGAGGAATCTCGATCGGCCCCTGGTGATGACCAGCGGCAATGTTTGCAATGAGCCGATATGCTATGACGACGGCGAGGCCGTCAAACGCCTCCAAAAAATAGCCGACTATTTCCTGCTGCACGATCGGCGGATTCACATGCGCACCGACGATTCAGTGGTTCGAGTTCATGAAGAAAGGGAAATGGTTGTGCGACGATCGCGCGGTTATGCGCCCCTTGCGATAAAGACGGCCTTCAGGTGTGGTCGTCAGGTCCTAGCATGCGGAGCAGAACTGAAAAGCACTTTCTGTCTAACTCGCGACAACTACGCATTTGTCAGCCACCATATTGGTGATTTGGAAAACCTCGAGACGCTTCGATCATTCGCCGAAGGGATTGTCCACTTCAAACGGCTATTTCATCTCGAGCCTGAAGTGGTTGCATACGACCTTCACCCCGAGTACCTGTCAACAAAATACGCGCTCTCGCAAGATGACAGTTTTACCAAAGTTGCGGTCCAACATCATCATGCCCACATAGCGAGTTGCATGGCCGACAACCGGATAGACGGGGAAGTGATCGGTGTAGCGATGGACGGGCTTGGTTTTGGTACGGACGGCCGTATGTGGGGCGGTGAGTTCTTCGTTGCTGACTTCGCGGCGGCCGAGCGGGTTGCTCATCTCGCCTATGTCCCCATGCCGGGCGGCGAAAACGCAATACGCCAGCCCTGGCGCATGGCCGCAGTCTACTTACAGCAAGCTTTTGGTGACCAGTTTTTGGAACTCCAACTGCCATGTGTCAACGATATGGAACGGCGCGGCTGGCCCACACTCCGAATCATGGCTGCCACCGGTACTAATAGCCCGGAAACGTCCAGCATGGGCCGGCTCTTCGATGCAGTGTCGAGCATTCTCGGCCTAAGAGACACCGTCAACTATGAGGGTCAAGCTGCTGTTGAGTTGGAAGGGATCGCCGATCAACATTGTGGCGAAGGTTATGAATTTGGCCTCGTCCGCGGGAACGACGGAGATGTGGCTGACGCGCGAGGCGTGATTCGTCGAGCGGTGGCAGACCTATTGGACGGCGTGTCACCGGCGATCGTGTCGGCTCGATTTCATCTGAGTGTGGCGCGATTGATCGTCGCGGTCGCCGAGAACGTCCGGAGTCAGCGGAAACTTAACCGAGTAGTCCTGTCTGGCGGCGTGTTTCAAAACCTGTTTCTGGTCGAACGAGCTTGTGCAATGCTCAGAACCAGAGGTTTTCAGGTCATCACCCATTCCCGGGTTCCTACGAACGATGGCGGTATTTCTTTGGGACAGGCGGCGGTCGCCAACGCGCTAATCAAATCAGGGAGGATCTAGCAAATGTGTCTAGCCATACCCGGCAAGATTGTCGAGATTGTTGACGTCGATAACCGAATCGCCAAGGTGGAAGTGGGCGGCGTCAAACGCAACATCAATATCGGCATGCTGGGTGAAGATGAAGCCACGGTGGGTGATTACGTGCTGATTCATGTCGGCTTTGCCATGAGTAAGGTTGATGAACACGAGGCACACGAGACACTGCGAGTGCTTAAGGAAATTGGGGAATTTGATCTGGAACTTGAACAGTTCAGGACCACCGTGGACTAAAGAATGTCAGTGATCCGTTGTCAGTTGTCAGTTGTTTGTGATTACGTATCAATCCAATCCGGCGCCTCTGTTGCTGATTGGGGTTGACGAGAACTAGAACAACTGACTACGGACAACTGACTACAGACAAACAACGAGATGAGTAAACCAACACTAGAGGACTTTTCTCGTTCCTTCTATCCGTTTCTGCACGAAGACCAGAAACAGCCTGAGGAACTGATGGCGGAGATGGCCTTCTCGATTTTGGAGAAGGCGCGCGACAGCACCGAGGTAAAGACGAGGTTCTTTGAGGCAAACAAAGAAACCATCATCGCGGCCTCGTTGGCTATGGCCAAGTCGTTCCATCGTGGACGCAAACTGTTGGTATGTGGAAACGGCGGGTCGGCAACTGATGCTCAGCACGTTGCGGTTGAGTTCATGCACCCGATCACCGTCGGACGTAAAGCTTTACCGGCTGTTTGCTTGACCAACGACATGGCGATGGTGACTGCAGTGGCGAATGACGTTGGTTTCAATGACGTATTCAGCCGCCAGATCATCGCGTTGGGTGCTGAAGGCGACGTTTTGTTAGGCATCTCTACCAGCGGCAACTCGGAAAACCTGATGCACGCGTTTGCCACCGCGCGTCGCATGAGACTTATCACCATAGGCTTCGCGGGCGATGATGGCGGCAGGATGGCGGTCACGTCAGGCGGACTACTGGATTATTGTTTGACCGTGCCAACTTCGAGCATCCACCGGATACAGGAGACGCACGTGGCGCTCTATCACATCATGTGGGACGTCGTACATGAGTTTTTGCAACATCAATCACTGGTCGAGGAACAGAGCGTATCAGTCGCGGATGAACGCGCATAAGAGTCGGCAGTTCATTTCTCTCTGATCCGCGTTTAGCTGCGTTAATCCGCGGCTCATTAGCTGAGGTATTGAGATGAAATTCATCGACGAGTACCGGCAAAGCGATTTGGCCCTCAGGTTGGCCGAACAGATAGAGCGCTTGACCGATCGGCCGCTCAAGTTAATGGAAGTTTGCGGCGGACACACTCATACGATTTTCAAGTATGGGATTGAAGATTTGCTGCCGCGGAACATAGAGATGATTCACGGTCCAGGTTGCCCGGTTTGCGTTATTCCGCTGGGCCGGGTTGATGATGCGATCTCCATCGCGCAGCAGCCAGACGTGATCTTCACCACCTTCGGCGATGCGATGCGGGTGCCGGGTTCCCAGACCAGCTTGTTAGACGCTAAGGCCTCCGGCGCCGACGTGCGCATGGTCTACTCTCCGCTCGATGCCTTGAAGATTGCGCGGAAGAATCCTGAGAAGCAGGTGGTGTTTCTGGGGCTGGGCTTTGAAACGACGGCGCCGTCGAGTGCGATGACAATCCTCCAGGCTGCCAAAGACAAGGTGGAGAACTTCACCGTGTTCTGCAACCACATCACGATCATCCCGGCGTTGAAAGCCATGCTCGACTCGCCCGATTTGAAGCTCGACGGCTTTGTGGGACCCGGACATGTCAGTACGGTCATCGGAACTCGCTGTTACGAATTCGTGCCGCGTGATTACGGAAAACCGTTGGTGGTCACCGGGTTTGAGCCGCTTGACGTGCTCCAATCTGTCTTTATGATTGTCAAACAGATCGTGGAAGGCCGGGCCGAGATTGAAAACCAGTATGCCCGCGTCGTGACCAGGGAGGGTAACAGGCTGGCCCTGGAGGCTCTGTTTGAAGTATTTGAACCTCGCGACTATTTTGAATGGCGGGGACTGGGTTCAATCGCGCACAGCGGCATGCGACTTCGATCCAAGTATGCTAGTTTTGACGCCGAGTTGAAATTCAGCGTGCCCGGATTACGCATTGCTGATCCGAAGGCCTGCCAGTGCGGCGAAATTTTGAAGGGCGTGAAAAAACCCTGGGAGTGCAAAGTGTTTGGTACCGCCTGCACGCCGGAAACGCCAATCGGTTCCTGCATGGTTTCCTCGGAAGGTGCCTGCGCCGCCTATTACAACTTTGGTCGACTGTCCAAGATCGCCGAGCGAGCGGCCTCGAGTTAATGGCGGTCGTGGCGGGTTGGTAAAAATGAATATCGGAACACATGGTTTGAGGAGGAAGACATGAGTGTTACTGAAGAAACAATCAAAGCCAACGTAATCTACGCTCAGAATTTTGCTTTGGGACATTTGCCAATGCCGCCGGCTCGCAAACTAGCGGTAGTCGCCTGTATGGACGCCCGGCTGATGGTGGACCGAGTGCTTGGTTTAGAAACTGGCGATGCCCATATCATCCGCAACGCCGGCGGTCTTGCCACTGACGATGCTCTGCGTTCGCTCATCATTTCTCACCATCTGCTGGGCACGCAGGAGTTCATCATCATCAATCATACTGACTGCGGGATGCTCACCTTCAAAGATGAGGACCTCCGCACAAAGCTGCAGCAACAGACTGGGACGGCCACCGATACTCCAGCTCACTTCCATGCTTTTAGTGACGTCGAAGAAAACGTCCGCCAGCAAATCGAGAAGGTCAAAGGGCATCCCTGGATCCCGCGGCAGATTCCGGTCAGGGGATTCATCTATGACGTCGGAACCGGGAGACTGAGTGAGGTTCACGCGTCGCACGGGCAAACGGGTTAATACGACGATGATGACAGGATTCTCTCCTTCTCCGCTCTTTGAGCGCGTAGAGCGGGCCAGGCGGAGAAAACACAAATTCAAGGACACGCAGATCACGCTGGCCCATGGCAGCGGCGGTCGTGCCATGCACGAGTTGATCGAAGGACTGTTTCTCGAATACCTGCGCAATCCACTGTTGGAGAAACTCGAAGACCAGGCTGTTTTTGATATTGGTCGTAGCGCGGAGACAATTGTTCGAAGTAACGGGCACTCGCAGACCAGGATGGCATTCACCACCGATTCCTACGTGGTTGATCCAATCTTTTTCCCCGGCGGCGACATCGGAAAACTAGCTGTCAATGGGACGGTCAACGATCTGGCTATGAGTGGTGCGCGCCCGCTCTATCTCTCCGCCGGCTTTATTTTGGAAGAAGGATTTCCCATCGAGGATCTGAAACGCATCCTGGAATCTATGCGGGACGCTGCCGGCGAGGCAGGCGTCGCAGTTGTCACTGGCGACACCAAAGTCGTGCAGAAGGGCAGCGCTGATAGGGTTTTCATCAATACCTCCGGAATCGGAGTTATTGAGACTCCCGTGCAGCTTTCCGCCGCCCGTGCTGAGGTTGGTGACAAAGTAATTCTCAGCGGCACCATTGGAGATCATGGCACAACCATCATGATCGCGCGGGGTGAGCTTGAATTGGAGACAGACATAGAGAGCGATACGGCTCCTTTGAATAGCCTGGTCCGGGAAATGGTTGAAGAAGCCGGAAGTGCCCTGGCATTTGAAGCAATTCATTGCCTGCGCGATCCAACACGCGGTGGCGCCGCTACCACTCTCAACGAGCTCGCCACGAGTTCGGAAGTTTACATCGAGATCGATGAAGATCTGATCCCGGTGCGTGAAGAGGCAAAGGGCGCCTGCGAGATACTTGGGCTGGATCCACTCTACGTTGCTAATGAAGGCAAGCTGATCGCGATCGTGGCACCTGAGATCGCCGAACGTCTTGTCAAAAGGATGAAACAAAACCGCTATGGACAGGATGCCTGCATCATCGGGGAGGTCAAAGCGGAGCCGCGTGGGATTGTCGCCATGCGCACCGGCTTTGGGGGGACACGCATAGTGGACATGTTGGTCGGAGAGCAGTTACCACGGATATGTTGAGCGTTGAATCGTCATTGAGCCAGCTGGCCGTGCTCGGTTTGGGGCTGGCATTTGGCCTCAAGCACGCCACCGAGGCTGATCACATCGTGGCGGTTTCTACGATCGTAAGCGAGCATCGCAGCCTTTGGCGTTCGGTAATTGTCGGTGCACTCTGGGGGGTGGGCCACACAGCTTCACTCGTTGTGGTAGGTATTGTGGTGCTGGCCTTACGCGTCGTGATTCCCGACTGGGTGGCCAGCTGGCTCGAGTTTGGCGTCGCGCTCATGATCATGGGCCTTGGGATCGGCGCCTTAATGCGGGCGTTACGCAACCGGCGGGAATTCCATCTTCATCGGCACCAACACAACGGAGTCTCGCATATCCACGTTCACTTTCACGATCGTGAAACGGAACATGCCGGACCAGTCGCGACCCACTCACACGCGGTTTCGGTGGTCGGCATTAAGCCATTTCTGGTGGGGGCGATGCATGGCCTGGCGGGGTCCGCAGCCTTGATGTTGCTGGTTTTGGCGCAAACTCAATCCTTGATCCTGGGGCTGGTTTACCTGGGAGTCTTCGGCGTCGGCTCAATCTTCGGCATGGTCTTTATGTCCGGGTTGGTGGGTCTGCCGTTCGTGCTCACTTCGCGTCGACTATCCGGCATCCACTACGGTTTGCAAACTCTCGCCGGTGCATTGAGCATCGTCTTCGGACTTTGGTATGCGTATGAGACAGGTTTCGTAAGCGAGCTTTGGAAAACTCTTAGCTAAGAGCTTCCTGCAAGATTTCCAAACACCCCATGTCCGGCTCCTCTCCGGCAATCATCGGTCTTTTCGTGTTGGTCAGTGTGATTTCGTGGATCGCATCTGACGACAATCGGCCGAACCGTTCATTTAGCACCCCACCCTCATGCTCCAGATCGCTCGAAGAAATCGATCCGTGTTATAAAGCTGTGTCGACTTTCCAGCGGGCGCGCAAAACCGCACAGCATGAGTAAGCAACCCCTGAAATCCATCCCTAACAACCTAAGAGAATTGCTAGAGCAACGAGCGGCCGAGGCCCCCGACAAGAGTTTTCTGTTTTCGGAAGCTGACGGGCGGCAATTTAGGTACGCTGAATTCGATGCTGCGGTGGACCGGACAGCGGCGCTCCTGGCCTCGCAAGGGGTCCAGAAGGGTGACGTTGTCAGCCTCTTGATGCCGAACAGCGCAGAATATGTCATCGCGTATTTTGCCTGTTGGAAACTCGGCGCTATCGCCGGTCCCGTAAACTCCCTCCTGAAACCCCATGAGCTGGTCTACATACTCTCTAACTCCGAAGCCAAGGTCTTATTAGTTCATTCAGAGTTCTTGCCCGTCATCGAGTGCATTCGCGACGAGTTGCCCGCATTGGGTGTCGTAACTGTTTTCGACGACGAGCTTCAAGCCGCTCCAGCCGTTGGGCCAGGGCAAGTCCTTCCCGAGCCAAACGTAAACAAGGACGACGAGGCGATCATAATTTACACGTCCGGTACCACCGGGAAACCAAAGGGCTGTTTGTTAACTCATGGAAACGTGCTTGCAAACGCCAGGCAGATCGTTGAGTGGCTTAATTTCACTGAACACGATCGTCTGCTGACGATAATGCCGCTCTTTCATATGAATGCAGTTTCGGTGACCACGATGGCCGCGCTTTACTCTGGCGGGTCGACGGTCGTAAGTCCCAAGTTCTCCGCCTCGCGCTTCTGGGAACTCATCTCCAGTTATCAAATAACTTCCTTCGGTTCCGTGGCCACGATGCTCTCGATTCTACTGTCGACTTATCCAGACGGCGTCCCGTCGGGCCTGGGTACCAATCGGCTCCGTTTTGCGATGTGTGGCTCCGCGCCGGTTCCAGCCGAAGTACTGAAGCGTTTCGAGGAAACCTTCAATTGCCTCGTAATAGAGGGTTATGGGCTCTCCGAGTCAACTTGCCGGTCGACCTTTAACCCACCCGACCATCGGCGCCGTGCCGGGTCATGCGGCTTGCCGATTGGAAATGAGATGAAGGTTGTTGACGAGGATGACGGGGAAGTCGAGGCCGGAGCGTTGGGAGAGATTGTCCTGCGCGGTGAGAATATTCTGAAGGGCTACTACAAGAATCCTGACGCTACCGCAATTGCATTTCGCAACGGTTGGTTTCACACGGGTGATATTGGTTATCGAGACCCGGACGGATTCTTCTACATTGTCGATCGCAAGAGTGACATGATCATTCGCGGCGGGGAAAACATCTACCCTCGGGAAATTGATGAAGTGCTTTACCAGCACCCTTCAGTCTCCGCGGCTGCGGCCATTGGCGTTGCCGATCCGCTGTATGGAGAGGAAGTCGCGGCGTTCATCGTGCTTAAGGAGGGAGCTACAACGACTGAGGACGAGGTAATCGACTTTTGCCGTCAACGATTGGCCGATTACAAGTGCCCTAAGACGGTGCGATTTGTTAAGGAGATTCCTAAGGGGCCGACCGGAAAACTGCTCAAGCGTGAGCTATCGCGTATTGGTTCTTCGTCATCAAGCTAATTGCTAGACCTGTCTCAGCCTCATGCTCTCCTGCCGAGATGTTTTCAAACGCTCGGCAATCCAAGATCCAACGAGCCACAAGCCACAAATGGAAACCATCAGGGGTGAAAACCACTTCCCATAGAGACCGTCCGGAGAGAATTTTTCTGTCGCCTCGTGAAGCATTTCGCTGTTTGGCAACACTCCCGCCTCCGAGAATTCGTGAAAAGAATATATGGCAACCTGCAGCATGAATAAGAGAAGGAAAATGCTGGTAACGCGGAAGAACTTCTTCAGATTGATCAGGTGACCAAAGCGAGCCCAAGCCCAGGCAAATGCCGTCGCCGCCAGGAGCCCTAAGAGAGCGCCACTGACCATCTGGGACTCTCGTACTTGCAACAACAAGAGAGCGGTTTCCATCCCTTCGCGGGTGATCATAAGAAACGTGAATAGAAAGACGCCGGCCAACGCTGCGAGTCGCGAGGAACGCGAAGACATCTCGCCCAACCGATTACGCATTTGCTCTTGTAGCTTTGGTCCGGTGCGCCACATGTGAACCACTAGCGTGCCAACCATTAGGATCGCCACCACCCCAAGAACTGCTTCGCGCAAGGCTTCGTTAGCGAAGAACTGACTGGCATACCCTCCCAGCGAATTTCCGAAGAGCCCAACCAGAACTGCGTCATCCACGCCATTTTTGAGCAGATAGCCCAGTCCAGCACTGACGGCCAGAGCCAGGACAATTGCGACGTATACAGCCGGGGTGAGCCACTTTTGGCCGGCTTTACGGAGGTAGGTCAGAATTACGGCTACGAGCAGAAAAGACTCGAACCCTTCGCGGAGGACAATAATAAAGGAATTAAGCATTGATTTATCCGTTTCCCGGCTGAAATCGTATCTGTGGACTAAGGCCGGAGTTCGATGCCCTAGACGGGTCGAACTATACCCTAATTGAAAATCAATTTCAATTTCAATTTAGGGTTAATGGTCAACAGACCAGGAAAATGTCATTGGGAGGTGAGGGGGATGATTGCCAGATCTGCCCGCACCTGGCCAATTTGAGTGGACGCAGTTAGTCGCAATGGCAGACGACGCTTGTCGTCGCTGATCCAAACGCGGAAGACATACTTATCCGGTTGGGGATCGTCCGTGGTTAGCGAAAGCTGAATGGCCGGTATGCTTTGGGAACCGATTTGAATCGTTTCCCGCTTTAGCGAAGTAATGTAGAGAGTCTTGGGCCGGTTGTTAACCAGTATCGAGACTGCATTGCGCCGAGGCGGCGTGATGTTGAAGGTTCGGGCCAGATAGAAGAATGAAAGATAGTCGTGCGTACCAATCGGAATTTCTATCTTCTCACCTTTATCACTAGTGGCCGCGCCATAGTCCTGGTTGATCGTTAGAATCTGATTCAGCCGGCGGGAACCTTCTGCCAGGCTCATCTCGGAGCGAAAGGGGAGGAGCGCTTTCGGATCGACGTAACTGCTGATCTGCTCGTTCGCCATGAAAAGGCGTTGCGCTGCATTCGTGGTTTGCGCTCGCAGCGTAAACTGAAAGGCATCGCGATCGAATTGACGTGAGCGTGCGCGCACCTGGAACGTCGCCGTACCCGCCGGTGGTTTCATGTCTCCCAGAAAGATCTGATAGTTGAGTTGTTCTCCAACTTTGAATGGCAGATCCAGATTGCTGTCGCCCGAGTCAGCGGGGGGCCGAGGGGTCGCCACCGGCGTTGGCCCGACAACGGGGGTGACTGGTGTAGTTGGAACCGCTACTGGAGCCGAAGTCTTTACGACGTCTGATCCGGCGAGCTCTGCGCGAATTTCACCCGCGCCTATGCGGGCTGTGATTAGGACCGGAATATGTCGGTCGTCGTCACTGAAAAAGATCCGGATGTGATAACTATTCGCTTGGGAATTGTTGTTCACGCGAACCTGCGAAACCACGGTATTGAACGATCCCACAGTTGTCTTGATGGTTTGGCGACCTGTCACCTTCACCTCAGCCTGGTAGTCCTCAGTTTCCCCCTTCACATTCAGGTAATAGGTGGATCCTTCAGCCAGCGGTAACGCTCGGACGCGATAGATTGCCGACAGGAGATCGTAGATACCTGGAGACTCTCCATTTCTCAATTTTGATGGGATAGCTGCCGGGTCGTTAAATGCTCTGGACGTGTTCGAAGTGCGGGTACCCTCGCGCACGACTTGCTGAGCCTGAAAGGGTAAGCCAGTTTCTGGATCAACGTAGCTGATGTAATCGTTATTAATGGCGAACAACGCGGCGTTGACTACGCCAGTGGTCTCGACATGGGCACGAAGTTGCAGTCCTTCGCGTCCAAAAAACTCGCCGCGGTCACCGACCTGAAGTTCGACGTGAGCAGCGCTGATAATGTTTGCGAATGAAACGTTATAGGTCAGACGCTCACCTGGAAGGTAGTTGACCGAAGAAAAAGGGAGTGAAGCTGAGTCACTTTTGCTCTGAGCGGAGGGGCCCACGAGAGCGAGGACTATGAACATGAGGCTACAAACAACTGCCAGCTTCAAACTTTGCGTCACCCTTGCATCTTAATTTCAAATCGAGGCCAGAGCAATGTTGCAGCAGCTGACCACTTGCCAATTGTACACGCACCGAGAGGTTGGCAGTTCCTCTTCTCCTCGATCAAGGCGGTCAACCCAGTCCCGAGTCAATCTCTTCCAGAACCTGCTCGGCTGATTCTACGGGGTTTTTGGCGGCGGTGATGGGGCGGCCTACAACAATGTAGTCCGCGCCGGCCCGGATTGCTTGAGCCGGAGTCATTATTCGTTTCTGATCGTCGGGAGCTGCTCCCGCCGGACGGATGCCAGGTGTCACAATTAGGAAACCGGGACTCTTAACGGTGGATCTCACGACGGCCACCTCACGGGGAGACGCGACGATGCCATCCATACCACTGGCCTCGGCCAGCAGTGAAAGGCGACACGCTTGTGACTCTGGTTCGGAGCCAATACCGATCTCTGAAAGCATAGTTGCGTCGGAACTGGTTAGAACGGTAACGGCGATTACGGCTGGGCGTTTGAGACCCTCCTTCTTGGCAACCTCTGAGACAGCGTCGGCGGCGCGTTGCATCATCTCCCGACCGCCAGAGGCGTGCACATTGAATATCGAGACCCCCAACCGAGTTGCAGCGACCGCGGATAACGCCACAGTGTTTGGAATGTCGTGGAATTTAAGGTCCAGGAAAACGTCGTTACCTGAGCCGACGATCTCGCTCACGATCTTCGGCCCAGCCTCAGTGAAGAGCTGAGATCCGACCTTGAACATCCCTACTATGCCTCGCAGGGAATCCACGAGTTCCCGAGCCCGGCGCGCCGTCGACACATCCAGCGCTACAATCAACCTGTCTTTCGCGACGCCCTTCATATTGGTGCCTGCCTCTCCAACGCTTCAAATAGTCATCAAGCTAACTCTTTCGCCCGAGATCCAATGGCCTCATCAAACATGTCAAACCCCTGGCGAGAGAGAATTCGCGCCAGGCCTTCGTTTATCTCTTGAGCTATGTTGGGACCCTGGTAAATGAAACCGGTATAAATCTGAATCAGACTCGCACCAGCGCAGATCTTTTCCCAGGCATCTTCCGCGGTGAAGATGCCTCCGACTCCGATAATTGGAACCAGGCCCGACGTGAGATTGTAGAGCGTGGCAATCATTTTGGTTGAGCGTTCCCGAAGAGGCATGCCACTGAGACCTCCCTCGCCGCATGATGCAATCTCGTCCTTCGCAGTCTTAAGGCCCTCTCGGCGGGTAGTTGTATTAGTGGCGATCAGGCCGGCCACGGCGGTACTCTTGACTACGTCAACAATCTGTTTCAGGTCTTCGAGCTCCAGATCAGGAGCCAGCTTTACCAGGAGTGGCGTTAGCCGAGCGCGGACGGATTTCTCAGTCAATTCCTGATTTCGTCTCTGCAGGGCTTGCAACAACGCTGCCAGCTGTTCGGCTCTTTGCAACTCTCGCAGTCCGGGCGTGTTCGGAGAGCTGACGTTTACGGCGATGTAGTCCGCCAGGGGATAGACAATATCAAAACTCCGGAGGTAGTCCTCCACAGCGTTCTCGACGAGAGCTGTCTTGCTCTTTCCTATGCTGATGCCAAGAACACAATCGGGGCGGTGCGCTGTTACCTGCTGCGCAAGCGCAACGGCTCCCTTGTTATTGAATCCAGCTCGATTTATTAACGCTTTGTCTTGGGGAAGCCGAAAGAGCCGTGGTCGTTGATTGCCGGGTTGCGGCTCGTATGTGACTGTGCCCGCCTCAATGAAACCGAATCCCAGGGCAGCCAGAGATTCCAGGGCAATACCATCCTTATCAAAACCCGCCGCCAGGCCCACTGGGTTACGAAAACTCAGACCAAAGCGACGCAGTTCTCCGAATGGCTCGGGCACAGTCCGAGGCGCAAATAAGAGTTTGACAAGCGACGGGGAGAAAGAAAGTGTATGAAGCGCCAGTTCGTGGGCGGTTTCCGGAGACAGGCGAAAGAGGAGCGGACGCAACAGTGAGCGATAGAGCATTCA
Organism: Pyrinomonadaceae bacterium; assembly: GCA_023717565.1. Classification (GTDB taxonomy): domain Bacteria; phylum Acidobacteriota; class Blastocatellia; order Pyrinomonadales; family Pyrinomonadaceae; genus PSRF01. The sequence goes on along the minus strand of JAMQPI010000490.1, from coordinate 12,373 downwards.
GACAGCTCTGTTTCTGTTTCTTTGGAAAGAGTGAGACTAACAGAGCCACGGAGTGGCTTACAAGTGCTTGGAACGCTGGAAACTTTGAATGAATGAAGGATGCTGTTGAAACGTAGGTGGCAGCAAAGTAGAATTCGCGCGCTTCGCGTCGCATCTCAGGGTTCGGATCTCGCACTTCGAAGCAATCTAACCTCCACTAGGAACATGTTGGTCCTTATACCACTCTCAAGGAGCTTACAATGAAACCAAGTAACCCTCGATGGTCGTTAACTAGAGTGTGCCTTCTGTTCCTCTTACTGAGCCAGTCGGCATTTGCCCAGCCATCACCATCTCCCAGCAAGTCTCTAGATAGCCCTCAGCCGACGGCAGATTCTCTATTAATGGAGTATGCAAAGTTCTTGCGTGAAGAAGAGCAATCTCATCGCGAGTACCTGGAGAAACTGTACACAATCACCCTGGTGGTGCTGGTGGCCCTTTTAGGTTTCCTGCATTTCAAAACAAAACGGGATGTGACCGAGGCAGTGGATGCTCAATTTCAAGCAACGGTGGAGAAGAAGTTAAGAGGCAGGATGGAACAATTTAACAGGGAATTGGAAGGCGCGACCCGGAAAATTGAAGAGCAGGTTGGAGAGTTAGAATTTCAGGTCAAAAAGTTAGTCGAGGAAGTGCCAGCTCGGTCTGAGACTACATCTCCGGAGGTAGTGCTTTCCCTGAGCAAGGACGAGGAAGAGATTGTGAAGCTTATGGGCGAGGGTAAGTATTCGTTTCGTTCCCTAAGCGGAATAAATAGAGATGCTATGCAGAAGGGCATCGGCGCGGAAAGAGTAGCTGAGTGTTTTGAGACGCTATCTCAGAAGGGATTGATCGGTAAGACCCTGGGAAAAACAGGAGGCGATCGGTGGTTCGTAACAGAAGCGGGCCGAAAGTACCTGATGTCTCTGCAAAGAATATAGGTCTTCTGGCCTGGCGCATATCCAATGGCTCCTTGTAAGCTCAATAGGGTTCTTGTTAGTATCCGGTGAAATGGATTTCGTCGAAAAAGCGCGCATTATGGATGGGCCACGAATCAATCGTGCACTTGCCCGTTTGGCGTCGGAGATTGTTGAAGAGAACCATGGTGCCGGCGATCTATACCTGGTCGGCATACGCCGTCGCGGAGTGCCGTTGGCGGAACGGATGGCGGATAAGATTGCGGACCTTGAGGGAGCCCGTCCACCAGTCGGTGTCCTCGACATCACGCTATACCGCGATGACCTCTCAACGGTAGGAGCCAAGCCCATCGTAAATCGCACGGAGCTTCCTGGCGACATCGAGAGCCGGAACATAGTCCTGATAGACGACGTGCTTTATACCGGTCGCACCATTCGTGCTGCGCTTGATCAGCTGATCGATTACGGCCGGCCGCGACGAGTTCAGTTGGCGGTATTAGTTGATCGCGGCAAGGAGCATCGAGAACTGCCCATTCAGGCGGATTACATTGGCAAGCTTGTGCCCACGAAAAAGAGCGAGATAATTAAGGTGATGCTGCAGGACTTTGATGAGGAAGAAGGCGTAGCAATAGTCGAGCGACCGTCACCAGAAACGGGATGAGAAAAGCGGCCAGCGAGGCCGCTTTTTTTACATGGTCTTTGGCCGTTTGGCCTTGGGTCTTTTGGCCTTGGTTTTTGGTTTTGTGGATCTGAGATCTCAGATCTGAAATTTGAGATCTCAAATTATCTCAAATATCTCAGATCTAAAAGACCAAAGACCAAACCAACTGAAAGCTGACAACTGACCACTGACAACTGACCACTGACAACTGACCACGAAGATGACTTTCAACCGCAAACACCTTCTGGGAATCCGCGACCTGTCGGCGGAAGAAATCACCCATCTGTTGGACACGGCTGAAACTTTTCGCGATGTCTCGCGCCGTGAAATTAAGAAGGTGCCCGCGCTTCGCGGGAGGACGGTCATTAATCTCTTCTTTGAAGCTTCCACCCGCACCCGAACCTCTTTTGAGATTGCCGCCAAACGCCTCTCCGCTGATGCAGTGAACATTAGTGTGTCGACCTCGAGTGTCTCCAAAGGAGAAACGCTTCTCGACACTGCCCGCAACCTCGAAGCCATGGCCCCGGATTGCATCGTGGTCCGGCATTCAATGGCGGGAGCCCCACATCACCTGGCCCGAATGTGCAACGCGCCCATCGTTAACGCCGGTGACGGATCTCATGAGCATCCAACCCAGGCTTTGCTGGATGCCTTGACGATTCGCGAGCACAAGGGGCGCATCGAAGGGCTGAACATCGCGATAATTGGGGACATTCTTCATTCACGAGTGGCGCGATCGAACGTCTATTTGCTGACCACACTCGGGGCAAACGTCAGGGTTGCCGGCCCGGGTACGATGGTGCCAGCGGAGTTTGCCGAACTCGTTGACCAGGGGTTGAGAGTTGAGCAGCGAATAGAGGATGCAATTGAAGGGGCCGACGTAGTGATGATTCTTCGGATTCAACGCGAGCGCCAGGATGCAGCGTTCTTCCCGTCGATGCGTGAGTACGCAGTTCATTACGGTTTACATCCAAGTCATCTCGAACGGGCCTCGCCGGACGTAATCGTGATGCATCCGGGTCCGATTAATCGGGGCATTGAGATTTCGTCGGAGATAGCCGACGGTAGTCGTTCTTTGATTCTGGACCAGGTTACCAACGGAATCGCCGTACGCATGGCAGTGCTGTATCTGCTGGCTCGAGGAAACCACTCGGTGCCGGCGGAAGCAGGTGCGAAGCCACCAGGGTCCACAGGAAACGGGAAGAAAGTTCGCAAGGGAACCAAGGCATGAAGCTCCTAGTTACAAATGGTTACCTAATCGATCCATCTCAGGGTCTGAATACTGGCAAGGATTTGCTGATCGAAGAGGGACGCGTTACCGGTGTGCTGGATCGTGGCGAACCGACGCCCAGGGATGCTGAAGTGTTCGATGCCACTGGACTTATGGTTGCGCCGGGGTTTATCGATCTGCACGTCCATCTCCGCGAGCCGGGGCAGGAATACAAGGAGACCATCGCCACGGGAGCTGCGGCGGCGGTCGCTGGCGGTTGGACCAGTATTTGTGCGATGCCAAATACTGATCCCGTCAATGACAGTCCCGCAGTAACTCGGTTCATCCTGGAACAAGGAGAGCGAGCCGGGTTGGCGAACGTGTTCCCGATCGGCGCTCTCACCAAAGGAAGCGGCGGCAAAGAGTTATCGGAAATGGGCGAGCTGAAAAAAGCCGGGATTGTTGCCGTCTCGGATGATGGCCGATCAGTCCCCAACGCAGGCATGATGCGAAGGGCAATGGAGTATGCGCGCGGGTTTGACCTGACGGTGGTGGACCATTGCCAGGACCACTCGCTGAGCGCGGGAGGTGTCATGCACGAGGGACGCTGGTCCCTGATCCTGGGTCTCCGAGGAATGCCCGCCACCGCGGAGGAAGTCGACGCGGTTCGCGATTGCGCTTTGGCCAGGCTTACCAGCGCCAGGGTGCATCTGGCCCACGTTTCGACCCGGGGTTCTCTGGAAGCAGTTCGCCGCGCAAAGGAATTGGGGCTGCGGGTGACTTGTGAGGTCGCGCCTCATCATTGGGCGCTCACCGACGAGGCGGTAGCGGATTACGATACCAACATGAAGATGAGTCCGCCTTTGCGAAGCAAGGACCATGTCGGCGCGTTGTTGGACGCTTTAAGAGATGGAACGATTGATGCGATTGCCACCGATCACGCGCCTCATCATGCAGACGAGAAAGGCCTTGAATTTGATCAGGCGCCGTTCGGGATCATCGGGCTGGAAACCGCGGTTGGTCTCGCGTTTGACTTGGTGCATCAGGGGGTCATCAGTCTGGAACGATTGGTAGCGTTATGCGCGACCAACCCGGCCCGCATCTTCAGTCTGGAAGGGCGCGGAACCCTGCGCCCAAACTCCTGGGGTGATATCACGATCCTCGACCCGGAATACCAGTGGACGTTTGATGCTGCCAAATCGAAATCGAAAAGCCGTAACACTCCTTTTGATGGGCGAAGTTTTAGAGGCGCTGCGGTAGCGACGATTGTCGCCGGACGGGTAGTCTATATTCACCCGGAGTACCAACGCATTACCGAATCAAAACGTAGCGCTGCCTCAACAAAGTAGGCCAATTAGTTCTTTCCCGGCCGGCGGTAACCAATGTTCGCCCAACCACGCACTCTCCCTTGCTTTCAGTGCAACGAAATAGTCAATGACAGTATGGATGTCTGTCCATTCTGCGGTGTGACGATTGACCGGACGGCTGCTTCTGCGGCAGCCGCAGCCCAAGACAGGGTGAATCAAGCGTACAGTGAGGCCAGTTATTTGCGGACCGCGTCGATCGCCATGTTTGTGTTCCTGGGACTAAGTTTTGTTCCGCTGATACCGTTAGTGTACAGCGGATTTGTCGTTACATTCATAGCAGTCATCGTAATGGTGGTTCGGTGGCAAGTGCGGTTTGGAGAGTTGCAGACACTCGATCCCGATTACCAACAAGCAAACTATCGAAAAAACCTGGCGCTAGTGTTATGGCTGCTGGCAATACCTGCAGGTTTCGTTCTAAGTCCAACCATCAAAGAGATAGTCAACAATTTCTTGTTTGAGAGTTAGAGACGGTCATAGCCGGTGAGCACAAAGAGAAAACCCGCCACGCTCTCCCCTTCGCAGCGGGTTTCTCTTGTTGGTCGCCTACTTACGCTATTACAGGGGCGACCGAAGTCATGGATTCTTTGGAAGCCCGCCCGCGCTCTCCCCTTCGCTTGCGGGCCTCCATTGCACCGACAACCGCGAGGGCCGTCGATCTTTTACAAACTAACGAACGTTTGCAGCGGGCAACGAGAGGTTCTGATTCAGGACTATGCCAAACTGAGTCCCTGATTTCACGACTGCTTCGTGACCTTTAGAGAACAACGCCCCCGCGACGCCGAGTCCGGCGCCCACGCCAGCTCCGATGCCTGCGCCTTTACCTCCGCCCGCGATAGCTCCAATGAGCGCGCCCGTCGCTGCGCCGCCGCCGACGAACACAACATTTCGGTTGGTAGCAGACTTGCCCGATACCTCGCCTTCGTTGTCAGCATTGACGGTATCGCTCGTAACGTCGGTCAGGTCGCCATTGATGGCTCGCGTGATACCTGTGGGTAGTCTCAGCGACACAAAGTGGACTTCAATCGCGCCGGCTTTGCTCTGACGTGAGGCACGCTTGACGGTCCTCACCTGGCCGACAATTGAGCTGCCTGCCGGAATTACTTCCAGGCCATTGGCATAAACTGGGTCGACAACGGTCGTCGTAAATTGATCGCCTGCGCGAGCTGTTTCAGAAGTAATGGTTTCATTCATACGGACGCGAATGACCTGACCGCTGTTCAGTGTGTAATAGATGACCGGTGGGGTTTTCTTAACAATTACCCGGGTCAAACGGCGTGGACGCGGCCTCCGATTGGCTTGACCCAATGCCGGAACCACTGTTGAAGTGATCAGCGCTATCAGAACTAGTAACCCAATTGTGAAACGCGATGCTGTGTTATTGAGTTGTGCCGTCATCATTATCCCTCCGTGCGCTCGCTAGCCGATAAACTGTCGTGCGGCCGGCAAAGAGAGACATTGGCAACGGGCGTGCCAACCTGCGCGTACTCCCTAGATTGGCGGAGATCCTTAGCTATTTCTTGATTTAGCTATTGCGAATCCACCTGACAATCGAATCGCAAGAATTCGGATTGTTCCTCTGTGAATGCGTTCGTGAAATGCTGCACGATTTGGGATAGGAGGGACCGTGAATCTCGGGACAGCTCCCGAAAAACAAACACCGTCCACGAAATCACATGAAACTGCACGAAATGGATCTTAGGTAACTCTTGCGCGTTTGCGCAGGTGATGGCACACTTGGCCCCCAAAACCCGGACTCCCAACAAGGTGTTTGCGTTTCAGTCAGCAAAAATTATCAAGAACGACGAAGACCAGCCAGCCAACACGATATGAAACGAATTCTGCTCGTGATCGCAGTCGTAGCTCTATACATACTGCATCAGGACTTTTGGTTCTGGCGCACAGCGCACCCAATGATCTTTGGGTTCATTCCTATAGGTCTCTTTTATCAAGGGTGCTTTTCCGTGGCCGCCTCACTGCTGATGTGGCTGCTGGTGAAGTATGCGTGGCCCACTGAGCTGGAACGAGAGGTCGAAGAACAAGTCCCCGAGGAGGATTCCGCGCATTGATTCCCGCGATTGTAGTCTTCATCTATCTCGCCACAGTTTTATATATTGGCATCTTCGCTTTCCGAAAGGCGAAGGGACGTGAAAAGGCGGAGGATTATTTTCTCGCGAGCCGCTCGCTGGGGCCTTTCGTCTTTCTTTTCTCTTTGTTTGGGACGAACATGACGGCGTTCGCTATCCTTGGTTCGTCTGGACATGCCTTTAACAACGGAATTGTCACCTTTGGGTTGATGGCTTCGTCTTCCGGTCTGGTCATTCCGCTCACTATTTTCCTGGTTGGCACGCGGGTATGGGCGTTGGGCAAGAAGCATGGCTTCATGACTCCGGTGCAAATGTTTCGCGACCGCTGGGAGTGTGGCCATATCGGCACCGCGATCTTTGTCGTTCAGGCCGTGCTGCTGGTTCCCTACATTATTATCGGCATCATGGGCGGCGGCACGACTCTCAACGCCATCAGCGGCGGTCTGGTGCCCTTCTGGTTTGGCGGCGCGATCGTCGCGATGGTTGTGATGAGCTACGTTTTCTTCGGCGGCATGCGCGGGACTGCCTGGGTAAACACCTTTCAGACGATTCTGTTTCTGACTTTCGGAGCCGTCGCGCTGATTGTGATCGGCGTGGGAATGGGGGGCTTTCGCAATGCCGCCCAAGCCCTGGCGTCTTCTCCCGCCCTGGCCCCACTGCTTACGCGCGAGCGTATCTCGCCGCTCTATTTCTTTAGCTATACCTTCATTCCGCTCTCGGCAATCGCATTCCCGCATATCCTGATCTTCTGCCTGACAGCCCGCAAGATGAGTCAGTTTAAGAAGACTGTGATCTTCTACCCAATCTGTATCATGGCTATCTGGCTACCGTGTGTGTTTTTGGGAGTGATGGCCAACCGCGTAGCTGATGTACCTGAGATTCGAGCGAAGCAGGAAGCGCGACGCGTGCTGGCCACGCAGGGGAAAACGATGACGCCGGAAGCGCGGGACGACTTGCGGGAAAAGGCGGCTGGCGATGATGTCATCCTGCTTCTACTCAAGCGTTACGCTCCGTTATGGTTAGCTGGTCTGTTGGGTGCCGGCATCATGGCCGCCGTGATGGCGAGCGATTCGCAGATTCTGGCGCTCTCCACAATGTTTACGGAAGACGTTTTTGCGTTTTACGGAGGCAAGCGGCGTTTTGGTGAAGCGGTGCAAGTTCAGACCGGGCGCATCTTCATCGTGGTGATAACATTGGTTGCCTACGCGGTTGCTTTGCGCGCGCCAGAGACAATCTTTGAGCTGGCCATCCAGTATGCCTTCTCGGGCTTTGCTGCACTTTCGCCACTGTTGGTCGCAGCGCTTTTCTGGAAGGGAAGTACAAAGTGGGGGGCTCTGGCGGTGACGGTCTGGACCGCGCTGGCCGTGATCGCGGTGGCTATTTTTCAGCACAGCATCCCTGCGCCCGCACCTGGACCTCCGACGATCTTCTGGTCATTAGGAGGCACCGAGGCCCTTTCCAGAACTCCAGGCGGGACGGCAGTTTTTGGTTTCATGCCGGTTGTGCCGATGGTGATTGTGTCCGCGTTGTTGATGATTGTCGTCTCTAAAATCACTCCCAAACCCAAAGCGACGACGCTGGCGAGGTATTTCCACTGATGAAGAAGCTATTCCTGGCGCTTGTTGCGCTCACCTGCATCTCTTCGGATCTCTCGAGTCAAACCCTTACGCGAAAAGGTGGCTCAGCCAAAAGCCAGAAGACCACCTCGCCCGTTCGCCGCACCGTCTACGTCGGAAAACCGCCGGACAACCCCGTTTTCTCTCCGGCGATCGTGACCCGGGACCTGGTTTTCACTTCAGGACAGATCGGGCTCGATCCAAAGACCAGTCAGCTCGTCGAGGGCGGCTTCGAAGCGCAAGCTGAACAGGTGCTGCGGAACCTCGCTGCCGTGCTCGAAGCGGCCGGAAGCGACATGTCGCAGGTAGTAAAAACGACCGTGTTTCTCGCCGACATGGAGAACTACAACAAGATGAATGAAATCTATCGCCAGCACTTCAAAGCGGATCCTCCGGCGAGGTCAACCGTACAGGTGGCACGCCTGCCGCGTAATGCCATGATCGAGATTGAGGCAATTGCTCTGGTGAAGAAGTAGGCTTTTCCAGATGTCAGTTGGTTACTCCGCAGGAGTGCGATGTTTATAGACCGGGACACAATGAATATCCCGGCGCTGTTCGGAGGGGCGGAACTCAACTTGGCAGGTACTCATCTGGGAATCTCCGCCCCTCCGAACAGCGCTGAGCGTAGGGGTGGCGTCCAGTGCTATAGACATCTGACCCCACCGGGGTGAAAGCTGGGCGTTCTCACGATCTGGACTATGGTGTCGACGCGCCTCTCATCGTTTCATCGCGTTTCGCTTTAAACTCTGAGCTGGCTCTCCATTCTGGATACTTCTCACCCTGAGCCACGCGGTAACCGATGGTAGTAAGGAGTTGCGCGTCCTCAATTGCGCCCGCCAAATCCCAGTCAGGTTTTATATCATCAGATACCTTGTGGTAGTGCTTCTCTGTGTACTCGTCGCGCTTTTGCTTGCTGTAGTTCTTATCTTTACCGATGTAGTCGATGCCCGAGTGAGTGTAAAGCGCTGGCACGCCTACTTTAGCGAATTCAAAATGATCCGACCGGTAGTAAAGACCCTTCCCAGGTTCAGCATCCGGATTGACGATGCGATTCTGAGCAGCCGCTGACTCACGTAGCAAGTCGATCAACGTGCTGTTATCGTCACCGACCATCGTGATATCTGCGGTTCGGCCCCATTGATTCACACCATCCATGTTGATGTTAGCTAGTGTCTTGTTCAGCGGATACAGCGAATTTGTGGCGTAGTACTTCGCCCCTAGCAAACCCTTCTCCTCGGCTGTCACTGCCAGAAATAGGACTGAACGCTTGGGAGGCGTTGCGAGCTTCGTGAAAGCTTCGGCGATCTCCAGGAGTGTGGCGGTGCCTGATGCGTTGTCGAGCGCGCCGTTATAAATCTGATCTCCCTGCAGTTTGGGGTCGCGCCCCAGGTGATCCCAGTGAGCCGAGTAGATTACGTACTCGTTTTTGAGCACTGGGTCGGAACCTTCAAGCTTGGCAACGACGTTGGTGGAGTTGATCTCACGCAGAGTGTTCTTGAGATCGAAGTTGGCCTTGGCATTCAGGGACACAGGTTTGAAGTCTTTGCTGACCGCAGCCTTCTTGAGCGCGTCAAAGTCCTGACCGCTGGCGGTGAAGAGTTCTTTGGCGCGGTCAGTGGTGATCCATGATTCGATAGCCGGACGCCCCATATTCTTGTCTGGCCGCTGAATGTCGAAATTCTCGCGCGACCAGCTTCCCGAAACGACTTCATATGGATAACCCGCCGGTTCAGTTTCGTGAATTATGATTGCCGCTGCAGCCCCTTTCTCGGAAGCGATCTCATATTTGTACGTCCAGCGCCCGTAGTAAGTCATCGCCTTGCCTTTGAAAATCTTCTCATCAAGCTTCGCGGGATCTGTCGCATCGGGCACGGCCGGATCGTTGATCAACATCACAATGGTCTTGCCTCGCACATCCACGCCCTTATAGTCGTCCCAACCGTATTCGGGTGCGACCACGCCATAGCCGACAAATACGATGTCGGAATTCTCAACTTTCGACTCGGGCACAAATCGGCGAGAGATCGCGACATAGTCTTTCGGAAAGCTCAAATTGATCGTCTTGGTTCCCGCCCTAAACGATGCCGTAGGCTGGGCGGTGAAGCCAGCCAGCGGGACTTTTTGCACATAAGTGCCGTCAGGATTCCCAGGCTTGAGGCTGAGCTTCTGAAACTGTTCGGTCAGGTATTTTACTGAAAGCTCCTCACCCTTGGTGCCGGGGCCGCGCCCCTCATACTCGTCTGAAGAGAGAACTTTCGTGTGTTGCAAGATGTCGGCCCCGCTGATCGACTCGAGTGCGGGCTTGAGTTCAGCAGGAATTCCAGCACTCGCGGGTGAGCTAGTGGTCGCAGTTTGATTTGTTGTTGGGGCTTGCATGCACGCAATTGCCAGCATTAGCCAGGCGGCGAACAGACCGGAAGACAGAACGCGTTTCTTCATAACTTTGACTTGCCTCTTGCTTGGATTTGGAATTGGAACAGAGTGTTTCTAAGCCGAAAGAAGGTGACAAGTCAAACGCGTAGACGTTGTCCTTGGAGGAATCAGCCCTCGGAGGGGACGCGAATTGGGGGTCTATTGCATCGCGGCATCCAGGAAGGTAGCCAACTCCGCAGGTTCTCAAGCCGATGAGTCTGAATTTGCGATCGGCGTGTGGAGAATTCCTCAAGAACGCGATGCCACTGCGCAATATTCCACCACATGACCACAACCGCAATTGGCGTTGAAGCCATGAACCGCAAAAGAGTCTTATTGGCATAAGCATTGCCACGCCAATCGGTGGCAACAGTGCCAATAGGAGTGCGAGATGCCAAGCGCAAACCACCTCGAACTAGACGAGAGTTTCGGCGAAGCCGCAGTTGATGAACGGTCCACTTGCGATTCTCTTTTGAAGGAAATCCACGAGTCGAAAGATATCAGGGTCAGTAACCTGCACCGCCGCGGTGCTGTTTTGTTTTCACAAGGGCAACATCCGCGAGGAGTTTACTTCCTTCGTGTTGGCCGGGCGAAGGTTTCCATATCATCGTCGGAAGGAAAGGTATGGCTTCTGCGCATAGCGCAACCAGGCGACCTGTTGGGACTGAACTCAGCCCTCAAAGACTCACCTTACGATGCAACGGTCGAAGCGCTTGAACCCTGCTGTACGGATTTCATTTCGCGACCTGATTTCTTAGATCTGCTGGATCGGAACGAGAAGTCGCGCCTTCAGGTGGCCGAAGCGCTCAGTAAGGAGCTAACCGAGGTGTTCGAACACGCCCGGTCCTTACTCTTACCGAAGACCACAGGGCAGAGATTGGCCAGGCTGCTAGTCAAGTGGTGCAACGAGCGTGGCGAGGTAGGGCCCGATGGAATTCGAATCAACCCGGGCCTTACCCACGAAGAGATTGCGCAGATGATCTGTGCGACGCGCGAAACGGTAACGCGCCTATTCGCCGAGCTCAAGCGGAAGCAGATCGTCAGTTTGGCGGACCACGCAATTCTGGTTCGCAATCTCAAGTTGCTAGACGCTTTGGCCGGCTGCTGAAATTTGCGATGACATAAGTGCGATAGCGCACAGACACCTTTTACCGATCTTTGCTAAAACCACGCCTTATAGCGGAGATCAGCTAACACTTCACTTGTAATCGTGATGTGACGGGCGTCACATCCACTTAGCGGTTCGAGCTATTAGAATCCTCGTCATTATCAACACCTGAGTGTTGGCATAAAGGAGGCCGTGCTGGGTCAGGTCGTGGTTTTAGCACTCAGATTCGACGGATGAAGAGAGGGGCAGTGTTGAGTTCAGACAAATATATCAAGGCTTTCGTCGTTTGCGGTCTGGTTACCCTGTCGGTTGCCTGGTTCGCTTCCAGCGGTCGATCCCAGACGGTCAAACCGGTTCAAGCCAAAGCACCAGCAACCTACAATGCTGATGACTACGTCGGTACCGAGGCCTGCAAAGATTGCCATGAGGACCAGTTCAAGGCCTTCTCTCATACCTCGCATGGGCAGCTTGCAACTATTAGCAGTTGGAAAGGCAAGGTGACCGGATGTGAGACGTGTCATGGACCCGGCAAGGCCCATATTGAAGAAGGTGATCCAAAGAAGATCATTTCCTTCAAAACCTTGTCATCTAAGGAAGCCTCGGAGACTTGCCTGGGCTGTCACGCCGGCCGAGATGAACACAATAACTTCCGTCGTGGTGAACATTGGCGAAATGACATTGGTTGTACGGACTGCCACTCGTCTCATTCACCTGAGACCGGGAGGAACCTGGCCAATTCGAACGTTTTCGTTGGCCGGGCGAACGCTCAGAAACCGGGCTTCTCGACGGTCAAGTTATTGAAGATGGCGGAGCCGCAGCTTTGTTTCAGTTGTCATACCGAAACGAAGCACCAGTTCAATCTACCGTTCCATCACAAGGTTCTTGAAGGCGCCATGAAGTGCAGCGATTGCCATAATCCGCATGGTGGCTTCGAGCTCAAACAAACCAGATTGGCCACCGGCTCCGACGCATCTTGTGTCAAATGT
>JAMQPI010000481.1 GCA_023717565.1 Pyrinomonadaceae bacterium | reverse complement strand
GCGCCGTACTTAACCAACGCCGCGGCCGCCTCACGACTCTGATTGTAAGCTACGAGTTGATACCCGCGTTCGAGCAGACGCCTGGCAATGCGGCTGCCCATGTTGCCAATGCCGATAAAACCAAGTCGAGTATTTTGGTTGGTAAGCGAGTTCATTAACCTTTCAACCCCCTGCGTTTCAACTCTGCGCACCTATGAGCAAGGCTTCTTTAACCGAGACCCGCCCCTCCACTGCTCGCCAATCGATATTGGAGAAGAACGCCTCAATGTATTTCAAACGATCAGCCGGCTTGTAATCCAGCAGATAGGCGTGTTCCCAAACGTCCATAACCAGGACCGGAACAAAGCCTGAGATGTTTCCCACTTCATGCAGCGAGATCCAGTGATTCGACAAACGACCGTTTGCCGGATTCTGGTAACAGATCGCCCAACCAACACCTCGCATTTTTCCGACGCCCACGAAGTCTGCTTTCCAGATCTCATAGCTGCCAAAGCCTTCCACAGCCGCTTTATAGAAATCCGAATTGCGATCGGGGTCGCCTGACCCATCCTTCTTCATGTTGCCAAAGTAGTACTCGTGCAAGACCATGCCGTTGTACTCAAAGCCGAGGCGTCTAGTGAGTTCGGAGTACGCAGGCGTCTCCTCCTGGTCTATAACTCCATCGGCCAGGATATCTGCGATCCGCTGATTGAGATCATTTGTTCCTTTTACATAACCCTCGTACAGCTTGAAATGGGTTTCGAGGGTCCGATCGGATATCCCGTTCAAACCGCTGAGGTTGAACTGTTTCGCGTGATACATGTCGTTATTCATTTTTCCTCCTGGTCTAGCCATCTCCCTAACATCCAACTTCACTTAATCCGGCCCATCGACCTCAGTTCCGCCACCCGCGCCCCAAACCATCCTTGCAAGCGGTTGGTGACTTCCGGATGGTCAGCGAGCCACTGCCACGCCCAGAGCACATCGGTCTCGGTGCCTTCCTCCAGCCCTTCTGCCAGAGCCACCGCGCGGTACTGGACAATCCGGTCCGGGTCATCCACCAGAATGTCGCGCTCAGCTAGTTCGATGAACCCCTCCTGCGGCGCTGGTTGGCTCATCTCCTCGCTTAGATCCATCTCTCATCTCCCCAGAAAAGACTTGCGCCCAGCTCATTTTTGACGCCCCGCCTACGTTCACATTAACCGACCAAGGGACGGCTTTCTTTCCGAATCTTGCTCGATGTTCCTCTCTTTTGCTTCGCACTACATCAGGGTGAGGCTTCCCGCTCAGTTGGTCCCCGACATGAACACTCGCAAGATTCAACCAATATCAGCAAAGTCTCGAAAGAACTCGTCACCCATCATGATTAAGATCCCCGACGCAATACGATTTGCTGCGCAGATCTCCAGAGGGGATTTACGCGATACTTAGATAGGTAAAGTAAGGAGTATGGAATGAAAAACATTGTAAATCGGATGGTTGTGCTCTTTGTAGTTGCGACCATCACAAGTGCTGCGGCGTTGGCCAATACAACCAAGAAGGAAGTGACTTTCGCAGAAGCTGTGACGGTCAACGGCGTAGTCGTCAAACAGGGCAGGTACGAGGTGAGATTCGATGATGAAACCAATCAACTGACGATCGGCCAGGGCCGGAAAGTCATAGCCAGTGCGGAGGCCCGACTCGAGAAAGTGGAGGGGACTAGTCACGCTGAGTATGTAACCCGTGCCGAGACTGACGCGACCAAGCCGGCCGTCTTAATCAGCATCGGTTGGAAAGGCGGCAACCGAGCTACCATTGTAGATAGTGGCGCGTAACAAAGCGGTGGACCGATAGCGCCGGGGTGAACACAGGCAGAAGCGGGCAGATGCCTGTGTCCAGAGCGGGTGAACTTGAAACTTGAAGGCTCAAGGTAGGTTCGCCCGCTCATCGTTAATGATCTGCGAGGCGAGAGCAAGCGGAGGAGGCTCTGTGAATTCAAAGTGGAGATCACGATGTTGCAAGACGCCTTTGACCGGCCGATCAGAGATCTAAGAATTTCGGTAACGGATAGATGTAATTTCCGCTGTACCTACTGCATGCCCCTTGATGAGTATGTTTGGATGGACAAGCAGGAAATCCTTACCTTTTCGGAGATCGCCAGAATAGCAACACTGTTTGTGCGCCTGGGTGTGAGTAAAATTAGGCTCACCGGCGGAGAGCCGTTGGCGCGCAAGGATCTTAATACATTAATTGCCAGACTCTCATTAATATGCGGCCTCGAGGATTTATGTCTGACAACCAATGGCTCGCTGCTGGCAGAACAAGTTGAGGCTCTGGCTCGGGCAGGACTTAAGCGAGTCAACGTAAGCATTGACACCCTCGATCCGGAAAAGTTCAGAAGAATGACCAAGAGGGGCAATCTCGAACAGGTTTTGGCTGGGCTTTTCGCGGCCAGGGCTCAGGGCCTGCACCCGATCAAGCTAAATGCCGTCGTGGAGCGGGGCGTAAATGACGACGACATCATTCCGCTTGCAGAGTTCGCGAGAAAACAGGGCTTTCAGCTTCGCTTCATTGAATATATGGATGTGGGCAATGCGAATAACTGGGTGACTTCGAAGGTAGTGCCGAAGAAAGAGATTCTTCAGAAAATACACGCTCACCTACCATTGGAAAAGTTCGGGAGCAACCAAGGACATGCGCCTTCCGTAGATTACCGCTATGCAGACGGCAACGGAGAGGTGGGTGTAATCGCGTCAATGACCAAGCCGTTCTGCTCAAACTGCACGCGGGCGCGACTAACGGCAGACGGGAGACTGGTCACGTGTCTGTTCTCCCTGCGGGGTCATGATCTTAAGGCGCTCCTGAGGGGCGGAGCAACTGATGGGGAGATCAGTGCAATGATCAGCAAGGTTTGGAGAGCGAGGACTGACAGATATTCCGATCAAAGACGGAAGGCTATCAACTCTGACTCTGGTTACCATGCTGGAGATCATCGAAAGCTGGAGATGATTAGCCTGGGAGGATGAAGCGAGTCATGGTCACGCTATTTTTCTTCAACTCACTCAACTTGTTTGAAAAGTGAAGCGAGTGGTATATGAACTCTGTAAATAATCGCGGATGAAAGGAAACACCGAATGCGAATCAGTGCACGAAACCAGCTGCGGGGCTCCGTCAAGAGGGTTGAACACGGCACAGTCAATTCCGAAGTTACAATAGAACTTTCAGGCGGAATCGAGATCGTCTCAATCATCACTAAGCAGTCTGCCGAGCAGTTGCAGCTAACCGCAGGCAGCGTGGTCCACGCCGTTATCAAAGCAAGCGATGTGATGATCGCCACAGACTAGAAAAGGCAGAGCAATGGAATATAGACAACTCGGCGGTTCAGGTTTGAAAGTGCCTGCGCTCAGTTTTGGCGCGGCCACTTTTGGCGGTGGGAACGAATTCTTCCGCGCCTGGGGCAGCACCGACGTCGAGGGGGCGCGCCGGTTGATTGATATTTGCCTGGAAGCTGACGTAAACCTGTTTGATACCGCGGATGTCTATTCTGACGGCCTGTCAGAAGAGATTCTCGGAGGCGCTATTTCCGGACGCCGTGACAAGGTGCTAATCTCAACCAAGGCGACCTTCCGTATGGGCGAAGGACCGAATAATGTCGGTTCTTCACGGTATCATCTGACGCGTGCCTGTGAAGCCAGTCTGCGTCGGCTGAACACGGATTACGTAGACATATATACGCTCCATGGTTTCGACGCCCTGACGCCCGTCGAAGAAGCCCTCCGCACACTTGATGATCTCGTTCAATCGGGCAAGGTACGCTACATCGCCTGTTCAAATTTCTCAGGCTGGCACTTGATGAAATCGCTTGCCGTTTCCGAAAAATACGGATGGTCTCGTTACGTGGCCCACCAGGCGTATTACTCGCTGGTCGGACGCGAGTATGAATGGGAACTCATGCCGCTCGCGCTCGACCAAAAAGTCGGGACGATCGTCTGGAGCCCTCTCGGCTGGGGTCGTCTAACGGGAAAAATTCGTCGCAATCAACCGCTCCCCGCGAACAGTAGACTTCACGAGACCGCAGCCCAGGGACCACCCGTATCCGACGAGTTCCTCTACCAGGTTGTCGATGCTCTGGACCAGGTAGCCGAGGAGACCGGCAAAACGGTGGCGCAGGTCGCTCTGAACTGGCTGTTGCAGCGGCCCACCGTAGCCAGCGTGATCATCGGCGCCCGCGACGAGATGCAACTCAGACAGAATCTCGCCGCCGCTGGGTGGAGTTTGACTCAGGAGCAGGTTGCAAAACTTGACGCCGCCAGCGACACCGTGCCGGTTTACCCTTACTGGCACCAGCGTCAATTCACCGAGCGCAACCCAGCGCCGATTGTCGGTCGCTGACAGTTCAAGTACCGCTCAAGCACAGATCCATTGGCTACTGAGCAAACTAAAGACATTTCCGGCAGAATTCAGCAAGACCAGCCCTCACTCCAGCACACAGAATGCTGTTCGATGAAGCCTTCGCTTTTTAGCGCGGACTCGCTTTCGTAGGGAGGATGCTTATGCACAACTCAGACGCACCAGGACAGTCGTTGACCGAACGCGATCGGCAGGCCTTCCAGGAGCTTTATCAACGGCATCAGCCGCTCGTCTATTCTATCTGCCTTCGCATGACCCAGAGTGTTCCAGAATCCGAAGACCTCTCGCAGGAGGTATTCATTCACTTGTTTCGCACGATCGGAAGTTTTCGTGGTGAATCGGCCTTCACAACCTGGCTCCATCGATTAACGATCAATCACGTGCTAATGCATTTCAGAAAGCGAAGAGTGCGACCTGAGCTAACAACTGAAAATGGTGAACTACCGATTCAAATTGTCGCGGGCACCGGTGATCCGAAGCGAATGAGAGTCGTAGATCGCATTCTGTTGGCAGAAGTAATAGCGCAACTACCTGATGGCTATCGGGAGGCAATCATTCTGCATGACGTGGAGGGGCTGGAGCATAACGAAATAGCCAAAATGAAAGGTAGATCCGTTGGGACCTCGAAGTCGCAGTTGCACAAAGGAAGGACGATGTTGCGCGCATTGATCCAGCAAGGCAGACGACGTCCGAAAGTTCATAGGCAGTCCCTGGTTCCCACAGTTTGAGACTCACTGTGACAATAACTCAGGCCTCCGATTTGCAGGTTGGGAAGGGGGCAGTCGTTAGTTGGAAGGTTCGGTAAGTTCAAGTCGCCCCCGCTCAGCCTTGAATGCCCTGTTCTTTCCCTATAACTCCGTTGCTGGCGTTAGCTGCATTGACGATCGATTCGATGACGAAACCTTTTGGAGCCTGAGCGGGGGCGACTTAAACTCTCCGCCACCCAAATAGTATCGACTGCCCCCTTCCCAACTTGCGAATTTCTAACTCTTGAGTGGTATTCCGCTTCGTCTAAGGATTATGAACTCGGAGTTGGACTCGGCGTTGGCGTAGGACTCGGCGTTGGCGTAGGACTTGGCGTTGGCGTAGGACTTGGCTTCGGGGTTGCCTTTGGTTTCGCGCGTAACTCCTCCGGGGTCGGAAGCTGCGACGCACTCCAGCCACCACCAAGCGCCTTGATCAATTGAACACTTGCGGTCATCTGTTCCATCTGTAGAGTCACGGCGGTGCGTTGATTGGTTAATAGAGCGGTCTGCGCCGTGATCACATTCAGGTAACTATCAATTCCGGATTTGTATCGCTCGTTGGCGAGCGACAACGTTCTCTCGGCGGAGGCCACCGCGGCGTTCTGCTGCTCCAGCTCGCGTGAAAGGATTCGCAACGCCGCGAGGTTGTCTTCAACCTCCTGAAAAGCTGTCAGTACGGATAGCCGGTAGTTCGCCACTGTCCCGTCGTACTGTGCGCGAGCCTGTTCTGTGACAGCTGAGCGCCTTCCTTTATCAAACAGTGTTTGGGCCAGTGTCGGACCAACCGAAAAGAATCGGGCGGGCCAGGTGAACCAGGTCGCGATTGACGTGCTTTCGAGCCCCGCCGCTGCGCTCAACGTGAGCGCGGGGAAGAAAGCCGCTTTCGTTACCCCAATCTCGGCGTTGGCTTCGAACACCCGGCGTTCCGCCGCCGCGATATCCGGCCGCCGCTCGAGGAGTTGAGAAGGAAGACCGAGAGGAATTGGCGGCGGCGTGGCGTTCATCGGCGCGAAGGAAAGCGAAAACGTCGAGGCCGGCTGACCCGTTAACATCGCAATCGCGTGTTCGAGCTGAGCACGCACTATGCCAATATCGGTGGCTTGCGCTTGCGTCGTCGCAAGCTGGGTTTCCGCCAGCGCCACGTCTTCGTCCGAAGCGATGCCGGTTTGAAAAAGAACCCGCGTCAAATCGAGTTGCTGTTGAAAAGCCAGCACCGTTGAATCTAATAGTGCCGTTTGAGCATCGAGTGCGCGGAGCTGATAGTAGTCAAATGCGAGTTCCGCCTCGACACTCAAACGAACATTTACCAGATCGGCCGCAGTGGCTTGCGCTTCGGAGGCACTTACCTTCACGGTGTTCCTGATGCGCCCCCAAAGATCGGGTTCCCAGGAGGCGTCAAAGGGCAGCGTATAGTCAGTGAGGGTGCTACCGCCGGCGACGTTGGATTGGCTGGTAGCTGGCTGTCGCGATCTTATGATTGACGGGCTGGTAGTCACCGTCGGGAAGTACTGCGAACGTGATTGCTTAACCACGGCGCGCGCCGCGCGAAAGTTTGCATCAGCAAGAGCAATGCTCTGATTGGAAATGTCTAATTGTTCTTCGAGCGCATTCAATTGCGGGTCGTTGAACATTTCCCACCATTTGCCGCGGATCACGTCGTCCTTCGGCTGAGCAAATTTCCAGTTGTCAGTCTCCTTAAACTTCTCGGGAGTGATTTCCTTGTAACTCGGGGGCGTTGGTACGGTGGGCTTCGCATACTTCGGCGCCTTGTCGCAGCCCTTGAATAGAATGAGCCCGAGGATCGAAACGGCCAGAATTTGAAAATGAGTGGACATTGTTTCGCAGATTTGAGATCTGAAATTTGAGATCTCAGATATAAGAGTTCCGGATCTCAGGTCTTATCCTCGCACCACACCCTCCTCATGCAGACTGCGCATCGGTCTCTTCCGCCAACGTTGCCACCACAGCCGAAGCCCATCAAGGTACAGATAGACCACCGGCGTGGTGAAGAGTGTCAGCATC
This sequence comes from Pyrinomonadaceae bacterium, assembly GCA_023717565.1. Classification (GTDB taxonomy): domain Bacteria; phylum Acidobacteriota; class Blastocatellia; order Pyrinomonadales; family Pyrinomonadaceae; genus PSRF01. The sequence continues at coordinate 4,666 of JAMQPI010000481.1, read as the reverse complement.
TGGCTCACGATCAGGCCTCCGATGATCGAAATACCAAGCGGCCGTCTGAGCTCCGAACCGGTTCCGGTGCCCAGCGCCAGCGGCAGCGCTCCTAACAGCGCGGCCATCGTGGTCATCAAAATTGGCCGAAATCGCAACACGCAGGCCTGGAAGATCGCGTCACGCGAACTCTTGCCTCCGCCGCGTTCGGCTGCCAGCGCAAAGTCGATCATCATGATCGCGTTCTTCTTTACAATGCCGATTAACAGAATGATCCCAATCAATGCGATGAGGCTGAGCTCCGTTCGTGTGATCAGCAAGGCAAGCACAGCGCCGACACCCGCCGAGGGCAACGTCGACAGAATGGTGATTGGGTGAATGTAGCTTTCATAGAGGATCCCCAGGACAATGTAGACCGCCAGCAGTGCTACAACGATCAGAAACGGTTCGCTTGCCAGCGATGATTGAAACGCCTGGGCTGTTCCGGAAAAGCTACCGTGAATTGTCGAGGGCATGCCGATGCTTTGTTCCATCTGATTGATTGCCTGAACTGCATCGCTGAGGGCCACACCTGGCTTAAGGTTGAATGAAATCGTCACCGCCGGAAATTGCCCCTGGTGGTTTACTGCCAGCGGCGCCGTCGACGGCTCGTAGTGCGCGATAGCGCTCAAGGGTACGATCCCACCCGTCAAGGGCACGATCGACCCCGTCGTCGTCCCACCAGTCGTGGGTACGATCGACCCCGTCGTCGGTGCGATCCCACCCGTCGTGGGGTGCAGGTAAATCGCCTTCAATCCTTCCGGACTTTCCCAAAACTGCGGCTCGACTTCCATCACGACGTGGTACTGATTCAACTGCGTGAACATAGTTGACACCTGCCGCTGTCCGAAGGCGTCATAAAGCGTGTCATCAATCATCGCCGGCGTGATTCCCAACCTCGATGCAGTTGCCCGATCATAAACAAGCGAAGCCTGTAGACCGCTGTTTTGTTGATCGCTATTGACGTCAGCCAGGGCCGCCACCTTGCGCATTTCCCGAAGCAGAACCGGTCCCCACTTATTCAAGTCATCGAGATTGTCACTTTGGATCGAGTACTGATACTGCGCGTTACCCGCTCTGCCGCCGATACGCAAATCCTGCGTGGATTGTAAGAAGAGCGACGCTCCCTGCACCACTGCGAGTTGGCCTCGCAAACGACCGATGACCGCGTCAGCGCTAACCTTACGCTCCTCAAGCGGCTTCAATGCAATGAACATTCTCCCGGTGTTTGTCGTCGTCCCGCTGCTGCTGCCGGTGAAGGCTACAACGTTTGCAACCGCCGGATCCGCCCTCACGATATCCACGAAGCGTGTCATCCTTTCCTTCATTGCGTTGAACGAGGAGTCCTGTGCTCCCTGTATGCCGCCCGCCAAACGACCCGTGTCCTGCTGCGGGAAGAAACCTTTTGGCACCATTATGAGCAAATAAGCATTCACGCCAATCGTGATCAGAAGCAGTGCCAGCATTGGCGCCGGGTGCCGCAGGACCCAGGTCAGGCTAGTTTCATATCGACGCAAAATCCATGCGAACACACTTTCACTTGCTTGATAGATGCGCCCGTGATCTTCCGGCCTCTCAGCTTTTAATAGGCGCGAACACATCATGGGCGTGGTGGTCAAAGAAACGACTAGTGAAACGAGAATTGCTACCGAAAGAGTAACGGCAAACTCGCGAAAGAGGCGGCCGACTATTCCCCCCATCAAGAGAAGCGGGGTAAACACCGCCACCAGGGAAATACTGATCGAGAGCACCGTAAAACCAATCTCTTTCGCACCGAGCAATGCGGCCTGCATTGGCTTAATTCCCTGCTCGATGTGGCGCATGATGTTTTCAATAACCACGATCGCATCGTCCACAACGAAGCCCGTTGAAATCGTTAAAGCCATCAAGGACAGGTTGTCGAGGCTGTAGCCGCACAAATACATCACCCCAAACGTGCCGATTAAGGAGACGGGAACCACCACTCCTGGAATGAATGTAGAGCGCGGGTTCCTCAGGAAAAGAAAGACCACCAGAATGACGAGGGCAATCGAGATGAGGAGGGTGCGCTCCACGTCACTTACGGACGCTCGGATCGTGGTTGTCTGATCCATCACTGTCGTGAGATCGATGGCTGACGGAATAGACGCCTTCAATTGCGGCAGTGCGGCGTTCACACCGTCGACCGTGTCGATGATGTTGGCGCCCGGTTCCCGAAAAATTATTATCAGCGAGCACGGCTTTCCGTTGGCAACTCCCGCAGACCTTATGTTCTCTACGGAATCCTGCACCGTAGCAATGTCTGACAGTCTGATCGCCGCGCCATTGTTAAAGCCCACGATCAGGGGGCGGTAGCTCTCGGCCTTTAGCAGCTGATCGTTCGACGCCAGGTCCGACGTAGTAGTGTCGTCTGCGAGCTGCCCCTTTGCCAGGTTTGCATTCTGTTGACTCAACATGGTGCGGACATCCTCAAGTCCCAGTCCAGTTGCGTTTAGTTGAGTCGGATTCACGTCGACGCGCACTCCCGGCAGCGAACTCCCGCCCACCACCACCTGGCCCACGCCCTGAATCTGTGAAAGCTTCTGCTGCAGAATGGTCGATGCGGCGTCGTAGAGCTGGCCTTGATCGTAAACACTTGAGGTCAGCGCCACGATCATGATGGGGGCGTCAGCCGGGTTGACTTTTCGATAAGTCGGATTACTGGGGAGGTCGGTCGGCAGATAACCGCGCGCCGCGTTGATCGCCGCCTGAACGTCCCGGGCAGCGGCGTCGATGTCGCGACTCAGATCAAACTGCAGAGTAACACTCGTGGAACCGAGATAACTCGAAGACGTCATTTCGGTTACCCCCGCGATGTGACCTAGTTGCCGCTCGAGTGGCGTCGCGACAGACGACGCCATGATCTCAGGACTCGCTCCCGGCAAGTTTGCCGAAACCGAGATCGTCGGAAAATCGATCTGCGGCAGCGGTGATACGGGCAGCAGCTTGAATGCCACGCCACCGGCGAGGGCAATCGCCACAGTCAGCAACACAGTCGCGATGGGCCGATGAATGAATGGCGACGAAAGACTCATGCCGGCTCCGTTGAAGGTGTCGCGGGGGCCTGGCGTTTGCTGCGAAAGCTCGACACCTTTTTGGCTATCCCATCAAAGAAGAGATAGATCACCGGAGTTGTGTACAAGGTCAGTAGCTGGCTCAGCATCAGACCGCCAACGAGTGTGATTCCCAGCGGGCGTCGCAGCTCCGCACCGGTTCCCGAACCGAGCGCCAACGGCAAAGCGCCCAACAGGGCAGCCATCGTCGTCATCATGATTGGCCGAAAGCGCAGCAGACAGGCCTGGTAGATTGCGTCTTCCGGACTCTTTCCGTGACTGCGCTCGGCTTCGAGCGCGAAATCGATCATCATGATGGCGTTCTTCTTCACAATGCCGATCAGCAGAATGATGCCGATGATCGCAACCACGGTCAGTTCCGAGCGGAAGAGCAACAGCGCGAGAATCGCTCCCACCCCTGCCGACGGTAGGGTTGAGAGAATTGTGAGTGGATGAATATAGCTTTCGTAAAGAACTCCCAGCACGATGTAAACAGTAATTATCGCCGCTAGAATGAGCAGCGGCTCGTTTGTCAACGATGCTCTGAAAGCCTGGGCCGTGCCTTGAAATGAGGGTTGAATGCTGGCCGGCATATTCAGATCCGTTTGCGCTCGTTCGATCGCGGTCGTGGCGTCACCGAGAGACGAGCCGGGCGCCAGATTGAAGGAGACTGTAACGACGGGAAATTGTCCCTGACGGTTAATCGACAGTGGCGCGGTTCCCGACTCGAAATGCGTAAACGTGCTGAGCGGCACGGGGCCACCGCTGGTCGAGAGAACGTAGATGTCTTGCAACTTCGCCGGATGTGTCTGAAAGTCGGGCGCGGTCTCCAGGATGACGTGATATTGGTTGGACTGTGTGAAAAGTGTCGAGATCTGACGCTGACCAAAGGCGTCGTAGAGTGTCTGGTCAATTGCCTGTGGCGTGATCCCCAGCCGGGAAGCGGTAATGCGATCGATGACCAGCGTTGTCTGTGCGCCTCTCGTCTGCTGATCGGTTGCCACGTCCTGGAGTTGCGGCAGCGTCTTCAGCCTATCCACGAAACGAGCCGTCCAAGTCGTCAACTCGTCCGCGTTGGGATCCTCCAGACTGTATTGGTACTGCGTGCGGCTCACTCGATCTTCGACCGTCAAGTCTTGCACCGGTTGCATGTAAAGAACGATGCCGTCGACCTGAGTCAGCGCGCGCTGCAATCGATCAATCACCTGCGTCGCACTGACGTTCCGCGCGGCCAGCGGCTTCAGGTTTATCAGTATGCGCCCGCTGTTCAGGGTTGTGTTTGTGCCGTCGACACCTATGAACGACGAAAGACTTTCTACCGCTGGATCTTTGAGAATGACCTGGGCCAGCGACTGCTGCTTTTGAGCCATCGCGGGAAATGAAATTCTCTGGGACGCTTCGGTGATGCCCTGGATAACGCCGGTATCCTCCACCGGGAAAAACCCCTTGGGGACGATGGCGTAGAGCCAAACTGTCAGGACGAGCGTCGCCGCCGCGACCAGCAGAGTCACAACGCGAAACTTAAGCACCCAGCGTAAGGTCTCGCCGTAAAGATCGACTATCTTTTGAAACACGCG
>JAMQPI010000432.1 GCA_023717565.1 Pyrinomonadaceae bacterium | reverse complement strand
TACATCAAAGGTGATCGTCCAGCCACCGCTAATGCTGCCTGCGTCGAGGTTAGCATCATCAATAATGAATAGATTCCACGTCCCGTTTGGCGCATCGCCGTTGAAGGCTGAGAGCGTGAAGACAAAAGGGCTGGCGGGCGCTGGCACCGGGAACACATCGGTGGTGCCGGAGTTCGCCGGCCGGTAGCTGCCCGTGACGAACGGGACGCCCGTGTTGCCGGTAACGACCGCGGGCACGGGTCTCGCAGCGTAGTCGTCGAGAGTGACATTGATACTCGACACGCCAGGAGAGCCGGCTCCGAAGTCGGACATTATTACTGCCTTTCTTCCCGACGGTGAGACAAGCAAGAAGTCGATGTCTGATGGGAAGGCGTGGCTCAACCCGTTGAGGGTGACAGAGACGCGTTGTATGACGCCGACCTCGCCCGAGACGGTAATCGGCGAAGGGTACAGCGAGGCCGCTTGGCCTGATGCTGGACAGGGGTTCGGGCAATCGGTGATCGTAATAGCCGTTGCGTTCGTGAACGAAGCCGCGACGGCTCGAGGAGAAACATCACCGTTGACTGTTTGTCTCCCCCCACCCTTGGTTCCTTTACCAGCGCTTGTTGCCTGGGATTGCACGACTGGTGTTTGATCTGTGGAAGGGTCGACGGCCTTCTGGGCATAAGCGCCTGACACGACGAGCATTACCACGATCATCGCTTGCACGCCAATTGGTCGGTGCCGGGAACTTACTAAGCGGCGAAAGTTCATAGTTGTCTCCGTTGTTGAATTTGGCAGTCAAAAATGTCAAATGCCGAACGAATGGCGCTCGGCATCTACAGTTGTCCGCAAGACATTACTGAGTGGATCTGTGAGTGTCAATAACTATGATTCCTATTCCACCATCTTCGCAGCGATTTCTTTCAGAAGCTTAGCGCAAACTACAGCCGTTGTCTGAGCCGGATCCATGCGTGGGTTGAATTCCACAATATCCGCTCCGATAACTCTGGCTTGCAATCGCTGAATCAGACGAATCGCTTGTCTCGTTGAAAGTCCCCCGGGCTCGCGGTGAGAGACGCCCGGAGCAAAAGCTGGATCGAGCGCATCCATGTCAAAGGAGATGTACAACGGCGAATCGAAGGACAAAGTTAGACCCTCTTGCAAATGTCTCATCTCAATGATTTCCACTCCAAATCTGTCTGCCTGCTCTCTTTGATGCCCATTGATGGTGCGGATGCCGACCTGAACGAGTCGCTCCACCAGTCCTTCCTCCATGATTCTGGCAAAAGGACTCGCATGTGAGTGGCGATTTCCCAACAGTTCGTCGTAGAGATCTGGATGAGCATCGAAGTGCAGGAGACTCAACTCCGGATATTTCCCGCTGAACGCCCGAATGATCGGGTACGTAATTGAGTGATCTCCACCCAGAGAGATCGGGAGCAGGTTGTCCTTCAATAAAGTTCGAACTGAGTCTTCGATCAACGAAAACATCTCTGTTGCCCCGAGGGGTTCGACGTCACCTGCGTCAAAGAAAGTTCCGGGGGCACCCAGGTCCACTCCCGATTCGCTCCAAAAGTTTGAGGCATCGGATCGGAACGCCGCTCGAATCAGTGGAGGAGCCTCGGCCGCTCCCTTCATGAAAGACGAGTTTTCGTCGTAAGGAAAACCGATCAAGGCGAGTCTGGAGGTACGATCCGAAGTGCTGTCAATTTGGATCATGCTGACCTCTGGCAGGGACGCGTGGGAAGGAATGGCAAGACGGTAGCGAAGAGATGGTGCACGCGGCAGGGCTCGAACCTGCGACCTTTTGATTCGAAGTCAAACGCTCTATCCAACTGAGCTACGCGTGCTGTTCGTAAATCGTAAATCGTAAATCGTAAAATGGACCTTTGTATCTTGGTCAAAGATCAAAGACCAAAGACCAAAGGCCTCATTTCCCTTGTAATTCCTTTCGAATAAATCTCACCAGATCATTGATCTCGTTCGGACTAAGTTTGTCCTTGAACGCGGGCATCTCCTCGTCGCCGTCGGTGATCTGATTCACAAACTTCTCATCCGTATGTTCCAGCGCGTGCCCATCTCTCAGGCTGGGGACCTTTAGCTTTCGTCCCTCAACCGTCACCGTGCCGCCCTGGCCCTTCTCACCATGGCAGACCTGACAATTCTTTTGAAAGTTCTCGTACGCTTTTGCAAATGGATCCGGAGTCGCCGTGGCTGCCGCTGTCGCTGTTGCCGGTGAAGCCGAGGGCTGAGCTTGATTAGTTGTTACCCGGTCCGAACTGGTGCAGGCGGTAGCAAAGCATCCGGTGACTAAAATGATGGCCGCAAACTTGGCAGAGTTCATCCTTAGGTTCTCCATCGCGAATCAGTTTGTTGGGATTGAAAAAGCTCGGGAAGTATAACACCGGCGCTGGAGACGCGAGAAGCCGGGGGATCTGGTCGTTTGGGGGGCACAATTCTGGTGAGTTGCAAACAGACAGAATAGGGGGCAGAATAACTTTGCGCCTAAGCATTCTCATCGATTTCGCAAAACAAATCACGAATTGGCCGCTGCAGAGGTGGAGAATCAAATGAGTACCGACACCGACTCTGGCAATGCAATACGAGGCTCGCTTCGGCTGGCCCCCAATTGCATCGAACTGGATGAGCAAAAACCGAAGATGCCCAGGCAGTTTGTCAACTTCACGTTTTATCGCTCGCGCCCGGAATGGCGATTGCTCTCCGATAGCGACAAGCAGACCTGCATCGACCAATTTGCTAAAGCGGTTGACGACTTTCGTAGTAAGTTGCTGATTCACACCTACTCGACGGTGGGATTGCGCACCAACGTTGACTTCATGATTTGGAGAATCGGTTACGACCTTGAGCCTCTCCAGGAAATGACTTCCCGAATGAACGCCACGGAGATGGGCAAGTATATCGAACCAGTGCAGTCATTCCTCTCGATGACCAAGCGCTCGATGTACATCGATCGTGACAATCCTGAACATGTCGAGGATCGCCTGCACATCATTCCCGGTAAGTCCGACTATCTTTTCGTCTACCCGTTTGTGAAAACTCGAGAATGGTATTCGCGGACCGCTGACCAGCGTCAGGAGATGATGGACGAACACATTCGGATCGGCATGAAGTATCGTTCCGTCAAGCTGCACACCACCTATTCGTTCGGTCTCGACGACCAGGAATTCGTGGTAGCGTTTGAGACTGATAACCCTGCGGACTTCCTGGATCTCGTGCAGGAGCTCCGGGAGACCAAGGCCAGTTCATACACCCTGCGCGACACTCCCATGTTTACCTGTCGCCAGCGGAGCATGCTGGAGTGCCTGGCCGCCTTGGGATAGGAGACGCGGAGACGCGGAGACACGGGGACACGGGGACACCACAACGTTGAACCTTGGGAACGACGTTGAAACCTATAGAACTAAGACCAACCATCAACCACCAGGAGAACCTCACGCTCATGGGAAAAATCCGAAGCTACAAAGAACTGCGTGTTTACAAGGCTGCAATGGAAGCAGCAATGAAGATTTTCGAACTCTCCAAAAAGTTTCCACCTGAGGAACGATATTCATTAACAGATCAAATGCGCCGTGCATCTAGATCTGTTTGCTCAAATCTCGGCGAAGGGTGGCGCAAGCGGAGATACCCTGCGTATTTCATAAGTAAGCTAAGTGACTCAGAAGGTGAAGCTGAGGAAACTCGCGTTTGGGTGGAGTTTGCGTATCGCTGTCGTTACATCACAGCGGATGAAGCCAACGACCTTGACAGCACCTATGATGGTATTCTGGCTCAACTAGTCAACATGATCTTCAATCATGAAGACTGGGTTATCCGTCCGAGTAAAGCGAGGAGAGGTTAATCCCATTCAGGTGTGTCGGTTGAATACGAAACTACGGCGATTGCCGTGCGTTTTGGTACTGATCTTTCTGCTAGAGGCAATCTTGCCTTCAAGCGCCCTTGTAGGACCCATCCGCGAGTCTCCGAGTCTCCGTGTCTCCGAGTCCCCGCGCCTCCGAGTCCCCTCGTCTCCCCATCCCCAGGCAGCCCCGCGACCCGAGTACCTCTGGTATGAAGCTGAGAATATGCGGGGCCTGGCGACTGACCCGCGAGGCGAGCCCATACTGAATCCAGCATGGCTCAACTATCCCAAAACCAAAGCTCCGGGATGGGGAATCAATGGACCGGGTGTTTCCGCTGAATGGTCCCAGGGCGGTGAAAGCGAATGGAATTCGGTTGCTGCGAGCGCCGACGAAACTCGCGCAACGATCTATCAAGACATCGAAGTGCCGCGTGAGGGTGACTACAAGGTTTGGGTACGCTATGCCGATTGGTCGAGCAAGAATGAAGACTTCTCTCTTCGCCTTAGCCAAAATGGGCGCGAGGCCCTTCATCATGAGTTTGGAATCAACGACGTAGTCGACCCTCACGACGAAACCAGCATGTACTGGGGTTGGGTGTTTACCTGGGACGGTGCTACTGCCAAACTTGATAAGGGCCTGGCTCGGGTTTCGATCGAAATTGACAAAGCAGCAGGTGCGCCGCGACATGTGGACGCCATCCTCATCACCAACGACGTTACTTACACACCCGAAGGACGCCGCAAGCCGGACTTTGCTGGCATGCGCTACCTTCGTCAGTGGTCCAAAGTGCGCGAGCCGCTGACGTCGCTGCTCTCGCCCAACGCCGACAACTCAATTCCCGATGCCTGGGAGCGTCCCCAGATCGCCGGCCGTGATTTCCTGATGCCTTGGAATATCGCCAAGGAGTTTTGGCCCCTCTACGACAAACCCGCCGCCGAGCGTCCGCTCTATCCGTTTAATGCTGAACCCCTCGATCAGTTTGTCGCGAAGTACACGGGCACGCGGGACGTGCCGATCTTCGCTTCGAAACTCGTCGTTCCGGTGGTCTACATACCAAACGTGCCGGAATACTTCAAAGAAGGCAGTCCGTTTCTCCGCTATCTGCGCGAGACCAAAGCGCCCTTCGCCATTCTGATTAATTACGGTGCGGCGCAGTTTCCGGAAGGTGAAGGAGAACTCGCCTGGAAGTTGCTCAATGGCGAACTTCGCGATCAGTTTCTCGGGTGGGTTTCGGGAGAGAGCGTGGGATATGTTTGGGAGTCGGCGGTCAAAGATCTGAAGACTTCTCCGGCCATGTCGAGGAGAGAACTGCTCGAAGCCTATCGAGTGTTTTATACGAATGCGCTCGATAAGAAGTGGGCCTCGATGTTTCAGACGCAAACCGGACCCATGTGGAACAAACTGATTCCGGCCCAATCGACTTCCAGCACGTCCTTCGCGCATGCGCTCGCTCGATGGGGAGTGCGTCTGCTGGGAATGGAAACTGCCGCGGTTCAACCGATGTTCGCCATGCGCATCGCCTTCACGCGCGGGGCAGCCAGACAATACGGCGCGTCGTTTCTCTATTATCACGCGCCAAACTTCGGCGATACCGCCACGACATTCACCCACGCTCAGAATTTTGCCGGGCCTAACAATTTCTTTCATTCACGTTATGGCGCGACGATGGGACCTTCGTTAACGTGGTATCGAAAGAGCTATTACCTCTACTACATGGCGGGCGCCTCGGCGATCTATCTGGAACAGGGCGGCGATCAGTTTTTCAAACCCGGCCCCGGCGAACATCCTTTTCAACTAAACCCTCTCGGCCGCATCACCGATGAGTTCATGCGCTTCGCGGAAAAGCACCCTGACCGGGGCACCCCCTACACTCCGGTGGCGTTCCTGCTGGATCCAGCACACGGCTTCGAGATGACTGACTATCCGCAGTGGCCTTTCGGAGTCTCGCAGATTAGTCGCAGCGATCGCGCGTTGCGAGAACTATTCGGCGTCGCCTACTACCCCGGACTTGTTCTGGAAGGTGAACCGGCCACCTCCGACGCCCAGGTCTTCGTCAACGGCGTCTTCGGCGACATCTTCGATGTGCTCGTGGCTTCAGACACCCAAAGTCCAGTCTCCGATCTCCGAGTCTCCGCGTCCCCCCGTCCCCGTGTCTCCGGTTCTCCCAGTCCCCCCATCTCCCCGTCTCCCCTGTCGCCTTACCGCGCGGTTGTCGTCGGTGGCCACATCGACTGGTCACTAGAATGGGTTACCAAGCTCACAGATTATGTCCGGAGCGGTGGCACCGTCGTACTCAACGCCGCCCAGGTCAAAGGTCTTCCCGATCAACTCCTCGGCGTTCGCGTGATGGGCACCACGTCGGAAGCCGACACCGGCCGCTGTCTTGCCCGCGGCGAGCAACCGCAAGATCTATCGGGCCAACTTTTCCGTTACCACAAAGTCGAACTAAAAGAGGCTAAGACACTGATCGCCACGCCCAGCGGCGACCCACTCGTCACTGTTAACAAACTCGGAAAAGGCAGTCTCGTCTTTTCCGTTCTCCCCGATCTACTTGGCGCCGACGAGCGTGTCGCACCGTTTGCGGCCCACATGCTCGCTCACGTTTTCTCCGATGCCACTCCGGTAAGAGTTCGCGGAGATGTCGAGTACCTCATCAACCGAACCAACACCGGGTGGATCGTCACACTCTTTAACAACCAGGGTGTCAACAAGCCACAACAGGGAATGGCGCAGGTCGATCGCAGCGCCATAGTCTCGGCTACTATTTCGGTTCCCGGCCAACCAATCCGCACCGCCATCGATTGGCTCACCGATAGATCCATCGAAGTTAATAGGGCCTCCGGAGACGCCGTAACCATCACCCTTCCCCCCGGCGGCATGGCTATCGTGGAATTAAAGTAGTCTTAGAACAGATTGAGTCTTTTTTCGTGTTGTTTCGTGTGATTTCGGTAGCGCCAGGTAAAGCCTGGCTGTTCTAGTGAACTGAAAGGAGTTCATCTTGTCAATTGTCCGTGCAACAAGTAGGGCGTGCGAGCGTGAGTGGGAGCAATCCTGCTGGCGGGGCCTCGCAGGC
>JAMQPI010000365.1 GCA_023717565.1 Pyrinomonadaceae bacterium | reverse complement strand
TCGATGCCGAGTAGACCAAGGGTCTTCTTCACCTTCGGATCATCAGGATCGGCGGACCCTAGTTGAAACGCGTCAGGCTTTTTGACCAGATTGAGGTGCTTGATGCCCATCGATGTCTCAGCTGCGTTGTACATTCCTGGTGCGAGCTTGGCGCGCGGGTCATTGGCATCAGAGCCCGTCATTCCAGCCGGTAGCGGCGCTGCCGGTTCAGGGGCAAACGGATTCGCTTCGCCCTCCTGGTTAGCCGGCTTAGTTTCTGCCGCCTTTGTGGAATCCGCGGACGACGACGGTGCCGAAGGGGTTTGGGCCGGAGTGCTCGCTGCAAGACACGACCAGAAAACAAGGGAAGCTACGAGCAAACGGAAAGCCATGGTGTGTACTCGATTCATCGTTTCTCCTCCAGGGGTTTTTCCCGCAGCATGGTTTGCATAATCCTGATCTCAGCACGTTGGCCACTGTCGACATCTGTGGCGAAATTGAACAGTTCGGCATCCTGCCCCGCGCCTGCAGTGTCGAACAAGTCCTTCACCATTATCAAGGCGCCGTTGTGGTGCTGAACCATCCCGGTCAAGAACAAACGGTCGAACTCTTCGCCCTTTGCTTTTTTGAGAGCCCCCATCTGCTTTGGCGTGAGCATGCCCGGCATTAGCGCCATCGGGTGGTTTGACATATCCATGCGAGCCATACCGGCCATACCGGACATTTCCGGCATCGGCGGCGAAATCGGCTCTCCCCTGGCGGCCAGCCATCGTTTCATAAACTTTATTTCGTCTGATTGCGAACTGCTGATTCGCGCTCCCAACGATCGGAGATCCTTGTTATCCGTATGCGATCCGATCAGGTCTGTCATCTCAACTGCTTGAGCATGATGCATGATCATATCCTGCATGAACTGAATGTCTGCTGGAGAACCTGGTGGAAGTGTGGCCCTCGTCGACGGCGTCAATGTCCTGGTCGGCTTGCCCGGCGCACCGGGCTGCACCACGACTGGCGTCGCAAGATCAGCTTTCTGTGCACAGACCGGCAGCGAGCACAGGCCGGCGAGGGTAGTGGCGGTAATCATCCCGCTTCGCAACGATACCGCTCCCATTACTGACCAGAGTCTACGCTTGCCCGTACAGTAATAAGATCTCATGGACGTTGAATGGTCAAACATTGAGGGGCAAACCTTATCACAAAGCGGCACCAAGTTCATTTGGGGGCAGGCTTCGATTTTATGCGATTTCTGTCGACTCCAGCTACATCCATTCGCCGAGGTCTGGCTCATCAGAGAGTAAACCGCGTCTGCAAATTCGAATTCTTGGCGATAGAATCCACCTGCCAACTATTGGGTGCTCGGCGGAAGTTGCGTAGTGCCAAAATCGCGGACCCAATCAGGCTTATGCTGAGCCTGGTTTACCGTGCTAGTTTGTTCGAATTGAATCTGAAATCGAGAAGTAGAATCCATCACCAATGCAACGAATACTGATAATCCGCGACGATCCCAAAGTTGCCCTCGGAATTCAGGAATCTCTACAGCTTCCTCACAGCTCAATTGAAGTTGCAGAAGGCGACGCTGACGCTTTGCGGCGTCTGCGCTTGAGCGCATTCGAGGTTGCTTTGACGAGTCCCAAGAGCACCATCCAGGAGGACCTCTCGCTAATTACCGAGATCGAACGCATCAGACCTGGTGTGAGGACGATAGTCCTGGCGCCGGAAGCAACTCCCGAAGATGTAATCGCCGCACTACGCGCCCGCGTGTTCGCGTGTTTCAGTAGCCCGTTCGACACGGCTGAGGTAGCTGCCATGATTGAACGCGCCCTTCAAGCTGGTGATTGGCGCCGCTGCATTGAGGTTCTGACTGCTCAGCCAAATTGGATTGGCCTGCGGGTGACATGTCAGATGCTGACGGCGGACCGATTGATGCGTTTCATGAACGAACTGAGTTCAGATTTACTGGATCCGGATAGAACCGCCTTGCTGACCGCCTTCCGAGAAATCCTCTTGAATGCTATGGAACACGGCGCTGGCTTTGATCCCGAAAAAGTGGTTGAGGTTTCGGCCATCCGCACGGAACGCGCAATTGTCTATCACTTTTGTGATCAGGGTCCGGGTTTCCGAGGCAAGGAGTTACCACATTCAGCTTTGTCCAACCCTCCCGAAAACCCCTTAGGACATATGGAATATCGGATCGCCCAAGGTATGCGACCTGGCGGTTTCGGTATTCTTCTTGCACAGCAACTCGTTGACGAATTGATCTTCAATGAGCTTGGCAACGAGGTCTTGCTGATCAAATATACAGCCTGATTTCAGCTGTCAGCGTTGACTCAAGTGACCTCGCCCGCCAACACTGCGCGACTCTTGGGCTGACCGGCAACCTGGCCGCGAAGCAGTACTGCGTGCTGGCCCGATTGAACAAGCGAGTGTGATCTGGCCCAGTCAATAGCGAATTCTAATTCGTTCTCTGCTGATGAAGGATCTGACCGCAACAATGGCAGCACGCCCCAGCACAGCGCCAGCGTCCTGGCTATCTGTTCCGTACGAGTCAGGGCGAGAATCGTCGCCGTTGGTCTGCGATTGCTCAAGGCGACAGCCGTGCGCCCTGACTCGGTCGACACGATAATCAGTGGCGCGTCCAACTGCTCGGTCATCAGGTGCGCGGCATCCACGGCGGCCTCAGTAATTGGTTCAATCAAACCAGACAACGAAGTCGACACACCAAGTGGCGACCGGCCGCGCGACTCCAGATAGGCCTCTGCCTCCGAGCAAATCTGGCCCATAGTGACCACTGCTTCGACAGGATATTCACCCACAGCGCTCTCGCCCGAGAGCATGACAGCATCGGTGCCGTCGAGGACGGCGTTGAACACGTCGCTGGCCTCGGCGCGCGTAGGACGGCTGGAGTGCTCCATGCTATTGAGCATCTGCGTGGCGGTGATTACCGGACGGTGGGCCTGGTTGCACAGTGCGATGATGCGCTTCTGGATAGCGGGAACCCGCTGCACGTCCATCTCCACGCCCAGGTCACCGCGCGCGACCATCACACAGTCGGTAACGGCGATGATCTCTTCCAGATGTTGCACCGCTTGTGGCTTCTCGATCTTGACTACGACTCGCGCCGGACACTCCCTCGCTTGCAGCTCGCGCCGCAGTCTAGCGACATCGTCCGCGCTGCGAACGAACGACAAACCGACAAAGTCAACATCCTTTGCGTGCTGTTTGGTCCAATCGAGGTCGTTGAGGTCCTTGTCTGTTAACGATGTGACGGTTAAGTCCGAGCCGGGTAAGTTCAGCCCCTGCCGCGAGCGGAGTTGTCCGGCGAGCGTTACCTTCAACCGCGCTCGACCGGGCTCGATTTCCGTAACGACCATGGCGACCGTGCCGTCGGCGAAGAGGATGGTTTCTCCGAGCTTGAGATCGTTTGGCAAGTCGCGATACGAGCAGGTTAATTCATTTGTACTGTTTGAGGACCGCTCGGCGACGAGAGTGAATTCCTCACCTAGTGGGCAGGCCACCTCATCACCAGGAATAGGCCCAAGTCGAATCTTGGGTCCACAAAGATCCTGCAAGATCGCTACGTGCTGACCTAATTCCCGGCTCAGAGTTCTAATGTCGGCAAGGACCGCAGAGTGTTCATCATGCGTTCCGTGCGAAAAGTTCAGGCGAAACACATCGACCCCGACCTCGATGAGCTTACGCAAAACCGCAGGCGTACGAGAGCCAGGACCAATTGTCGCCACAATCTTAGTCCGGTTAGGCACTTGATTGACATTCGTCTCGGACATAATTAGTCGCTCCGGAGTCTTCGATTTCGATAGCGCCGAATCAGGCTTCTTGACCTTGAGTTAATGGCGCGGTGCCTGGTCCCGTCATGTTCTCTCTCCTCGCTAAAACGGCCAGCGCCACTCAACTTCGTCCGGTCTATCTGTGCCGTGTTCGTGCGCATATCGGCGACAGGCTATCTGGATATTCTTGAATTTCTCCTTGGCGTGGGCGCCAGTTGTCTGGAGCCTGGGCACCCGGTCTATGGCATCAATAGCCAGAGTGAAGCGGTCTATCTCGTTCTCGATCGCCAGTTCGAGCGGGGTATTGATGTTGCCTCGTTCCTTATAACCGCGCACGTGCATGTTCTTGTGGTTGGTCCTATTGTAGCTAAGCCGATGGATCAGCCAGGGATAACCGTGGAAATTGAAGATGATTGGCTTGTCGCTGGTAAAGAGACTGTCAAAATCGCGGTCACTCAGACCATGCGGATGTTCTCGGTCAGATTGCATCTTGAACAGATCAACTACATTGATGAAGCGAATCTTCAGATCCGAAAATTCCGCCCGTAGCATTGCCGTCGCAGCGAGGGCTTCCTGCGTTGGGATATCACCGGCACACGCCATGACTAGATCAGGTTCTTGTCCCTGATCGTTGCTGGCCCTGTCCCAGATGCTGATGCCCTTCGTGCAGTGCGTGATGGCAGCATCCATATTCATGTATTGAAGGTGGAGTTGCTTATCGCAGACGATTACATTGATATAGTTTTCGCTACGCAGACAATGGTCGACTACGGACAATAACGTGTTGACGTCAGGCGGCATGTAAATCCGCGTCACCTCAGCTCGTTTGTTCAGGACCACATCGATGAAGCCGGGATCCTGGTGCGTAAAGCCGTTGTGATCCTGTCGCCAAACCGTGGAAGTAATCAGCAGATTGAGCGACGGAACACTCTGACGCCACGATAAGTCATTGCAGATCGATAGCCACTTGGCATGCTGGTTGAACATGGAATCGATGACATGCGCAAATGCTTCATAAGTCGAAAAGAAGCCGTGCCGGCCGGTAAGGACATACCCTTCGAACATACCTTCCAAGGTGTGTTCACTGAGCATTTCGATAACGCGACCGTCAGTCGATAACTCGCCGCCATCGTTGTCCTCGGGAAAGTACTCAGCTATCCAGAATTTCTTGCTGACTTCATAAACGTCGTCCAGCTTGTTGGAGGTGTTTTCGTCAGGCCCGAAGATGCGGAACGTATTCATGTTCAACTTCATCACATCGCGCAGGAACTTACCCAACGGCCGCGCGTTCTCTGCTTCAAGTTGACCTGGCTTTTCGACCTTGAATTCGTAATTACGAAAATCGGGGAGTTTCAGAGGCTTCTTGAGAAGCCCGCCGTTGGCGTGCGGATTGGCGCCCATGCGGCGGGTCCCGGTCGGCGTTAACTCGCTGATTTCCGGAACCAGTGACCCGTTCTTGTCAAAGAGCTCCTCGGGCTTGTAGCCGCGCATCCATTCCTCCAGCAGCTTCAGGTGCGCGGGGTTTTTCTTGACGCCGGCGAGCGGTACCTGGTGCGAGCGCCAGAGCCCTTCGAGCTTGTGGCCATCGACTTCGGCCGGCGCCGTCCAGCCCTTGGGCGACCGTAGTACGATCATCGGCCAGCGTGGTCGCGAGGCCACGCCGGTGCGGCGCGCTTCCTGCTGCGCTGCTTTGATGGTTTGCACGCAATGGTCCAGTGTGGCCGCCATCGCCTGGTGCATAGTCGTCGCATCCGATCCTTCGACAAAGCAGGGGGTGTAGCCATAACCCTTGAACAGGTTTTCTATTTCCTCGTGGCTGATGCGTGCCAGTAGGGTTGGATTGTTGATCTTATAGCCGTTGAGATTGAGAATCGGCAGCACCGCACCATCGCGAATCGGGTTCAGGAATTTGTTGATGTGCCACGAAGTCGCCAACGGTCCGGTTTCCGCTTCGCCGTCACCGACCACCGCCGCCACGATCAGATCGGGATTGTCGAACGCGGCGCCACAGGCATGTGACAACACGTAGCCGAGTTCGCCACCTTCGTGAATGGAACCTGGCGTCTCGGGAGTGCAATGGCTACCGATACCTCCCGGGAATGAGAACTGCTTGAAGAAACGTAACAGGCCTGCTTCATCCTGACTCTTATCGGGATATATTTCCGAGTACGCTCCCTCCAGATAAACCGGGCCTATCACGCCGGGCGCGCCATGGCCAGGCCCCGCCATGTAAACCACGTCGAGATCGAAGTTTTTGATGACCCGATTCAGGTGTGTATAGACAAAGGAAAGGGCCGGACTAGCGCCCCAATGCCCAAGCATACGGGCTTTGATATGCTCGGGTTTGAGTGGCTCGCGAAGCAGAGGATTGTCCTGAAGGTAAATCATCCCCAACGCCAAATAGTTGCAGGCACGCCAAAAGGCGTGCATCTTGCGCGACTCTTCGTCGCTGAGCGGAGCGCCTTCAATTGTGGAGCGCGCGACTCCATAGCTGCTTAAGTTGCTGACTAAAGACCTACTCGGAATCATTAAAGTCCTCCTTTAGGTGGCGACGCCTCAAACGCAAATCTTAAACGTCACCGGGGATTCCCAACCGCGGTTGGGATCGTCCGCGCTAATCGTTTTATATTGCTTTCATTTTCTCGCCAAAACGTCCATGAGCATTGTCAACTAGTTAGAACGAATTGAACCTGTTAAAAATGACAGGTTATGACAAATAGGAGAAAAAGCGAGCTGGGTTCCGGTGACGGGTTAAGGAAGGCGACCCCACGGCCAGGCGTGTTATTACGATAACGGCAACGTTGCGAACGCCCTGACACTCGACAAAATTGAAGCCGTGAAGGGATTGAGATTTTCCGAATTGGTCAAACTGAAACCGAAGCGAAAGCTGGAATCGGAAAGAATACGGAGTGGGGACTGATGCGTTCCATGGTTAGAGTCTTTTCAAAGGGTTAAGTTGACAATACCTCTTAGTCCCCGGCGCGCACCCAACGTTGTCCATCCCACTCCCAGGTGTCATTGACTTCATTTGCACCGTTGCTGCCGCCATAGAGTACTGTCTTGCGCCGCCCCGCGTCGTAGGTCATCGCGTGGCTAAAACGTTTGCCTGGCCCGTTCGTTTTGATCTCTGTCCAACGCACGCCGTCCCACGCCCACATATCCTCAAGTACGCGAAAGCCACCGGGAGCCGTCTTCACTCCGTCGCCGCCGTAAAGAATGACAACCCCAGCGTGACTGTCGAAAGCCAGCCGATGCCGTGCGCGCGGCGGGGGCCCTCCGTCACTCACCTTGCGCCAGTTGACGCCATCCCACTCCCAGGTATCGTTGTGATACTGGCTGTCGTCACCCAAACCGCCGAACAGCACCACGCGTTTGCGTTTGCTGTCATAGACCATTGCAAAATGCGCCCTTCCTCCGGGGCCAGGCACCGCGAGCTTGGTCCACTTCAGACCGTCCCATTCCCAGGTATCTGTTGCCCAGGTACGGCTCGAGGTCTGTCCGCCATACATCACTGTCTTGCCGCGCGCAGCGTCGTAAGCCATCGCGTGATGATCGCGTGTGCCGACGCTGGTATCCGTCATCTGCTGCCAACTGCGACCGTCCCAGGCCCAGGTGTCGCCTTTGAGATCTTCATAACCGCGATTTCCCACTCCGCCATAGGAGATGATCTGCTTGCGCCGAGTATCAAAGACCGCACCGCTCAGACTCCGTGCCGCTGGACCCGATCCGGGCAACAACTCCCAACGCTTTCCATCCCAGCCCCAAACTTCTCCCAATTCCGGCTGATGCGGTGGCCGGTATCCATCCAGCAACACAACACGGCGTCGTTGTCCGTCGTAAACCAGGCAGTGTCCCAGGCGCGCGCTTGGTTTTGAGGCCGCTTGTTGAGTTGCTACTGGCCCGGGAGATGCAGTCATGCTCGTCTGAAAGCGACTGGCGGCGGGCCAAAACAACAAAACGATTAGGATTGATTTCATGAATCTACTCTCTACCCCAATGATTTCAGCCAAATCCCCTCCGAAATTCCATTCACACGATCCAGGTTAGTGCTCTGCGTCTCCAAGTAAGGCAAAACGCTAACGCAACGCCGAATATTCAGTGAGCCTTAAGTGATGAACTGGACAAAGGCGAGGATGAGCTGGCTTTAGCCTAAGCAAGCATCCTCACGTGTCGAATTTTGGTTGCCTACGTATACCCGACTCAGCGACAATCAGCAGCCAAGACCTAGAATTTACTTCCCGGAAAGGACGTGCTGGTTTGATCCTCTAAGCACGATTCAGAACATGAATGTCAAAAGCTCATTCCCAGTGTTCGTAATAGCGTTGGCGTTATGTGTCATCGCTGACTCGCCCGTCTGTGCGCAGCAGAGTAAACCAATGGCGTCCACTCGTACTAATGAATGGCCGCAATTCCGGGGACCTAACGGTACGGGCGTTGCCGAGGGCTTTGCGCTGCCTTCTGAGTTCAGCTCGACCAAGAATCTCGCTTGGAAAACGCCACTGCCCTTCGCACGATCGTCGCCAGTGGTGACTGCCGATCGTGTATTTCTGACCGCGAGCGAAGGCGACAAACTGATCACCTTCGCCCTGGATCGAAAGACAGGGAAAACTTTGTGGCGCCGCGATGTTGTACGCGCGCGACACATGCCGGTCTATAAGGCCAATGATGGAGCCTCGCCGAGTCCGGTGAGCGACGGTAAGAACGTGTTCGTGTTTTTTGCGGAACTCGGATTGATCTCCTATGGACCAGGTGGCAAGGAACGATGGCGAGTGCCGTTGGGACCTTTCAACAGCTTCTACGGCATGGGTGGATCGCCTGTGCTTGCTGGTAACACGCTGGTGATGGTGTGTGATCAGCGAACAGATTCTTTCATCATTGCTATCGATGCACGCAATGGAAAGGAGCTTTGGAAGAAGAGCCGTCCAAACTATGAAGCTTATGCTACTCCCGCCGTTTACCAACCGAAGGATGGACCAACGCAAGTAATCGTCCTCGGTTCACACACCGTCGATGCGTATTCTCTGGATCAGGGAGAGCGATTGTGGTGGATTACCAAAATTGGCTCGTATCCGAAAGGTGTGCCGCTCATTGGCACCGACGTGATCTACGTGACGGCGGACGGCGGTGATGAACCGTTTTTGCCGCCCTTCGACGAAACTCTGAAGGCCGACAGCAATAAAGACCAAAAACTTCAACGTGAGGAGATGAAATCTCATGCTGAGGCCTACGATCACTTTGGATGGTTGGACTCGAACAATGACGGAAACGTCGAGCGGGCCGAATACGACTTCGTCCGCAATTCCACCACAGCGGGCCACGGTCTTACTGCAATCCGCTTAGGAGGTCGGGGCGACCT
>JAMQPI010000324.1 GCA_023717565.1 Pyrinomonadaceae bacterium | reverse complement strand
CCTACCAAAGAGCTGCTCGCACCGATATCAAAAATCCCACCAGCGGCAGTTGGTGGATGGCGCTCACTCCACCGTTGGTCGAGTTCCGATAGATGACCGTTCGTGTCAACAGAGAAGCCGCTCGCGTATTAGTAGTTGCGGCGTTAAGTCTTCCGGCGTAGGATGCGAGGCGCTTTGGGATTCAAATCGACGCGACGACCCTTAACCTGAATGACCGCTTTCGCGAGCGCTGATACTCCTCAGGTCAAGCCCGCTCTTTCACGCACGGGCCGCATCATGTCGCTCGACCTGATGCGCGGTCTGGTGATGGTGCTGATGGCCATCGATCACGTGCGCGTGTATTCGGGACTCCCGGCCGGCGGCCCGACGCCAGGAATCTTCTTCACTCGTTGGATCACGCATTTCTGTGCGCCAGCCTTCGTCTTCTTGGCCGGGACTGCCGCATTTCTGCACGGAAGAAAACTCGCCGACAAGCGCGCCCTGGCGCGGTACCTTGTTACTCGCGGGTTCATACTCGTAGTGCTGGAAGTCACGCTGATCCGATTTTCGTGGACGTTCAATTTTGATTACGGGCACTTCGTTCTTGCTGGGGTGATCTGGATGCTCGGCTGGTGCATGATCTTGCTGGCTGCGTTCATCTGGCTTCCGACTTGGGCAATTGGATCCATAGGACTAGTAATTATCTTTTTCCAGCAAGTCTTTAGTGTGCTGCCACGACTCTGGCCCGAGTCTGTGCGAAATTCCGTCGGCTGGATCTGGGAGTTCATTTACCCCGCCGGGCTACCGGAACCGCGAGGCATCAGCGTCCTTTATGTCCTGGTGCCCTGGATCGGCGTGATGTTGGCAGGCTATGCGTTCGGCGCAATCATGCTGCGTGAGTCGGCAGAGCGGCGGCGGCTGTGTCTGAGAATCGGCTTATGTGCGACCGCGCTCTTCCTGCTGGCCGGCGGTCTCACGGTCTTCCTGATTCCAGCGCCAGCTGATGCGCCGCCCGCCATATATCGGTTTCTGAACCAGCAAAAATATCCGGCGTCCCAGCTTTTTCTGTTGATGACATTGGGTCCGATGATCGCGCTGCTGCCACTTGCCGAACGCGCGCACGGTAGGATCGGTGAGGTGCTGTCGACTTTCGGACGCGTGCCCTTGTTCTACTATTTGCTTCACATCCCGCTCATTCACATCACCGCTCTCGTTGTCGGACTGCTGCGAGAGGGGAGTGTGCATCCGGAGTGGTATGCGCAGGCCCCGTTCGCGTCGGTCCCGGCAGCCAACAGATGGGGACTGGCACTGCTCTACCTGGTTTTTGCTGTTGATGTCGTGGTGCTCTACTTTCTCTGTCGCTGGTTTGCGGGGGTTAAGGCTCGCCACCCAAACAGCTGGCTTCGCTATCTTTAGTTCTTTTTCACTCCGACAGGAGTGAGAAGTTTATAGACCAGAACGCCATAGTTAATGTCGGCCCGTTCTGAGGAGCGGAGCTCAAGCAGAGAATGCTCACTCAGAACTAGTTCGCTCCTCCGAACGGGCCAGAGGGGAGTCTGGTGCTTCGGGCTATAAACATGTCACCTCTACGAGGTGAAACCCGTGAGAGGTTTGAAGTGTGGAATGGGCAGGAGCTATTTTGGAGGTTAACGCCATGACTTTGAGGATCTTTGTTTATTCTCTCTTCTCGTTCGCTTTGGGAGTGGCAGTTCTGACAACGGCGACGACTGCGAGGAGCTTCGTTGCTAACGACACCTTAACCATCAACCCGGATCGCGCCGCTGATGTTGCAGCCATCCGCGCACACATAGAAAGTATCTTCCAGGCGTTTATCGACGGCGACGAGGACAAGATATATGCGACGCACTCTGAAGACTGGCGCGGGTTCCTGGAGGGTTCTCGCGTGCCGATCAAAGGCATCGACGAGTATATGAGAGCCAACGGTATCGAGTGGCCGAGACCCGCCGGTGCGCCCAAGTCGCATCCTTACTATCCGGCGGGAACAGGATACAAGATGAGTAACTTCGACGTAGAGTTCTATAGCCCCGAGTTGGCAGTGGCCTCTTTTTTTGGTGACTTCGAAAGGAAGACCGGCAATACGACGGTTACTTTACGACGATTTCGCATAATGGATGTTTACGCCAAACGGAAAGGGAATTGGATTCAGGTGGCGTCTCATACGGTGGTTGATCCCGACTGGCGTGCGGAGCAGATGTCGAAACCATCAACCGTGGGACCAGAAATTCGTCAAAGAATACTGACTCAGCGAGAAGCCGTCTGGAAAGCCTATTTCGCAAATGACCGGGCGACACTGGAAAAGTTAATTCCGGAAGAGGCCATTGCCATCGACGATGGCGCGGAGGCCTGGTCAGACCGCGCAGCTATCCTGGCTGGGGCCCAACGATTCTCCGACAGCGGCGCAAAATTGGTGAGATTGGAATTCCCGAGGACGGAGATGCAGATTTACGGCAACACCATCATCATCTACACCAGTTACCTTTATGAGATAGAAGCGAATGGAAAACGCACGACCAGTACTGGTCGCGGTACGGAAATATTTGTCAGGCGCGGGAATGATCTCGTCAATACGGGCTGGCATCTGGATGGGCAGTAGAACCGCACTGGATCAAACCAAAGCCACATCCCGCGTCATCGATGGAATAGAAGTCTCTTCAAAAGGCGGGTAAGCCGCCAGGACCTTTGATGGTTGGTCTGACTGGAGCGCGCGCAGAACGCATTCCAGTCTTAAAACGCCGGCACCTAAGGCTGCGCTTACAGTGGCTTCAAAAATCTGATCATCTGAATAGTGGGCCCGGTGGAGCACAGCGATATCATCATCGGTGACCAGATAGGCGTGCTCGGCAACTTTCTTCACATAAGAGCCTAGGACTCCGGACACTTCCCGACCCTCACTGATGGCCTGCCGAATGGACGGTGCCAGCGCTCCAGGTCCTGCGACAACTGCATCTCGGAGACGCCTCATTTTTCTTTCGTAACGATCAGGCGTGGTTTGATTGACAATGATCGAGCTGCTCATCAGCATCGGGTCAACACCTCGCTTATCGACACCATTAGTCCAGAAGCCGCTGAGCCTCCGGTAACCAAATATCACCAGCAGCTTCGCCGCTCTCGCAAACAGTTCTTCGGAAGGGATCTTAAAACCAAGCGCATCAGCGATCCGGGCGATGATATTGAACCCCACACAAACATAAGTGGCATCCAGAATCGCCTGATCAGTTAGGCCAGCGTCTCTTAGCCTTGCGAGATCGTGTGACGTAATTTCTCTGGGGGAAAGGGTAACCTTTTCTAATAAGCCGAGAGTCGCACGCAGCCTCATGTCGATCTGGGCTTTGCGCCAATCAACGAAGACCTCGCCGGTTAGCTCATGCCCAAGTAATGACCACGCGACCGCGCGGTGAGCTTTCGTTCAAAAGAGACAGCGGTTCAGGCTGGAAGTGAAGGCGCCGAATAACTCACGCTCGCCAATGGTCCACTCTGATGGACCACGAAGTAACTCATGACCCAGGTCACAGAAAGGTCGGCCAAAGTAGTCGGGGCGGTAGGTGAAGGTTTTGACTACGTCGAAGGGCTCGGCAAGCGTCAAGATGTGGGTCAACTTCAGCAATGCCTTTTGCCGAATCCCATGCCCCGTCTGTAGCTTTGATAATCTCATCTGTAAGGCCAGAGGCGAGCTGGCGATTCGAACCTACTCAAGACCCCAGGAAACTAGGAAGGTAGCCTAACGACGGATTGTTTGAAGATTTACTATAAATGCAGGCAAATGAAATAAAGTCGCAAGACGGTAACACCGAGGCAGAACGCGGTCACCAACCCAATGGCCGAGATCCGTATCAACCTTTCGGTTGAGTCGTTATGCCGTGCCCCTAAGCTCAACCCGGCCAGCACCGCTCACAGAACCATTTGAGGTAGCCACTGGATGCTAAGCTCAACCAGGGCCAGCACCGCTCACAGAACCATTTGCGGTAGCCACTGGATGCTAAGCTCAACCCGGCCAGCACCACTCACAGAACCATTTGCGGTAGCCACTGGATCCCAAGCTCAACCCGGCCAGCACCGCTCAACCACTCGCACTAACCAAATTGTGCATTCTGGCCAACAGCCGCTCAAGGCAGGGGCTCACCCTGATCATAGAGTACGTACGCAACGGCATCGGACACCTGCTTTTCGGTCCAAAGACGTCTCTTGCTACCGCGGCGGGCCCACGGACTTCGCGCATTCCTCCAACAACCAGCTTCTCTCAGACTGCGCGTAGCATTTGCCTTTAAAGCATTCAGAACCAGCCAAGCCGGACTATTGGCTGAAACTACCGCGTGAACGTGATTTGTGCGGATGTTGAATGCCAGGAGGCGCCACTTGCGGATCGCGCAGGTCTCTCGAATTCCTTTCTCAACTGCCGCTCTCCTCTGGGAGTTTAGTCTGACAGGATGCAAAGCGAGCAGGCGCTGTTCATACTGCTCTCGCTGCCTATTGACCGGCAACCGTCGGGTTCCGTAAACGTTGTGAAAACGATCTACTGATCCGCGCTCGTCACCATGAAGCCAGGTGCCGTAACTTCGAAACGTAATTAGGTATGCAAGTGAGATCCGTTCGTTGTCAGAATTGAAGTGAGGATGAGGCATCTGAGAACTCCTTTGTGTGAGGATAAGTTTGAACGAAATTGTATTTCTTAGATTGCGCAGGGACAAGCGGAGAATGTGATGTGAAATTGAGTGGTGATTGCCAGATTGCCGCACCTGGCTAGGGCATTGGTTGAGTGGTGATGGCCGGGTTGAGCTTAGGATCCAGTGGCTACCGCAAATGGTTCTGTGAGCGGTGCTGGCCGGGTTGAGCTTAGATCCAGTGGCTACCGCAAATGGTTCTGTGGTTGAGTCATCAACACTCCATCAGTGAGCAGGCGCCGGCGTGCGGAGTCTCACGGCCTGCAAGTGCAGGTACAACCCGCGAGCGACGCAGACAATAAATAGAGCATAGAAGAATGCGAACCCCACATGTGCCAGTACCAGGAGCGAATAAACCATCGCAATCGCGAACCCGAAGATTACCTGCTCCCGCGAATCGGTCGGAGTAGACCCGGGATCGGTAACCATGTAGAAGGTGAATAGTATGAAACTCACCCCCGTCATCGGGACTAAGCCGACGACAAGCGGAAGATCGTTCATCAGACATCGCAGCACTCCCTGCAGAGCGAAGCCGATCACCCAGGACAAAGCTAACGGTAAGCGCCCTGAGTAACGCCAGTTCATGAAAAATCCCACGGAAATGACGAGAACTGGAAACGCCCAACTCATTACGCCTGACAGATGTTCAGTAAATTGGTAGGGCATGATCGGGGCCAGAGCCGGGAAGAGCAAAATGGTCACGACGATCCCGGTGTTCGACGGGTTGAGAAAATGGCGGCGGGACTTATTCACGGGTGCGGTGAATATTGCCTTCGAGGCGATGCCTACAGCGGAGGCGAAAGCAAAGGGAAGGAGCAGAGACCCCGTATATAACAGCATCGCGACGGCCATGCCTGCGATGTGCGCCGGCAAAAGGAAATCGATCAGCTTCCAGACTCCTCCAACGAAACGACACGGTCTCTTATTTGCCCAGGCGTCGATGACTTCTAAAACGATCTCAGTGATGTAGGCGGCAACGACCGCCACGAGCATTTGCGACCACGAGCTCTCGAAACCCAGAACCGTGTGTCCCAGAAGGTTGAGCACCGAGATGCTTATGGCAAAACGCCTGAGGCCGGCCAAACGCAGATCCGGTCCACTCATTACAACCCTCCTGCTTTCGGCCAACCTGCCAGTACGGTATACCAACCGGGTCTCAGGTTTAGGGAGTCTTGGCGAACATGACCTTCTGGATCACGCCAATCAATTCTGACGCTGACGGGCCCTTCGATCTGCCCTAAGCCGAAATGCAAATCAGGACTGCGTTTGCCGCTATGTCCGTTACCATTATCGATTTGACGTGTCAGCACTTGCCCGCCTGGCAAAGTGATAGTAACTACTGCGCTGATGGCGGCCCGACCAGATGTCTCAGGCGTTGGATGACCTGGACGGACCACGCTTTCGCCTGGCGTTCCTGCGGTTAGCGGCAAGAGGAGATGAAGCCCGAGAAAAGCACCTGGTTTGGGACGCTCATTGTGGTAATAGGTCGCCGGTCCCCACATATTCGACACTAGCATATCGAGCGAGCCATCGTAGTCGACGTCCCCTATTGCGATTCCCCGGCTAACATACTCTTCACCAAAACCGATCTGGCGCGAGATGTCCACATAGTGATCCCCCATTCGAACAAAGAAGGGGTTCTGATCGTGTCCCGAGATGTCGGCGCCTGGTCCAACTCGCGGCCAGGATGTCTTAACGTTTGAGACGAGTTCGTCATTGGCGGTGGCTAACTCCTGAATCTGAGGCCAGTGGTTGGACGTTCCGCGAATGAACCCGGTCGCTTGCAAAGCCTCCAATACACCATCGTTGTCGAAGTCGGCGAGCTTAGCGTCCCAGGCCCAACCGCTGCGAGACAGACCGAACGCATCGTTGCGGCTAACGTACGGTGCGACGCCTTCACGCATTCGGCCTACGTCTCCGGTACTGACAAAAACCATTTGACTCTCCTGGAGGCCTCCTGGTTCAGTGATATTGCTGACGTAGATATCTGGTCTGCCATCCCCGTTCAGGTCACCAAAATCGACGCCCATGCCTTTGAACGAATCTTGTCCCAGCACGTAAGACTTCGGCGTGTTGAACTGTCCCTCGCCTTCCAATAATGAGAAGCGAATCCGGCCTGGCGTGGATCTGTTCCAGAACAGACGATCGGGTCCAAAATCGTGGGCGACGTACAATTCCGGGAGCAAGTCGCCATCCAGGTCGCAAGCGCCGACAGCCAGGCCCCAACCTCCGCCCACTCCGGCGGGAAGTGCGTCATGAACCTCCTCATAAGTGACCGTCGGATGCTCACCCGCGCTCGAACTTGTCCAACGGTAGATCCGCTCACCGCCGCCGTTGGCGGCGTGCGACAACGAATGCGGCATTGAGACAGCGCCCTCACTTTGAGGGTTATAGATGTCCGAGCCGTCTTTGAAGTAGTTGGCAAAAATGAGATCGAGATGGCCATCACCATCGAAATCGGCCGCAGTCGCCGAGCCGGTCATCCAGATATTGTTCTTAGGGAAGATATCGCGAACCAGGTAATTAGCGGCGCTCAACGTGGACTCACTGTTTTGGCCCGATGGAGACCAAAAGAAGATCAGCGGAGTTCTTCCCGCGTAGTAAACGACCACGTCGACGTGCCCATCCTCGTTGATGTCTGACAGAAGCACTCCGAGAGGAGCCATTCTGTCACGATCGAAGAAGGGCGGTTCCTGGGCCAGAGCGAAAGGCGAATAGCGCGTACTGGTTCGGGGAGCGGGCGTGATGATCACCTGATCGGTTCGGGTATCTATGTAACAGACGTCATTCGAGAGACCGTCACCGTCCATATCATTGAGGCCTACGGCGGCCCCCACGGTTGAAACAAACGCGGAGATGCGCTCGAGACCAGGATGGACGAGACGCTGGGAGCGGACAGGTGGACCAGCCACATCGGGCAAGCTTGAACGAGAAAATCCAAAGCGGCTGGCAGCCGCGGTTAGTTCTCTGTGACTTGTGCTCAATGAAAATCGAAGTGCCAGGAATGAGGTGGTCACTATGAGAATGGCCGCAAAGATCTTGGCGTTCTGGCGAATCAATGCTCGACTCAGTTGCATGAAATCCGTTGCTTAGACGGAACTCAGGTTCTTTGGGTCATCATTATTCCGGAGTCTGACACCAAGTACTCTAAGGCGTTGCTATTACCGTCAGCTTCAACTTTGTTGCAACAGCATAACGTTGGGGCATTCCGCTGGCAATGGTGAATATCGCCGGCATACTCAGTAGGTGCGGCTGTGTGAGTATTCCGATTCCGGTCACGAAAAAGGGCACGACGTGACGTGCCCTTTTCTGAGTAACTCTCAACTGGAGCTACAAATCTCTTTCAGGGGTGTGCTTGACCGGGTCCGTGCGGGCCCGCACCGCCAGAGTGTCCGTGGTGACGCTTGAGCATTTCCTCAGCCTTGGTGCGTTGTTCCGGTGTTAGCAGACTATAGACTTTGCTTTTCATCCGTTCGTGCTCGACGATGGTTTCGGCCATCAACTGGGCTTGCTGATTTGCGAGTGACCTCACCTGTGCCTCATCAAACTGCCCATTTGCAGTAGCCAACTCCAGTTGTTTGCGCACATCGCCAATTTTCTCCTGCAGCGGCGCGACAGTGGCGTGGGCCGCTACCATAAGTGTTTTTACTTGGGCCCTTTGCGCCTCAGTCAAGTTCAACTCGCGGGCTATATGATCGATCATCTCTGGTCCGGGAGAGTGGGGCGGTCCATCGCCTCGATGTTGGAAGTGAGCTTTTAGTGCCCCCCCTTGTCCCATTGCGAAAATCGTCGCGCCGATGATCAGCGCCATGACGCTCGCCAACACAAATATTCGGTTTCTCATTCTGTGGTCTCCTTAGGTGTTTTGCCTGAGCAGTTAACCAACTTACATGTTAAGTTCGGGTTCATCATTCATCTTCCCGGAACTCTCCGGCCGTACGGTGTGCGGCGAGTTCTTGCTTGTTTGCAAGAGGAGAGGGTCGTTCGGGGTGTTCTTCCTGCTACCACACTCTTATACGCCGCTCTCGGCGACCC
>JAMQPI010000280.1 GCA_023717565.1 Pyrinomonadaceae bacterium | reverse complement strand
CTCCCATCAACAATGATGATTTCGTAGCGGTCTGATTCATACTGATCGGCGAGGTTTTCAAGTACCTTGCCGATGAAGTTTGCCTCGTTGTAACACGGTATGACCACGGAAACGCTCTCTGCGTTGGCAGGTGCGTTGCCAACGGGAGGAAAGCCCTCGACAGTAGATGGTACCTCAGTATGATTACGCATCTCTGACTGCGGTTCTCTGCCTCGTTAGTTTTCTCATGCGAAGATACTCATTTATCAGTCTCTCCGCGTCGACTTTCTAATCACGAACGAAGGCGTCGCGGGGTTTGAGTCGGGCAACTCGCTCTCGATGGACATTCCGAGTGGTGCGAGTTTGCGGCGTAACAAACCACGGGTTTGAAAAGTCTCGCCACCGGTCAGTCGCGTACGTGGTTGCCGGTTCGTCGCGTAGTACAGAACTCCGGAAGTCAATACTCGTAAAGCATGAATAACGGATCGCGCGTCTGCTGCACGCAAGCCGCTTTCTGCCTTACGTAGGTAGTAAGCCGCGTGATGGATCTTCAACAAGAGCACACCGCCTGGCCGCAGCACTCTGGCCATTTCGCTTAGGGCGCGGTCGTTTTCCGTATAGGGTAAAGCCAATCGGCAAACGGCAACATCAAAAGAGCCGGTTTGAAATGGCAACGCTTCCGCCGCACTTCGCACGAAGGAGACTCGTGCTTCGTCAAGCAGCTCGCTAAAGAGTTCCCGTCCGACTCGGCCGGTCTCGGGGACGACATCAACGCCAACACCAAACGCGGACCCTTTCACGACGAAGGGGATCAGTTCCTGGCCGCTCCCACAGCCTATGTCCAACGCCCGCTCTACCACCAGACCTTCTAACGCCGCCAGCGACTCGTTAGCGCGGGCCGGGTGGTCGACATATTGCTGCCACTCTGCACGCACATAATTATCGTATTCAGTGGCGGATATCTTGAAGAATCGGTCTACTTTGCTCATAACCCTAAGGTTCGTTGATCCTACGCTTTCTGATGTAGATCCGAGTCCTTCACGCGTTTACCGGCTCACTAGAACACCTTCATCTTCAACCGCCGTCTGCACCGCTGCCTTATTCACAGTGTTCTCGCAAATCGCCGCAAAGTTTTCAGCTACCCTGTGCCAACCAAACGTTTCGCGCACTTTCGCGGCGGCACGCTGGCCCAAGCTGCGGGCGAGTGCCTGATCCTGCAACAAACGCACGACCGAACTAGCAAAAGCTGCAGGGGTATCTGCCAAAATCAATTCCTCATCATTTCGTATCGGCAGTCCTTCCGCACCAATAGTGGTCGATACAATAGCTTTCTCCATCGCCATCGCTTCGAAGATTTTTAGGCGGGTGCCTCCTCCGATCCGCAAGGGAACGACATAAGCAGCGGCTTTCTCGATAAACGGACGCACATCATCCACCCGGCCGGTTACCATAATCGACTTGTCCCGCTTACTCAGTTCCAACAAACCGGGGTACGGATTTCTCCCTACCACTGTAAGTGTCACGGAGGAGATTTCTTGTTTGATCAGCGGCATGATCTCTTCAGTGAAATATCGGATAGCATCTTCGTTTGGCAGCCAATCCATTGAGCCTGTGAACACAATATTGTGCGGGTCGAGCATTTCCGGTGCGCGAGGTCGAAAGAACTCGGTATCTACGCCGGTGGGCACGTCGAAGACTGCAGTGGCCGAATACTCCTGGCGCATTTGTTCCCGATCCTCCGCCGAAACTGCGATCACGCAATCAAAGCGGCGGCACATCTGGCCCTCAAAGGAACGCATCTTTCGCCATTGCCCCAAAAGATATGCCTTCTTCAGAGGATTGCCTTGCACTTCGTAGTGCCGCTTCCAGATCATGGCCTCCACATTGTGCTGGAAAAGGACAACTGGACACGGGAGATCGCGAGGCACGTTCAAGGCCGGCGCCAGAAAATCACAGACTAGAACGTCAAACGCTCCCTTGCTCGCCCGCTCGATAATCTCCCGCCGCATCGTCGCTGATTCATACTTCTTAATTGCATAGGGCTGCGACGAAATTAGATTGAGCGCAAGTTCCGCATAGAATCCCGGCGTAAACTTTTCGCGCAGGCGATGAGGAATCGCCACCAGCTCGTGACAATATTCCGCAGCGGAATCGCGTTCACCGGCGGTAGCCGTTCCGTCATCCAAAGTGAGGTAGGTAATATGATGATCGCGTTTCAATTCCTTCAGCATGTTGTAAGTGCGAATCTTGCCGCCCTTATCAACGGGATGAAGTAATTCAGTTTTGAGCCAGAGAATGCGCACAATCAGGGGGTTCCGAATTTCGAGTTGGTTAAATGGATGGTATTTTGAGTTACGACTGCTAGGTACTTACGTGGGCAAGTTCAGCCTCAGGCTGCTGCGGCCCTGGCGCAGCTTCACCGTCGAAAAACTGGCGCTGCCATATTTCGAAGTTCACCAGTGCCCACAAACGCTCGGAATGATTCTCGCCGCCGGTTTGGTGACGTGCCACCAGGCTCCGCACAAAGTCAGGAGCGAAGATTCCCCGGCCCAAGGCCCGATCACTCAAAACATATTCGTCTACAACGGAACTGTAGGCGCCGCGGAACCAGGATCCGATCGGAACCGGGAATCCCATCTTGGGTCGCGACAAGATCGCCTCGGGCAGTAATCCCTTCATGCTTTCACGCAGAACGTATTTCGTTGTCCAACCACGCAGCTTCAGACGCTGTGGAAGTCCGGAAGTGAATTCCACCAGTTTGTGATCCAGAAACGGCACGCGGCTCTCGACGGAAGTTGCCATGCTCATCTGATCCTGCTTCATTAGCAACTCATGCAGGTACGTTTTGATATCCGCATAAAGCAAGCGATCGAGAAAGGAAGTCGCGTCAGTTTCTTTCAACACCTGGCGCAAGCCGGTGTAAGGATCAATTGTTCCCACTCGCTCTCTCATTTCCGGAGTAAATAGTTCCGGTTGCATTGAGCGGGGAAAGACGGCGAAGTTGTCAAAGTAGATGCTCTCAATGTCTGGGGCCACTGCCAGAAACGAGCGCAGAAGTTTTTGTCGCAGTTTCGCGCCGGGCATTCTCTCAATCCGCCTGCGCACCAGGTTTCGGACTCCCCTCGACGTCACATTGTGATAACGCACTCCCAGCGCCAGATTAAGAATCGTCTTCCGATAACGACCATAACCGGCGAGCAGTTCGTCACTGCCCTCTCCGGTTAGTACGACCTTGACGTGCTGCGCTGCCAGCTTTGAAACGAAGTAGAGCGCCACACTGGACGGATGCGCGAGCGGCTCGTCCTCGTGCCAGACAAGCTTTGGCAGGGCTGTGAAAAATTCTTCCGGACTAACCACTACTTCGTGATGATTAGTCTTGAATTGCCGGGCCACCAACCGCGCATACTCGAGCTCGTTTGCTTCTCTCTCCTGGAAGGCAACCGAAAACGTCTTGATCGGTTCCGTCACCATTCCGCTCATCACTGCCGCAATGGCCGACGA
>JAMQPI010000274.1 GCA_023717565.1 Pyrinomonadaceae bacterium | reverse complement strand
AGGGGTTGACCGCCCTCAAACTGGGGGGGCTGGTCGGCTTGAGCAATTCCGGAAGGACCTATTCTCGGTCGGTACTTTAGGCGCTCTAAAGTTCGTCGTCCAGGGCATGCGTCCGATGC
This sequence comes from Pyrinomonadaceae bacterium, assembly GCA_023717565.1. Classification (GTDB taxonomy): domain Bacteria; phylum Acidobacteriota; class Blastocatellia; order Pyrinomonadales; family Pyrinomonadaceae; genus PSRF01. The sequence goes on along the minus strand of JAMQPI010000274.1, from coordinate 5,004 downwards.
CTGGCCGAAAATCTGTCGTCCTAATGTCTGACGGACTTCCGATATTCAGATCTGCTGGCGGCGGTGAAACTGAGCTAGAGTCGCGGGATCCGGGGGCGACTAGTGTTCTGGAAGAGCTACGCCGGCTCACTGACGTTGCGAACCGGGCTTCGGTGGTCATCTATACGATGGATGCACGTGGGCTGCAAACGTTGGGCCTTACTGCGGGGGAGAACACCGACGATCTATCAAATACCCAGGTTCTCGCCGGACTGGCTGGCCGCCGCAAGGAGTTCGTCAATTCTCAAAATGGTCTGGATTACCTGGCCCAACAAACGGGAGGTTTCCTGATTCGTGACACCAACGACCTGGCCGGTGGGATCGCAAAAGTTCTTGATGACCAAATGGGCTATTACCTGATCGGTTACCGACCTGAGGATTCGACTTTCACTGCCGGCGGGCAACGAAGCTTTCACAAGTTGACGGTGCGCGTGAAACGCTCTGGTCTTGAGGTGCGCGCCCGCACAGGATTCTACGGCATTACTAACGAAGAGATTCGTGTAGCACCGCAAACCAGCGACCAGCAAATGCTTGACGCGCTGCTTTCGCCGTTTTCTTCAGCCGATATTCGGCTCCGACTTACGTCTCTATTTGGCCGCGATGCTGACAATCAGCCGGTGATGCGCGCACTATTCCACATCAGCGGACACGACCTGACGTTCGTCGATGCCCCGGATGGCTGGCACCAACTCTCGTTTGACGTTTTGGCTGTAACCGTTGGCGACGGCGGAATAGTTGCCAACAAATTTGGTCGCACCGAGACGATGCGGGTGCGGGACGACGCGTACCAACAGGCGAAGGAGCACGGCCTGATTTATTCCCTGAACGTGCCGCTTAACAGTGGCGGCGCTTACCAGTTTCGGGTCGCCGTACGCGATATAGATTCAAACCGCATTGGCGCTGCCAGTCAGTTCATCGAAGTTCCGAATCTGAAGAAGCGGCAACTGGCTTTGTCAGGAATTGTCGTGGCCGGGATTGATTCGGCGGCAACATCCTCAGCGAGTGGGTTGTCGAGCTCGACTTCCGACCTCACTACTGGAGGCAAGCCCGAAGCCTTGAAGTCAGAGCTGGCGGCGCAGGCAAATCCGGCGGTGCGACGAATGCGCCCCGGCATGATGCTCAACTACGCTTACTCCATTTACAACGCGGTGCGTGACAAGCGAAGCGGTCGGCCCCAACTGCAGACCCAGGTCCGCCTTTTTCGCGGGACTGAGGTGGTTCACACGGGGAAAGTCGTGTCTCTGGATGTTGAGCAACAGATTAATGCGAAACCGATTGCCGCAGTCGGAACGCTGCAGCTTGGGGCCCACGAGAAGGCAGGCGATTATTTTCTGCAAGTGATCGTCACCGACCTACTCGCCAACAAGAAGCACAATACGACAGTCAGTTGGATCGATTTTGAAATCCTGCAGTAACCATTCAACCCCCCCCATTGAGCAGCTGATTTCTTTCATTCGACGTCGAGCGAATAGATACGATTCTTGCCGCTGGAGCCCAGTTGGCAAAAAACGAGGTGCTGTCCCACCAGATCAAAATAAGGAACCTCAGCCCAGTCGCGGATTCGTCTCTCTGTATTCGTCTTGAGATTAAACTCCCACAGACCAGAGGGCCCACCGATCCGTAAAAAATAGATAACGTCAGCGCCCCACACAGGCCCATAACCATCGGCCACGATATGACGAGGTTGACTATCAATCCCCGGCTTGATCAGCCAGATTCCGCCACTCTCCCGTCCGCTCTCCTTCAGGCCGCTCCACGCCAAAGTCGACCCGTCCGGAGACCAGCGCAAATTGGTATACTCAGATCCCGCGGCGATGACCTCGTCCTTCTGACGCGTGAGATCATGCAAGACAACCTGATGCTTTCCTTCCGCCGTCGATACCACTGCCAACTTGGTATCATCCACCGGATTTATAGCCAGCCACTCAGCCAGACCGGGAAATCTCGTCAGTGGCGTTGTCACCGGCGCTTGTAAGTTCGAGATATTGACCTCGAGCACACGGGTCTCGGCATTCGTTTGATCCCACTGCAAATAGCAGAGCCTGCCTTCGGCTACCCAGCAAGGGTGTCGAGCAGGCCGTTCACTAAGCCGCGTGTGGTTGCCTAATAGATCGGTAACGTACAGATGCTCACCGAAGTCTGGTTGCTCCATGACTGAGGCTACATACAATCCGGAGGGCGAGAGCCGGGGAAATCTGTGATATTCATCGTTAGTTAGATCTCGCGTCTCAGCTTGCAGGCCTTCGGCCACCATCAAATTCTGCGCTCCGTGATAATGAGAAAATACGAGAGTGCTGGCTTCGCGCGACATTGAAGGCGCGGCATAGTCTCCTGTTGGACCGGTAAGGAGTCGTATCGGACCGCCTTCGAGAGAAATGCGCCAAAGCAGTGACGGCCCAGTTCGTTTTGAAGCGAAGATGATGAACCGATTATCTGGGGTCCAGGTTAGTCCGTAGAGCTGTTGTGGTTCGTTAGTCAGATTTCGGTGACCGGTCAGGGAAGCAGCATCCACAATCCAGATGTCGCCCAACCCGCCGTTCGGATTGCTGGTTGTGTAAGCAATCAACTTACCGTCGGCCGACCATCGCGGCGTAAAGCCGTCGAGGGCAACCTCTCTGTGTTCCGCTTCGGGATTGTCGGCAGGACTGATCCACAGAGCCTTCTGAGATGGCAAATGTTTCGTGTAGGCCACCCATTGGCTGTCGGGTGAAAACCCGGCGCCGCTTGCTTCTTTGATGTATGGTGCGCCGCTATTGCTAAACGGCCCGCCTCGACTCAACACTTTGTAGAGATCGGGTAAGGTGCTGCCTTTCTCCTTGTTGTGATAATTCGAAAACACAACTGCGGTGCCGTCCGCTGTAAAGACCGGTATGTCGCCGCTCGGATTTTCTCTGTCAGTGATCCTCACGTCGTGTCCAGTAGCGAGTTCTCTGACGAATAGATCGCCATAGGTTTTTATCTTTCCATCCGGAGTCTTCTCTTCAGTGCTCTCTATGGAACTAATGAAGAGCATGTGTCTCCCATCAGCAGACAATGCCGGTTTCCCCGCACTGAACTTTCCCGTGGTGAGTAGTTTTTGTTCGCTGGTCTTAGGTGGTTTCACGGGAGTGTGCCCAATGCCCCACCAATTCATCAGACGGGCTGGCAACGAAGCCTGCTGTGCGATCAACAGTATTGGGATCAGCACAAACAATCCAACAACCAGTGGAATCATCCAGCGACGGCGGCGCGTCGGACCGGCTATGCGATCTGGCGTGTCGGGTACCGGCAACGGGAGCGATGGCGCTACCGGCGAGACATCCGTTGCAGAAATGCTGGCGACCTGCTGAGGTTCAACCGCCGCTTCTGCCAATACCTCACAAACAAACCGATAGCCCTCTCGCGGGATCGTCAAGATGAAGCGTGGATTGTCTCTATCGTCTGAGAGCGCACGGCGAACCTCGCGGATGGCGTGAACCAAAGTGTCTTCGGTTACGAAGGTGTCCTTCCAGACAGCGTTGAGTATTTCCTGTTTCTGTAGTACACGGCCGCGGTTCTCAACCAGAAAAATGAGTGTTTCCAGCGGCTTGGCCGTTAGACGAACGCGCTCCTTCCCTCGATAAAGGCCCCGGCGCTGGATGTCCAGCGTGAATCCCTCAAAGTGCAACAACGTCTCTGGTTTTATTTGGCCGGCCTCGTTCATGGCCTCGAAGAAATTTTAAGCGGCTTCGACGACGTCTTCCGACAAGTGTTGAGCGTTTAGTGTAACAGATCACACTTCTGGTCTGGTACATCGCCGTTTCTCACCTTCTTCGGCGTTTTTCACCACCTTTTTCGGGACTTTTCACTTCATCAGTCGGCAAAGTGCCATCGCATCAACGTTCGCCATATGCCGAATTGGTCTATGGAAACGGACGTGGAAATTCACAATTCGAAGAAACGAGGAAAAGAAAGATGAGAATGAAACACTCCAGACTGGGCATCGCCACGATGCTCACAATCATTGCTTCGCTGATGCTTTTGCCGACAGCCCCAACTTCATACGCCGGGAACGACTGTCGTCCGGATCAAATCCAGTTGCTGAATCAAGGCGCAATGCCGTTCGGCGCCAAGGTTGTTCTCGCGCAGACCTTTATTCCCAACGCACCAGGTCATCAGGTTTGTCAGGTCAAGGTGATCATCAACAAGAACATGCTTGGCGCCGGCAATCTAACTTTACATCTGCTGCGTTCAAACTTCGCAGAACTGGATGTCCCGGTGACCATCCCCGGTGGTCCCATTCCGATGGGCACCAGCGTGCAGGCATTCAACTTTGGTTGCAATGGCGCGGCGCTGGCCGGAAATCCTTTTTACGGTCTGAAGCTCGAGTCTCCCGGGAGTCCATTCGGCGCTTATTCCTGGAAAGGCGTCGGCGGTAACCCTTATGTGCAGCCGGGTCCGGCCGGCAGAGGTTGGCGCAATGTGAAGGCCGGAGTCGGCAATTGGACCAGCCTGGCCGCCTGGGACTACGCGTTCGAAGTCTACACGTGCGACTAGCGACTAGTAACTCGGAAAAAACTGACCGGTCTATCAGATCGTTGCCAGGCTCTCTCCCCGGAATTCCAGTCCGACGACTGCCTGTTAACTGGCGAAAGCAAAACATGAGTAGAGGAGAGACAAAAATGATGCGACCAACTTTCACAAAACTTTTGGGTCTGGCGCTGATGTTCATCATCACCGCCGCGATTGGTACAAGTATCGTCCAATCTCGAAGTGAGCCTGAGACAATAACGACATCCCAGTCAGCCGGAATCAGCGCGGGGCTGCTGGCTCCAGGCACCTTCTGGATGCGACCTTGCAAACCTCGAAGCACAATCGCAGGACGCCTGACGAGAAGAACCGATGTGTTCGGAGATGAGGTACCGCAATACAGACCGGTCAAGGGCGAACCAGTTTTTCTCTGGAATGCGGAGGGTGATGAAGTAGCTCGAACTCGAACTGATCGCA
>JAMQPI010000241.1 GCA_023717565.1 Pyrinomonadaceae bacterium | reverse complement strand
CCCGAGGATCTCCAGACACTGGACGAGTGGCAAACCAGCATCAATCATCACTGAGAACTGACGGGTGAAGATCGACAGCGCCTTGGCCTTGACCTTCTTACCGCCACCTAGTTTGGGGATGCCGATCTCGCGTCCCTTTTCCTTAACGGAGGTTAACGTGACCTGCTCTTTGCGAAGAATCATTCGCAAGGCGTCGCGATTGTCAGCTACGCGTTCACCGACAACTGTTTCATTAAGTTTGTTGCGGCCTTTGAAAACGAATGTGGGCATTCTGCAGCTCCGTTATGAGAAGTCTAGTTCTATCTGCTGGTGATGGTGGGGCGGGTACCGACCGGACGACCCTGAGCATAGGGACTTGGGTGGCTGCCATTGCCGGGGCCCGTATTCAAGCCAGCGCCGCGATCCATCAGTTCCTTCAACTCATCGACATTTGACGAGCGCTGTATAGCCGTTTCCGCACTGATTTGTTTCTGGTGGTAGAGGCTGGCCAAAGCCTGATTGAACGTTTGCATCCCGTACTTATCCTGGCCTGTCTGCATCATTGAATAGATCTGGTGGACCTTGTCTTCGCGGATCAGGTTTCGGATGGCGTTGTTGGGAACCAGGACTTCCAGAGCCATCGCGCGTCCTTTTCCTCCAATCTTCGGAAGCAGTGCCTGGCACATGATTCCTTCGAGTACGAGGGAGAGTTGCGCTCGGATTTGGGACTGCTGGTCTGAGGGGAACACGTCGATAATACGATTGATGGTTGAGGCCGCCGAGTTTGTGTGCAGGGTGGCGAGTGTAAGGTGGCCCGTCTCGGCGATGCGCAAGGCTGACTCTATTGTTTCCAGGTCGCGCATTTCGCCAACGAGTACCACATCAGGGTCCTGGCGCAGAGCAGTCCGCAAAGCTTCCGCAAACCCGTGAGTATCAGCGTTGACCTCTCTTTGATTGACAACACAATTCTTGTGATTGTGTAGAAACTCAATCGGGTCTTCGATCGTCAGGATGTGTTCGTGGCGATCTCTGTTTATTTTGTCCACCATCGACGCCAGCGTAGTTGATTTGCCTGAGCCGGTGGGGCCCGTAACCAGAATCAATCCGCGCGGCTTATCGCACATCTTCTTAACGACCGCGGGCAGTCCCAATTCGTCAAAGGGCTTGATCTCGTAGGGAATTGCTCGAAATACAGCTCCGACTGCGCCGCGTTGGTTAAAGAGGTTGGCACGAAAACGAGACAGGCCTTTGACGCCAAAAGAGAAGTCGAGTTCCAGGTTCTCTTCAAACCGGTGCTTCTGAGCGTCAGTCAGGACTGAGTAAGCCAATTGTTTAGTGTCTGCGGAAGTGAGGGAGCGGTAACCATCAAGCGGACTCAGATGGCCATCGACACGAATCTGCGGTGCCGATCCTGTCGTTATGTGAAGATCGGAGCCGCGAAGCTCGGAAAGCTTTCTCAGCAGTTCAGACAGAGAGATTTGCGGAGCACTCTCATTGAGTGGCATCTAGGGTTCTCCTCGATAGTCAAGTTAAACAACTCTGCGAAACTTTGGGCGGCTGGTTTATCGCTGAGACGCCCCGGAGCTTGAAATCGCGCCACTGTGTAGAGACCCGATAAACCTTTCAGCATCCGCTGCCATGCGGTCCGAATACTGAAGCGGGGTGTTGGTCGTCAGGCTGTAGATTCGCCCGTTCATCTCGGTGAAGTAGAAATTCCAGGATTTCTCCGGCGAGCGAGCATCGCCTGGAGTTTGTGCGGTAACCACGAAGACGCGGTACCCGGCCATGTCGCGCTGGTAGTCGTTGATGACCCACCCACCGGCAGTAATCATCTTGTCAATCACTATGCGCCTGAGGTCTGCCAGAGCAGTACCAGCAAGCATTTTTCGTTCTTCACGCTGGGTGAGATAACCGGAAGTTGGTCGGCTCTGTGCCACCACGGTCAGCGCAGCCTCTCCAGGAACGCTACCGCTCACGGTACCGGTGCGGAATCTCATCTCCGTACTGTTCTTTGTGGGCTCGCCGTTCCAACCGATGGGCAGGTTGGTGGTCAATGTTGTGGCCGGCGTACCAACCGCAGCTATGGCTTGCGGTAGCTTTGGCGCTAGAAGTGCGCGGCGGTGCGCCAGGGCTGCGGCACGCCTTCTTCTCAAGCGAGCGCGATATCGGCGCCACCAGGCGCGAGAGTGGCGCCGATAGTGGTTCCTCTGTCCTTGAGAAACTGAGCTCTGCCGAATCCCATGTGCTGTCGATTGGTCAAACGGAAGCATTGACAGCACCGTCACCAACATCAACAGAGAGAGTGTAATTGTACGCAACATCGTATTTATCCTTTGCTAAGCAACCGTTTCGCGAACAACTTCTTCGAGGGTGGTCAAGCCATCGCGAATCTTGTACAAACCGGATTCGCGCAGCGTAATCATCCCGTCCTCGATAGCCTTCTTTCTTAACTCGAGAGCCGACGCGCCGATCAAGATCAGTTCGCGGATCTCATCGTTTACTTCCATCACTTCGTAGAGTCCGATTCGTCCCTTGTACCCGGTGTTGTTGCACGTGGAGCAACCCTTGCCCTTATACGTCTTGAGATTCTTCGCTTCGTCTGCACTGAAACCGACTTCCATCATTGCCTCGGGAGGCAGGCTGTGTTGCTCCTTGCAGTCCTTGCAGACACGCCGAATCAGGCGCTGGGCTTGAATCAAATTGACGCTCGTCGCTACGAGAAAGGGTTCGATACCCATGTTCATCAGACGTGAGATGGTTGAGGGGGCGTCGTTGGTGTGGAGAGTGGAGAGAACTAAGTGACCGGTTAAGGCGGCCTTGATCGCGATTTCAGCAGTTTCGAAGTCGCGGATTTCACCTACCAGGACAATATTAGGATCCTGACGAAGAAAGGCCCTCAACGCGGCAGCAAAGTTTAGACCGATCTGCTCTTTCATCTGGACCTGATTGATGCCCATGAGGTTGAACTCAACCGGATCCTCGGCCGTCATGATGTTCGTTTGGACCGTATTCAATGATTGCAGCGCAGAATAGAGAGTGTTGGTTTTACCGCTTCCTGTAGGACCGGTAACCAAGACCATTCCGTAGGGCCGGGAAATGTTTCGCTGGAACTTGACGAGCGACTCAGCCTCAAAACCGAGCTTGGTCATGTCAAGCATCAGGTTTTCCTTGTCCAGCAACCGGAGCACGACTTTCTCGCCGAAGAGGGTAGGCAACGTGGATACGCGAAAGTCGAGTTCCCGCGATCTGGCGTCGACCTTTACTTTGATCTTGATGCGGCCATCCTGCGGCAGTCTCTTTTCAGAAATGTCGAGCTTGGACATGATCTTCACGCGCGAGATCAGCGCGTCGCGTAATTTCAGCGGAGGATGCATCACGTCATAAAGCACGCCGTCAATACGGAAGCGAATGCGAAGTTCCTTTTCATAAGGCTCAATGTGAATGTCCGAAGCGCCACGTCGGAGCGCATCCACCAGCAGTACGTTAACGAGCCGTACCACCGGGGCATCCTCGCTCATTCGTGAAAGCGTGGACAGGTCGATCTCTTCGTTGTCTTCAACCACCTCGACGTCTTCGGCGTTGCTGTGATCGAAGTCAATGCTGTCTAGCGATACCAGGTCGGCATGAGTAATCGCGCCAGGACTGTTGTTGCCGTTTGAGCTCTTTCCGTTGCTGCGCTCGTAAGCGGGTTCTTCCACGGAAATTGCGGCCAGCTCAATCTCTCTGGAAGTGCCGTAATACTTGGCGATTGCGAGTTGAATGCTTACTTCGGCAACGACGACGGGCTCAACGTTGAGGCCGGTCATGAACTTGATGTCGTCCATTGCAAAGACATTGGTCGGGTCGACCATGGCGAGTGTGAGGGTGGCACCAACCCGGGATAGGGGGATCACTGAATACTTTTGGGCTACTTCCTGGGGGATGAGGCGGAGAACAGATTCATCTATCTGGAAAAGATCGAGATTGACGGAGGGAATGCCATACTGCCGTGAAAGCACGGCCGTTATCATGTCGTCGGTCACCAGTCCCAGCTTGACCAGGTTATAACCTAGCCGGCCCCCATGTTCGCGCTGGTAGTCGAGGGCTTCGCGCAAGTGCTGAGCACTTATAAGGTTCTCTCTGACGAGAATTTCACCTAATTTGGCTGACATTTCTTCCTGACGCTCAGACGATTAAGAGACGGTCCACTATGGTGGGTTGGGATTTACTGAGATTGGCTTCCTGGCGCTTACAACAAGGTATAAAGCGGCATGCTCAACACCGTTGCGTGAGCATAGTACATGTTGAACGTTAGCCGTGTCAACAATTCATTTTGAGGAAATGAAGGCAAAAACCGAGGCAATTTGCTGAGCTTGGGGTGTTTCGCCCGTGGCGAAATGATGGGTGATTGGCCTTAAGTTCCGCGCCGGCGGACGCCCGGAGCAGTCTTGAGACGCACCAGGATGGTGCGTCAAAATGCGGCATTTGGGGAAGGGAGCCGAACCACAAATTGGCCCATGCGGTGCGGCTTGTCTAGTAAACTTGCTGGCCTCTACGGTCGGCGGCGGCGAGCCGGCGTCGGAGTGGTTTTCTCAGCCTTCACGTTTTGCTGATTCTTAAGCTCTTCCAGGATTGCCTTCGCGTCCGCTTTAAGCTTGTCAGTATCAGGAGCCTTATCGACAAATTGCTGAAGGAAGTTGGCGGCTTCCTGATACTTTGCCTTGTCATTGCTTACTGCGCCAATGTTGAATAACAGCATGCCCGATTTGACCAACGCGTCGGTATCGTCTGGGTTGGTTGCCAGGATCTTCTGATATTCGGCCAGCGATTTGTCGAAGGAGTTTGCATCGAAGAGCATTTGCGCCAATCCTCTTTGCCCCGATAATTTCCGGGCTGGGTCTGTTTCAACAGCCAGATAGTCTGCAAAGGCCTTCTCGCCCGCCTCAACCTCGGCCAGATCAACCTTGGTCACGAACAAGCGCATGGCTTCAGCCCTGGTGCTCAGTGCGGCAATCTTGTTTGAAGTGAACCGGGCCTGTTCTTGCGGATCCGTAGGTGCTGGTTGCGCGTTAAGCAAATTGACGGCCTGCTTGATAGCCTCTGCCGAGGCCCGAAAGTCACCCTTCGCCGCCTCAATGCCCGGACCCTTGGCCGCTTCGTCCTTAGAGGTGATGGCCGCGTTGTAGCGTTCGACCCCGCGGGCTTTCAGAGCCGCAGACTTTTGCGTCAACAATGCAGGCTGCTCAGGGTCAGCTGCTAATCCTTCATCGTATTGCTTAACAGCCTCATCATAGTTCTTTGCGTCAAAGGCCGTGTTCCCCGCCTTGAAGGCTCGTTCGACAACTACGTTTGATTCTTCAATCTTCTTGTTCCTGGCTTCAATCTCAGCGTTCTTACGGGCCAGTTCTTCCAGTTCCGCCTTCGACTTTGCCTTATCGCCCGGGCTGCCAGCCGCCGGGGTGCCCGCGGCTCCGTTGCCACCAAAGTTCTTCTCTGCTGCTTTGATTTCCTCAAGCGTCAGACGTTTGCCATCACCGGGTGTGAGAGTGATTTCGTAGGGGGTGCCTCTGCCGACTTTGACGCCGGGCACGTAGGTCGGGCGGGCTGAAGGATGACTGGCTCCAATGACGTAATCACCAACATAGGGTAGCCCTGCGAATACGAACTCACCTTTCTTGTTAGTTTTTGTATTGTATTTGCCCGAGATGTCAGTGCGGTAAACGTCGATAACCACATCACTGGCGGGGACCTTGGTGCCGTCCGCCTGATTCATGGTTACCTGTCCGCGAAGTTCTCCTGTCTGGGCAGACGCCGTGAACGCAACTGATAGCAGCGCTACGACAGCGAAGATTGAAAAGAGAGTTTTGCGAAACATGAGATACCTCCAACAAGAGCGTCCTGGCATTTAGGTTTTATTACAGGAGAGACCCGTAAGATGCATTGACGCTTGGATCAGTTGTAGTTAAGGACTGAGAAGCACCCTAAGTTAATAAGCAAACCGCCGGCTGTCAAGCGCATAGGGAATCGGATCGGTGACTCCTGCTTCGCGAAAAGCCCTCAACCGGAGAGCACAAGAATCGCACGTCCCACAGGCTTTCTCCGATTCCTGATAACACGACCAGGTGAGCTCGAGAGGAGCTCGCAGCGACTGCCCCCGAAGCACGATTTCGCGCTTCTTCATGGCGACTATTGGCGTTCTAATCTCGACTGTCGTTTGAGGTTTTGTTCCGAGGTCAATCACCCGTTGAAATGCGGCGTAAAACTCGGGCCGGCAATCAGGGTAACCCGAAGAATCCTCGGCGACCGCGCCAACATAAATGCGACCACCCTCGATCACTTCAGCCCAACTTGTAGCGATCGATAAGAAGTGTGAATTGCGAAAAGGGACGTAGCTCGATGGTATTCCTGAAGATCCAAGGTTCGCAGTTGACACTGGAATCTGATGATCGGTTAGCGAAGAACCACCAATCCTGCTCAAATGCTCGATCGAAACAGCCAGACGCAGTTTTATTTTGTAGTAATCGGCGATCTCGTTGAACGCCCGGAGCTCTCGCTCTTCGGTGCGCTGACCATATGAGATATGGAGGAACGCGAGTTCATCGTTCTCTTCACGGGCAATCGCGGCAGTAACACAGGAGTCCATGCCACCTGAGACCAGGCAAATAGCACGGCCGGATCCTGAATCCCTTGGTCTGGATTCAGAGAGTTCGTACGAGTCATCATCGTGACCACCCATCAGACGCCTCGTGTCTCGGGTCCCCAGATGTATTTGTGTATTTGTAATTGCATGCGCACGTTGAGTCGGCTGCTGGTTATCCAGCCCGCTACCTCCTGCAAATCCAATCCGTTCCAAATAGGTGATATCAAGACCGCCTTGGCGCGCTTTTCCAATTCGAAGCGCTCGATGATGTCGCGGGCAAAATCCCAATCGCTGCGATTGGCTATCACGAATTTGACCTCGTCTTTGTCTGCGCGTAACACGTCGAGGTTGGGCCAGTGGTTGCGAGCCTCTTCGCCCGAACCTGGACACTTCACATCAAGGACAATCTTGGCGCGCGGATCGACGGACTCGGTCGATACGTAGCCTCCTGTTTCCACCAGCACTTCGAACCCTTCTTCGCACAGTCTATTTATCAGACTAAACGCTTGTGGCTGCGCGAGCGGCTCGCCTCCGGTGACTTCCACCAGATTGCACTCCATCGCGCGTACTTGAGCCAGGACGTCGTCGATTGAAAGATGGTCCCCGCCAGTGAAGGTATACTCGCTGTCGCACCAGACGCATCGCATTGGACACCCGGTCAGGCGCACAAATGCACAAGGCCTCCCGGCGTGAGTGGACTCACCCTGGATGGAGTGAAAAATCTCAGTTACTCGAAGCATACAGATGAGTAATTCATAAACTACGGTGACACTCGTCACCGAGGCGTGTGACCTGATATACAGTTTCGAGAATATGGTTTCGTGACTGTACAATCGAATCTAACTTAGGCGTCTTTACGTGTCAAAGTGATGCTGCATTAGGCCCGGCGACGGTGCACGCGGCAACTCCGTGACCAATACGTCATCAAAGAAATCGCTGGCACTGCAGCCGCCGGCTGGCGTGTTAGCATGGAAAACCGTCGGAAACTTGTTTGAGTTATTCCCCCAGTGAGCGAAAGAAGCGAGCAAATCCAGAATCTCTTGGTGGCGGGCGCAAAACGGCTGCTCTCGCGGGCTACCGAATCTCGCTCGCTGGATTCGGATGCTCTGGTGCCGCGTATCAAGTCGTCAGTCGAGAAGTACCTTTTGAAAGACGACGACAACGCCGCGGACCATTCTATCGCCAGTTTCATAGATGGGCTTCAAGCTGACGACTTGTGCTTGATAGTGGCCTGCGAACGCGGTAACGAAACTGCCTGGAGCGACCTCGTCGAGCGTTTTACTCCCACCGTACGCTCGGCGGCCCGGTCAGCCAGCTCGAATGAAGACGGCGCCCAAGATCTGGCGCAATCGATCTGGGCGGAGCTATATGGTCTGCGCGTGCGTGCGGACGGAAAGCCGGCCAGCAAACTCGCTTACTATTCCGGACGCGGCTCGTTGGCAGGATGGCTGCGGGCAGTGGTAGCGCAGCTGGCGATCGATCAGCATCGCAAACAATCACGCACGGTCCAAACCGAGGACGACGCCGACTTCGACCGTCTCACGCACGGAGGTGACGATGGCAGGGAATTGTACCTGGCAACTACGGCGTTGAATCCAGAGGAAGCGATGTCGGACAAACTAGCGGGAGCCGAAATGCGAACAGCACTCGCACGCTCTATCCAAGGACTCTCCGATGAAGATCGACTATTGGTGAAGCTCTACTACTTTGACGGTCTTCGTTTGCGCGAAGCTGGCAGCGTCCTGGGCGTGCATGAGGCAACCGCGAGCCGCCGCCTCACCAGAATTCATGGGGAGTTGCGAGAGCAGGTTGCGAGTGTCTTGACTGATTTGGGTTGGACTAAGGCGGAAACAGAAGGGGCTTTTGCTCAGGTGGCTTTACATATGGAGGCCGATCTTGAGCCGCTGCTGGCTGCAGGTGGAGTGCCTGGTGAGGTTAAAGTAAAGGCCCAAAAGTGACTCTGAGCAGGTTTCGTCACCCAGAACTCGGGCTGCAAGCAAATCGAGGAGCGTGCGTTCTATAGATGGCTGTTAATGTAAGGTATTGAATGAAGCAGACTCAAAACAACGAAATGGATCTTCTCCTGCGCGGACTCGCCCGGCGCGAGGGTGCCCGTTCTGCTGATTCAGAAGACCACTCCGCAAAGCACATGGATGCCGATGAGTTGAACGCTTACGCCGAACAAGCCCTGCCTGCTCCGGCTCGCATGCGGTATACCTCACATCTGGCGGACTGTGATAGCTGCCGCAAGATTGTTTCAGAGTTAGCATCAGCCTCGGGTGCCAACGTCAGCGACCATTCAGTCTCGCAAGAAACCTCAGGTCTCCGGCAAAAGTTCGCCGCCTTCTTTTCTCCTCGCGTTTTGCGTTTTGCTATGCCCGCGCTTGCGCTATTTGCGTTTATCGCGGTAGGTCTGATTGCACTTAAGCAGCAGACAAGTTCTGAGATCGCCATGAACGAGCGGAGGGCGACTTCGACTACTGCTGGGAGTGCAACAAGGCCGGCTGACTCAGTCGCGGAACAACAAGAGTCCGTGGCTATTAATTCTGCGGTCAACGATAAACGGGGACTCTATGATTCCCCTACGGAATCTGCCAAAGACAAAGACAATATTGCGAAGTCAGATGATAGACGTGAGTCTTCAGGTGTTTCAACGTCCACCGACTCTGCGAGTGCGCCCGCCGGGCGAGATGCCTCACCGGGAAAAGCTGCCGGAGCAGTAGCTCAACCGTCATACGCTCCTGAGCCTGCGGCGGCTCCGCCTCCGAAGGTGCAGACAACAGATACCGTGGCACAAACGGAAGTCGCTGCCCGTCAAAAGAAAGAGGCTGACAAGAACAACGAGGAACCGGCGCGAGAACAAGAAGGAGCACGCGCGCGAGCAGATGAGAGTCAGAATCAGGTTGCTCGCCCGCAGACCGCAAAGAGTGCACCCGCTGCTCCAAGCGAGGAAAAGCGGCGCGCGCCTGAGATGGGAAAACTTGCCAGCGGCGTAGGAGCGAAAGCTAAAGACGATGAAGCGGAAACTCGCACTGTTTCCGGTCGGAGGTTTCGACGTCAGGGAGGCGTTTGGATCGACACTGCTTTCCAATCGTCGACGGCGACAACCTTCCTGAGTCGTGGCTCGGAACAATTTCGGGCGCTCGTCGCTGACGAGCCTGGGATTCGCGATATCGCGGCCCAACTATCCGGTGAAGTGGTTGTAGTCTGGAAGGGCCGAGCCTACCGAATTCGCTAGGTTTCCCCACCCCTGTTTATTCCTATCCTGATCTCGCAGTGGTACATTACAATGAAGCGTTCAGCGGAGGAACTATGTACTGTCCTACCTGTGGCAACGAGATCACTGTTGAGTTGAAGTATTGCAACCGTTGCGGTGCAAACCTGGCATTGCCACCAAGTAGCCTCCCAGCCACTATGACAACGCCGGTCAGCCTCACGGCACCCACAGTAGTCATCGGTTTGACCATTGTCATTGGTCTCGGCATCATTTTTGGTGGGGTTACGGGACTTGCTGAGCGGCACGTTCATCCAGCCGCCATCACCTGGATAATCCTCTTCAGCATGGCAACCCTGTTCGGATGTTCGGCTCTGCTGATTCGTTTCTGGACGAAAATGATAGGTCTGCAACGCCAGAGCTCGACGCCCCAGCAGAACATGAGGCCTGCTTTTGAAAGGGCCACACCGCCGCAACTGCCTCCGCGCTTTGAGCCCGTTCCCAGCGTAACCGAACATACCACTCGCACTTTCTCTCACGTGTATCGTGAACCAACTGAACGTGGCCCGCAGTAATAACCTTCCATCAGAGGAAACTGTGATCCGATGAACACTGGTCCATCTGCTTGTCCGCCCGGGCGGACAATGTCGTTTTGTTGTTTGCTGCTGAGCCTCTTATTGGCTGGGCCACAGTTGGGGGCACAGGAAGCGAGACCGGCTAAACCGAAAAGGTCAGCTGAGTTGAGCCGGCGCGTTACACTTAATCAAGATGTCGCACGACTGGTTCAGAAGATTGACGCACGTAACATAGAGCGCATCATTCGCAAGTTGGTTTCATTTGGCACGCGGAACACACTCTCCCCACAAGACGATCCTAACCGCGGAATCGGCGCAGCTCGCGATTGGCTTTACAGCGAGTTCTTGAAGGCCGCGGAAAACTCGGGCGGCCGGATGACCGTCGAGAAGCAGGCGTACGAACAACCGAAGGCGCCCCGCATTGCCACACCGACAGTGATTACAAATGTGGTCGCCACCTTGAGAGGGACGCAACCTGAATCTGAGAATCGAATTTACGTTGTGAGCGGGCATTACGATTCGATGTGCAGCAGCCCGACTGATGAAAAATGCGATGCGCCAGGCGCGAATGATGACGCTTCTGGGACAGCAGCGGTATTAGAGATGGCGCGGGTAATGGCCAGGTACAAGTTTGAAGCGACCATTATTTTCTTGGCCGTTGCCGGAGAAGAGCAGGGTCTTCTCGGTTCGACCTACTTTGCGGAACAAGCAAAGCAGAAGGGCTCCAACGTAGAAGCAATGTTTACTAACGACATCGTCGGAAACACCTTGGGGGGAAACGGGGTGCGCGATCGTCGCACGGTGCGTGTCTTTTCGGAAGGCGTACCGTCCAATGAGACCTCCGCGGAAGCTACGGTTCGTCGCAGCGTCGGAGGAGAGAACGACTCGCCTTCGCGGCAGCTCGCTCGGTTTGTTAAAGAGACCGGCGAACGCTACGTGCCTCACATCAAGGTAATGATGGTGTATCGCCGCGACCGGTACGGGCGCGGCGGCGATCACATTCCTTTTCTGGAGCGAGGATTTGCCGCTGTGCGCTTTACCGAACCGAACGAAGACTTCCGTCATCAACATCAAAACGTGCGGACCGAAAATGGAATCAAGTTTGGTGATCTGCCTGAGTTTGTGGACTATCCATATGTCGCCAATGTAGCGCGCGTGAATGCAGCGAATCTGGCGATCCTCGCACTCGCCCCGGCCCGACCCAGAAATGTCACTATTCTGACGGCCCGTTTGTCCAACGACACTGATCTGAAATGGGATGCTAACGGGGAACCGGACCTTGCCGGCTATGAAATCCTCTGGCGCGATACTACGGCCGCCGTTTGGACAAACTCCCGGTGGGTCGGAAACGTCACGAGCTACACGATAAAGGGGTTGTCAAAAGACAATGCCTTTTTCGGCGTGCGTTCGGTCGACAAGCAAGGCCACCGCAGTCCGGTAAGTTTTCCACGTCCTGCCGGCAGAACCACGCCCACCAGCATCCCGTCGCCGACTCCGAACCCTTA
>JAMQPI010000158.1 GCA_023717565.1 Pyrinomonadaceae bacterium | reverse complement strand
GCTGGCTCCAGCTATCCTGTCATCACGTTGACTGTGAATGTCTCGCCTACTGCTCCGGCGAGCGTAACAAACTCAGCCACGGTCTCCGGAGGGGGAGAATCCAACGGTTCGAACAACACGGCCAATGACCCGACGACCATTAACACCGCGGTGCCCCCGAACGTCAGTTTAGTGAAGAGTGTTGTACCTAATGGCGTGCAGGTTCCGGGAACAGATCTCACCTACACCATCGCCTACGCAAACACCGGCGGTCAACCTGCAATCACTTTCGTCATAGTGGATCCCAATATGGCGAACATAGATCCGCTCGAAAGAGTCTTCCGCAACCTCGATTTTAAGGTTGGCACGATGACCAGTAGTCCCGGAACGACCGGACTCGTCGCAGCATTCGAATATTCAAATGATGGGGGATCTACCTGGACTTATACGCCGGTGAGTGGTGGGGGTGGAGCGCCTGCCGGTTACGATCGGAACGTCACCAACGTGCGGTGGACGTTTACCGGAAGCTTGAGCCATCTCGCTCCAAATAATTCCGGCGACGTGAGCTTTGTGGCGAGAATTCGTTAGCCAGGTCGACCAACTTAAGAAAAGAATCCCATGTCAAACAAATTCAATTCAGACAAACGACTTAGAGTATCTCAAGTTAGAGGGTCTCTAAGGTCAGGATGGGTAGACTCCACCCGCACTGTCGAACCCATTCAAAGCCAGAAGGAAACCGGTACTCCAGAAAATCTTGCCGATGTCAGAAGCCCTTTGAGTTTGTCCGCTTTGCCTGAATCTCTGCCGCATAATTACGCCCTGGATCATTTCCGCTCATGCACTATTCGTCCATCTGCTATAGTCATCACAACCTGCACCTTCTCGATCTCCTTCGGATCAATCTTGTAAATATCACGCGAAAGCATCACCAGGTCGGCCAGCTTACCTGGCGTAATGCTTCCCTTCACTCCATCCTGAAACTCCGCATAAGCCGAACCCACGGTGTACGCACGAACAGCTTCTTCGACCGAGATCTTTTGCTCCGGAACCCATCCTTTCGGGTTTTTCCCATCCAGCGTGCGACGAGTCACCGCCGCGTAAATACTCAGCATTGGATCGAGCGGCGCTACAGTCCAGTCGGTGCCGAAGGCAAGTGTGGCACCGGCGTCCAGGAGCGACCGGAACGCGTAGGTTGTTCTCGCGTGTTCCTTGCCAATCCGCTTCTCGGCCCAACGGCCGTCATCAATCGCGTGGTAGGGTTGCATCGATGCAATTACTTTCAAGCTACTGAAACGGGGAACATCTTCTCGCCGCAAATGTTGCGCGTGCTCGATGCGAAACCGTCGATCGCGCTCACCATTCTCGCGCGCTACTTGCTCAAAGATTGAGAGGATCATATCGTTTGCCCGATCTCCAATGGCATGGATCATGACCTGCAACCCGGCGCGATCGGCTTCCCGTACCCGCGTGAGCATCGCTCCCTCTGGAAACATCTCATCACCTGCCAGCCCACTGGTATTTGGCGCATCCTTATAAGGCGCATAGAAAAATGCCGTGGTTGAGCCGAGGCTGCCGTCGGAAAACCCTTTCAGCCCCCCAATTCGCAACATGTGACTGCCGAAGTGTGCGCGGACGCCTGTGCGCGCCAATCGCTCCCACGCAGGCAAAGGTGAAACTGCATAGATGCGGGTCTTCAGTTCCCCGCGATCCAGGAGCGTTTGATAGACGCCAACATCACTTCCCGCTGACATATCCTGCACGCTCGTGACTCCGAGTCGTGCTGCATGCTCCGTCGCCGCACGTGCGGCATTGAGTTTCTCTTCAAAACTCGTTGCGGGGACGACCTTCCAGACGTAGCTCATCGCTGCGTCTTTAAGAATTCCTGTCGGTTCACCAGTCTTAGGGTCACGAACGATCAACCCACCTGCCGGGTCGAGCGTCTGCCGCGTTACCCCGGCCAGCTTCAGAGCGACGCTATTAGCAAGCGCCATATGGCCATCAAGACGACTAACAAAGACCGGCCTGTCTGGGGTGAAACGGTCGATTAGTTCCTTCGTAGGCAGCGACGCGTTTTCATTAACACCGGCCCAGCGCTCATGATCCCAATCCCCACCGGTAATCCAGCGACCCGCAGGTTGCTTCTCCGCGAATTGTCGAATGCGCGCGGCAAATTCTTCCGGAGTATTGGCGTCGCGTAAATCCACGCTCGAAAGCTGGAAGCCTCCGCTAAGGAAATGGACGTGCGAATCGTTGAAGCCCGGCAGGACCAACTGCTTCTTCGCGTCGATCACGCGTGTTGCTGCGTCACCCAACTTCCTGATCTCTTTATTGGAGCCAACGGCCACAATGCGATTATCGTAGATGGCAACTGCCTCAGCGGCCGGATGACCCGGGTCCATCGTCTGGATCCTGGCATTGATGATAATGAGACTGGCCAACGGTGCGGTGTTGTCAGCGCTGCCATTGAAGGTAATCATCATCAGACCAACAAACGTAAATAGCATTGTATGGGCGGCACCCCGTGGCCGCCTGGATCGTACGCAACTCATTCTTTTCAGGATCACCCTCTCTGCGACGTTGGGGTGCCCACCGAGGGACACCCGTCCAATTGTGAGGCACGATCTGAGAAACATCGCGGCTGGAGTGCAAACATCGTACTCTCCCTTCTACTTCGATTGATTGGCCCATGCATCCAGGTCTATCCACTGACCTGCTCCATCACAGTCGGCCGTGCAAACTTCAAATTTGTAGATCGGGTGAATCTCCCAAAGCGAGACGCGCTTGGGATTGCCCTCGCCGGCACCCTGACCATTGCTGCAAGGGAAGTGGCTGGAGTCGAAGTACAGCTGACCGGTCACTCGCACCGGCAACTTTTCTTTCGCGACTTTTTCGACGTTTCCGTGCGTCCACGAGTCGGGGCGATGATGGGGACTCATCTCAGCGACCACGCCCGAGCATTCATTGTCTATGTCCGTCGAGTCGACGAGGGAAATATGGATGTCGTGAAAGAGCGCCTCATTGGGAACGTTCTTGCCACAGTTCACACTTTCTCCGCCTTCCTGGCGCGCGATCAGAATGAATGCTTTCAGCGTTACGAGCTTGCCCTCGCCAAGCTTTTTCAAGGGCGCCCGGTTCGTGGTCGGACCCCTCTTTCTGGTCCCTTTGTTCTCGTTGCCGAAGTTTATCGCCGGGTTCTGTTCGACCTGTGCTTGAAGTTTGGTCAAACTGTCAATGGTGATTGGCTGAGGCGTTCCCTTCGCGCAGAAGTTGTTCTTGACCATGTCCTGTTGCCCCTCGGGTCCGGCACCGGCGCCAGCGAGTCCACACTGCGCGTCGATTCCGAGACTGCGAGCGGGTGCGGGTGTGGGAAAGCTTGGTTTGGCGCACGCGGGCTTGAACTTGACCCGCTTTGCCGCAGCAACTGGGGTCTGACCAAACACTAGCTTCGACGTTAACGCGCTGATCGTCATCCCGAAAGTCACCGCGCACAGGAGAGCGCAACCCGCGAGTTCCTGTCGCCACCGATTAGAGTCCATCATGCCTCCTTCAGTCTTTGCCAAGTTGGTATTCGGTGTTACTTCTGCTCCGGAAACTTGAAGCCAAGGTACGTGCCGGAACTGAGTCCCATGATTCCGAGTAAGGTCGGACTGAATTCCGGCATCGTCAGACTGTTGTAAACTGACGCCACAAAAATAATTCCGAGCACGATCGTCCAGGCGAAAATCTGGAACCGATGAAAGCTATACCCGCTCGCATCGGAGAGAATGTCGTTAAGAAACCCTCTCGACACGTCTCTCGATGCCGCTGGCGTGACGGTCTGGATCTGTTGGTTGACCTGTCCGAGACGAGTCCGGTTGTCCTGTACTTGTTTGTTCAGACTATCCCGGCTCGTCGTATCTTCGAGTGTAAGTGTGGTCCTGGCGTTGATTTCAGCAAGCTGGGACTGCAATTCCGGAATGCTCTGTTCGAGTGATTGCTTTTCCCCGGTGAGTTGTTGAAGCTGAGCTGACTGCGCGTCGTCCTTTCCGGTATCGATCAGGGCTTCACCCAAAGCTGTGCCGGCACTGATACCCATCAGCCCGAGCAGCGCCGGCGTGATCGTATCAAGCGCATCGGTAATCAACCAGATTGTTAGATATGAGGCATAAATCAGGAAAAACCAAAACGCCATCTGTGCCCGGCCAAGATCGTAGGGTGTGAGCTTGCCCGGAACGGGTGACAAGCCGGGCTTCCGAATTAGATTGGTTTTGGTTGCGAGCCGGATCAGCAAGATCGCCGTGAGCAGGACAACGACCAGGGAAACTATCCCGTACACAGGTGAAATCACGGTAAGCGTGAGTGGGTGGCTTAGGCTAAAAACGGATTCGAACGGCGACTGGTTTTCAAGCCCGACGCTAAAAGCCACTTGCCGGCGAGTTCCACTGGGCTCGCCCAGCAGATCAATCCAGACGTCCTTGTTTTCAGGTGTGATCTGCAAGTGAAACTGCAGATGGTTCTTGGACGCATGAATCTCTTCCGGGTAATTCCCACGAATCGCCCGGCCATTGAGATAAGGCACCAGCTTCGTAGGATCGTTCGTACCGGCCCACTCGGCGAGCTTATCGACCTCAATGCGAATAATATCGTCCAGTTCCAGGTGTCCCTCCAGCACTCGAATGACTTGCGGCGACGCTGTGGGATCGGGAGTTGGCGCGGCGTTTGGCGAGGGACTCGGAGAACTGGTTTGTGTACTGTTTGCAGGACCTGTTTGCGCAGGGGTCGCAGAACCGGTTTGAGCGGAGACTACA
Organism: Pyrinomonadaceae bacterium; assembly: GCA_023717565.1. Taxonomy (GTDB): domain Bacteria; phylum Acidobacteriota; class Blastocatellia; order Pyrinomonadales; family Pyrinomonadaceae; genus PSRF01. The sequence goes on along the minus strand of JAMQPI010000158.1, from coordinate 1,591 downwards.
AATGGGTTTACTCCCATCAACGCAATCAGTACAGAGAATAGGATCGGTGAAGTAGTTGGTCGTTGTTTCATCGGTGCTTCCACCTGCGAGGATTGGACAAAACCGATCGCCTTCTATCCGAAGTAGCCCCGGAAGTCAATACGCAGTTTTTACTCGCAGTTTTCACTCCGTTAGGAGTGCGATGTTTATAGACCAAAAGTACCCAATCAAAACCACGCGCCGTTCGAAGGGGCGGAACGATGCCAGAAGAGTACCTCCCAAGTTTCGTTCCGCCTCTTCGAACGGCGCGGATTGGGCTAGGCGTCCAGTGCTATAAACATGCGACCCCTAACGGGGTGAGCCCTTCAACCTCCAGGTTGGCTTTCCGCAACGACTAACTAATGTTGGACGCTAAACGGATCTCCTAGAGAGCTGCTGATAGGTCGGACGCGTAGTGTATCATTGCTGGCTAGACAGCCCTGAAAAGCATAAGAGAATAACGCTGCCGTCTTGCGCTGCACGCAAAAACACTTTGGATAACCTGATCGAAAACCTGCGCGCAATTGTTGGTCGTGAGGCCGTGCTTTCGGAGCCTAGCGAGCTGCTCGTATACGAATGTGACGGTCTGCCGCAACACAAATATCCACCTCGCGCGGTAGTGTTTCCCCATTCAACCGAACAGACAGCCGAAGTCATGCGAGTGCTTGCTGACGCCAGGGTTCCGTTTACACCGCGCGGCGCAGGCACCGGTCTATCGGGCGGAGCGCTCGCGCTGGATCACGGCGTGGTGATCGAGCTGGCCAGGATGCGCAAGGTTCTCAGCATCGACGAAGGAAATCGCACCGCCGTGGTGCAGACCGGAGTGGTTAACGCACACGTGTCTAAGGCGGTGGCCCATCTGGGCTTGCACTATGTCCCCGACCCCTCCAGCCAGGGAAGTTGCACCATCGGCGGCAACCTGGCGGAGAACGCGGGCGGTATTCACTGCCTCAAGTATGGCACCACCACAGACCACGTAATCGGCGCCCGAGTGGTGCTGGCAGGTGGGGAGATTGTCGATCTCGGAAGCAGTGAGCGAGGCTCAACAGGTTACGACCTGCTCGGAGTCTTCGTCGGATCAGAGGGCACGTTCGGAATTGCCACCGAGGCCACCCTGAGATTGGTGCCCGTGCCGCCCGCAGTGCGCACACTACTCGCTGAGTTCCCTTTAGTGAATGACGCGAGCCATGCGGTGTCTGCAATTATCGCTGCCGGAGTAATGCCGGCCGCGCTGGAGATGATGGACGGTGAGATCATTCGAGCTGTCGAAGCGAGTGTTTTTGCCGTCGGCCTCTCGCTCGACATCGGCGCAGCGCTGCTAATCGAGCTTGATGGGATCGAAGCAGGAATTGACGATGAAGCGGAGCGCGTCAAAGGTCTTTGCCTCGAATACAGAGCTCGTATTTGCCGGCTCGCACACGACGAGACAGAGCGGAAGAAACTCTGGGCGGCGCGCAAAGGTGCCTTTGGAGCAGTCGCGCGCATCGCACCTGACTCGATGATCCAGGACGCTGTAGTTCCTCGTTCACGTTTGGCAGAAGTGCTCGCGGCAAGCTACGAGATCGCATCGAAG
>JAMQPI010000132.1 GCA_023717565.1 Pyrinomonadaceae bacterium | reverse complement strand
GTTAAAGTTTTCCCTGAACGGGAAGAAGCTAAAAGGCTCGTGGGTACTCGTTCGAACCAGGGATCGACAGTGGCTCTTGATTAAACATCGGGATTACTACACCACGGAAGAGGAAGTCACCGAAATTGCTCCGGCGTCAATTCTCACCCGCCGCACCCTAGCTGAGATAGCTGAAGACGAAGGCGGTGACGTCAGGAAGGCCGCGACCGGAGATCCCAAGACAGTGCCTCCCCGAACGGGCGTCAAACGACGCAAGAAGGGTCAGAAGGCCAAGGTCTGGCACAGCAGCCACTAATCCCTCTAGTGTCCTGTTTCTAAGGTTCGCTGACAAATTCGTCGAGCCAGGAATGACGAAACCGCTTAGATTAATTCGAGACACAACCCCGATCCCGTAGGGATCGAATGTTTATAGGACCGCGGCACCGAAGAGATGTTTTTGGAAGCTCCAGCGGAGCGAAATGTCTTCCTGGCGTCACGCAGCCGCAACAACATTTCACTCCGATGGAGTTGGGAACTAAATCTTCGGCCAACGCGCTATAAACATTCCGTCCCTCCGGGATTGGCGTGCGATCATTTGATTTGGGCAATCTGCCTATCCCGTCGATGAATTCGTCAGAGAACCTAAGGAAACAGGACACTAGTTCAACTCTTACCTCAACTTTTCACCTGCAGAAGATCGCCTTGCGCTTCGGAGAACAACCCTTCGTATGAGAGCCGTCCTTGAACGACACGTGCCGCGCTTGTATAGGGGTGTTCCTCAGCGTGCTTCTCATCCCTAACATGGATTACTGCCGCCCCTAGTGCCTTCAGATAGTCTGCTATGAGACTGCGATGACAGCGCCACCACAGCGCCTCTGCACACATTACCGCCGCCCCGGCTTTGCTAGCGAGTCCACACAGTTTCTCGATTCCCTGTTTGAACTCCACGGTTTCCATATGATCCGCATACGCTCGAAATGACGAGTTTCGCCACGCCGTGTTCTTTGAGTCTGGCGAAGGCTGACGCCTGCCACCAAGTGTTGGAAGGTGGTTATATATGATCCCCTCATCAGCCAGGGACTCCGACAACTCGAGGCGATTGAACTGCGGATATCGGCGCGAGCCGGGAAAACTCCTAACGTCGATCAGAATGCCGATTTCATGTACCTTGAGAATCTGGATGAGGTCTGAGCCAGTACGAGTTGAATGGCCTATGGTCCAAATTGTTGGCCATGAAGATTCCACTTCTGACATCTCAGTCACCTTCATGGAGTCCTAAGAGTTGGATTGCTTTGCCGTCTGAGCTAACCAGATGCTTGAACTGTCTGCTTGCCGACCTCTGAAGTGTTACGTCAATCAATCCAGTTCAAGCGTCGACTCAAAGAAGCCGGACTTCCACTTCAAGCCTCTTGGGATTCCATGTTGGATAACTGCCGATAACCCGACGTTCAGGTAGAACCTTAAAGATAAGCTTCAAGCCTGAACCTCCCGCGGTTGGCAAGCAACGGCTTCCATAAGTCCCCCAACCGGCGAACCCGTGCGGGTACGTTGTCGATGCGGAAGTCATCAATCTTGATTCCCTTTTCCAACTCGCTCCAGGTTACCGGCGTCGAAACCGAAGCTCGAGCTGCGGGCCTGACTGAATAGATCGAAGCCAGTGTTCGTCCCCAGGAGTTCTGGTTATAGTCGACCAACACCCTTCCTTTGGGCCGATTGGAAACTTTATAGACGGCGGTCAACAGCTCCGGCGCCTGCGCGGCCAGCGCGTGAGCGAACTCCTTGGCGAAGCCCCACACCTGTTTCTGGGTTGGCCCGCGGACGATGGGGACATAAACATGTATACCCTTCGAGCCGGTAGTCTTGGCGTAACAGCGGATCTTGAGCGACTCGAGGGCTTCTCTGATAGTTAGTGCCGCTTCCACCACTTTCTCAAAATTGGCCCCAGGGACCGGGTCTAAATCAAAGTGTAGATAGTCGGGCCGATCCACATCGTCGCACCGCGCATACCATTGGTTCAGGTCGATGCAGCCAAGATTAATGAGCCAGAGCAAGGAAGGAAGGTCCTGGATCATTGGGAAATCGATGATGTTCCCTGACGAATGTTCAATACTACAAATCTCAATCCAGATCGGCCGCGGTTCGGGGGCACGCTTCATGAAGAAGAATTCACCCGCTGCGCCATTGGGGTACCTCTTCATCACCATTGCCCGGTCGACTAAATGCGGGAGTAGTGCGGACGCAACGTCGGCGTAGTATTGGATTAGATCGCGCTTCGTTATTCCCAGTTCGGGCCAGAACAACTTCTTGAGGTTTGTCAGCTTGACGACTCGACCATCGAAGTCCAGCTCTATTCCCTGCGCATCTCTGGGAATTTTGAGTGCCGGTATTTTTGACGAACGCTTGACGCCAGGTGGGGCTCTCCGGACTTTTGCCGGGTGATGGTCACGCGTGGCGGGTTTAGCTCTCGGCATTTAATGTGCTACCTGAAGTGTATTCGTATGGATGAGTTAACTGCGAGGGAACAAGGTGAGTTCATTCCGAAGATTCATCTAGTTAAGGTATCGCTTGAGATTAATGCTTGGTTTGACGCGAACTACTCTCCGTCGATTTCCTCAATCTCTTTCTCAATCGCGCTTAGTCCTTTCATTAAGACCTCACGGTGCGCATTGTGCCTGGCTCGCTCCAACTGTTGCAACATTCTGGACCGAGACAGCTTTAGTGACTCCAGTTTCTGCAGCCGAACGCGAGCCTCCAGGGGCAACCTCATCTGTCGTTCGTCGGCCGATAGTCTTTGGTTCCCTTCCTCGACCTGGTCTTCGAAAGATTTACCCCATCCAATGGCCACGTTCAGAGGCTCCCCGAACCACATCTGCAGGCGGCACTTCCCTAGCCGCCCGTTGTTTTCCGCCGGTCAACTCCTTCGAGAACTCGAGATCAACGTAACTCGGGGTGCCCGGCGGGGGGACACCCTACAACTGTAATGCACGAATCAAATGACTGTGCCATCCTTAACGACAGCATTCTTAGGAACGATGATGATTCCATCACGAATATAGAAAGATCCACCATCACCATCCACGTTCTGAATTCCCTCATCATTGAGCAGGCGTACATTGCTTCCGATACGAGCGTTCTTATCAATGATGGCCTTCCTGATGAGCGTGCCCTCTCCAACTCCGACCCGCGGCAGTCCAGTGGTCAAATCGGCATGCATCTCTTCAATTGTTTGGTAATAGTCGGCTCCCATCATGAACGAAGCTTCGAGATGAACACCCTTTGAGATTCGGCTTCTCAAGCCAACCACCGAGTTGGTTATTCTCGCTCCATCAATGATGCAGCCTTCGCTCATGATCGAGTCCTGGATCTCCGATTGTTCAACCTTTGATGGCGGCAAGTAACGAGCGCGCGTGTACACCGGAGCTTCGGCGTCAAACAGATTGAACTTTGGAACCTTGGATGTCAGATCCAGATTGGCGCGATAGAAAGCGGAGATGGTTCCGATGTCTCCCCAGTAACCATTGAAGACGAAGGCCTGCACATTTCCAGACTTTATCGCTCCTGGGATCACATCTCTGCCGAAGTCGACCCACGCCGGGTCCTCGGCCAGGAACTGCTCCAGACGGTCATACTTAAAAACGTAGATGCCCATCGACGCCAGAAAGGGACGTTTGCGTGCCTCCTCAGCACTCAATCCCAGGGTAGTAGTATCTACCAGCATCGACTCTAATTCCTTGTCTTTGGGTTTCTCTTTGAACTCGACTATTCGGCCATCCGGATCGGTTTTTAGCAAGCCAAACTCGCTGGCAGATATAGGATCACTGGGTATCACCGAGACCGTCACATCGGCGTCCGACTCATAGTGGCGGGCAAGAAACTCACGATAGTCCATGCTGTAGAGATGATCACCCGACAGTATCAACAACGTATCGATGCCCCAGTCTCTAATATGCGGGAGCACCTGGCGGACCGCGTCGGCCGTACCCTGAAACCACTGCGGACTCTCGGGGGTCTGTTCAGCGGCCAGTATCTCAACGAAGCCATCCGAGAAATGAGAAAAGCGATAGGTCTGAGCGATATGACGGTTCAGCGAAGCTGAGTTGTACTGAGTCAGCACGAACATGCGGAGCACATCTGAGTTGATGCAGTTGGAAATAGCCACGTCCACCAGGCGGTATTTCCCACCCAAAGGAACAGCTGGCTTGGACCGCTGTTGAGTCAGCGGGAAAAGGCGCGTTCCGGCACCTCCGCCGAGAATCACTGCGAGCAGTCTGCGGTTTGCGGGCATCTCTCCCTACCGTTTTTTCTGGTTTGAATGTCAGGAAGCAGAATAGACTTAAAGCCTTGTTGGTATCAAGGATGGGCCGCCACTACGGCTCAACCACAGAACCATTTGCCGTAGAGACTGTGTCAAAAAGCGGAATGGTTAGTAGCAGAGTGCGAATGAAAAAGAAAGCAAGCAAGATGGAAGACAGTGATATAAAGAGTCAGCATTGAAGAGAGGAGTGCTGAGGGA
>JAMQPI010000114.1 GCA_023717565.1 Pyrinomonadaceae bacterium | reverse complement strand
ACGAAATGCACTTTCGGATTCCCCTTCGCCAGCACCTTCGTGATCGCCGCCGTCAACGTTGTCTTCCCGTGATCCACGTGCCCGATCGTCCCGATGTTCACGTGCGGCTTCGAACGGTCAAATTTTTCCTTAGACATTATTTATCCTCACCTTGGACGAGTAACGCTCGCCTCTAAACAGAACCATTTCCCTGCACTTTTGCGATTATTTCTTCCGCAACGTTCCTTGGCGCTTGCTCGTAGCGCTCGAAGTGCATCGTGGATGTCGCGCGTCCCTGAGTGGCTGAACGAAGATCGGTCGTATAACCAAACATCTCAGAAAGAGGCACGAATGAAGTGATCACCTGTGCACCACCCGGCCGCGGTTCAGTCTTTTCGATCCGACCGCGCCGGCGCATCAGATCGCCATTAACGGGACCCATGTATTCGTCCGGCGTTACCACCTCAATGCGCATAATTGGCTCCAGCAGCACCGGCTTGGCCTTTCGCAGGGCATCCTGAAACGCCAGCGAACCTGCTATGTGGAAGGAGCGCTCGTCGGAGTCAACCTCGTGGTATCTACCAAAAATAAGACGCACTCTGATATCCACCAACTCATACCCCGCCAGAAAGCCACGCTCCATCGCGTCTCTAATTCCCTGCTCGACCGGCTTGATGAACTCCTTGGGTATCGAACCGCCGGTAATCTTGTTCTCAAAAACAAAGCCTTCGCCAGGAGCGGGCTCGATCTCAATCTCAACGTGTCCAAACTGGCCGCGACCGCCGGTCTGTTTCTTGTAGATTTCTTTGCCCGGCGCCCCTTGAGTAATCGTCTCGCGGTAGGCAACCTGTGGCTTGCCAACATTTGCTTCTACGCCAAACTCGCGCTTCATACGATCGACGATGATCTCCAGATGCAGTTCGCCCATACCGGCGATGATTGTCTGGCCAGTCTCCGGATCGGTGGAAACATTGAAGGAAGGATCTTCCTGGGCCAGCCGATTCAACGCTACTCCAAGTTTGTCCTGGTCCTGACGGGTCTTCGGCTCGACAGCCACGCGGATAACTGGGGCTGGAAACTCCATCCTCTCGAGAATGATCGGCTTATTCTCATCACAGACCGTGTCACCTGTGGTCACTTGCTTCATACCACCAATGGCAATTATCTCGCCCGCGCTTGCATCTTCGATATCTTCGCGCTTATTTGCGTGCATTCGCATTAAGCGGCCGACGCGTTCTCTGGTATCTTTGATTGGATTGTAGGCGTAAGAACCGGCCTTGGTCGTGCCGCTGTAAATGCGAACAAAAGACAACTGGCCCAGGTGCTTGTCGGCCATGATCTTGAAAACAAGTCCTGAAAACGGCGCACCGGCATCGGGCGGACGAAGTTCAATCGCTCCCGTCTTGGGATTCACTCCCTCAACCGGCGGAATATCGAGCGGCGACGGCAGATAATCAACCACCGCATCCAGCAAAGTCTGCACACCCTTGTTTTTGAATGCCGACCCCGTTACCACGGGAACCAGCTTCAACTCGAGAGTTCCCTTGCGCAGCGCCTTCCGAATCTCTTCCTCAGAGATGTGCGCGCCTTCGATATACTTATGCATCAGGCCGTCATCAACGGACGAGACTGCCTCAACCAGTTTCTCCCGCGCAGCCGCGGCAGCTTCTTTGAGATCTTCAGGAATCTCGACAGTCTCATACTCCGAGCCTTTACTCTCGTCATTCCAAATCAAACCCTTCATGGTGACTAGATCCACCACGCCTTTGAGTTGATCTTCAAGGCCGATAGGAATTTGAATGGCGACAGGATTTGCACCCAGGCGGGTAATAATCGATTCAAACGACTGATCAAACGAGGCGCCGGCTCGATCGAGTTTGTTGATGAAACAAATGCGAGGCACACCATACTTGTCGGCTTGCCTCCAAACTGTCTCAGATTGCGGCTCAACGCCGGCAACTCCGTCAAACACAGCCACAGCTCCGTCGAGCACCCGCAGGGAACGTTCAACCTCCATCGTGAAGTCGACGTGACCCGGCGTGTCGATAATGTTGATGCGATGATCGACGCTGTTTCGCTCCCAGTAACAGGTCGTCGCGGCACTGGTAATCGTGATGCCGCGCTCCTGCTCCTGCTCCATCCAGTCCATCGTCGCCGTACCCTCGTGCACCTCGCCAATTTTGTGCGTTATGCCCGTGTAATACAGGATACGTTCGGTGGTGGTCGTCTTACCGGCATCGATGTGCGCCATGATGCCGATATTCCTGGTCAGATTTAGATCTTGCTTAGCCATAACTCTCTGTCAGTGGTCAGTTGTCAGTAGTCAGTTGTTCGCTTGGTTTGTGCCTTCAGATCTACTGACCACGAACAACGGACAACGGACCTCTTGCTAGAACTTGTAATGGGCAAATGCCTTGTTGGCGTCCGCCATGCGATGGGTATCTTCTTTCTTCTTCACTGCGTTGCCACGGTTGTTGGCCGCATCGAGAATCTCTGCCGCCAGACGGTCGGTCATGGTCTTCTCGCCTCGTCCGCGGGCGTAAGAAACAATCCAACGAATCGCCAGCGCTCCGCGACGCTCCTGGTGGACTTCGATAGGCACCTGATAAGTGGAACCGCCAACCCGGCGCGACTTGACCTCGACGGTTGGTTTCACATTATCAATCGCACGCTTGAACACTTTGAGAGGCTCTTCACCCGTCTTATCGCCCACCTGGTTCATAGCGTCATAGAAAATGCCTTCGGCCACTGACTTCTTCCCGCCCCACATGACCCCGCTAATAAACTTCGTCACCAGCGGACTGTTGTAGATTGGATCCGGAAGTACTTCTCGTCTCTCAGCAACTCTTCTTCTTGGCATAATTTTTAGGTGTCAGGTCTCAGGTGCCGGGTGTCAGTTGCATCTTCTCTTCGGCACTTCTCGTTTCGCCTTATCTTCCGGCACCCGGCACCTGGCACCCGGCACCTTTCCTGGTTATTTCGCTCCGGCTCCAGCCTTCGGCCGCTTGGCTCCGTATTTCGAACGACCCTGTTTGCGATCCGCTACTCCAACGGAATCCAGCGTCCCACGTATCACGTGATACCGAACGCCTGGCAAGTCCTTCACACGTCCGCCCCGGATCAAGACAATGGAGTGCTCCTGCAGATTGTGTCCTACGCCCGGAATGTAGGTAGTGACCTCGATCCCGTTGGTCAGGCGGACACGCGCTACCTTGCGCAGAGCCGAGTTGGGTTTTTTCGGGGTCTGCGTGTACACGCGAGTGCAGACGCCGCGTTTCTGGGGCGAACTCTGCAGCGCCGGGCTGGCCGTTTTGTACTTCACCCGCTGACGCCCTTTGCGAACAAGTTGATTTATCGTGGGCACTGCTGTTTCCTCTTTAGCCTGATCCACCCTGCTACAGGGCGCAAAAGGGCGTTGCCTGCCTCTTTCCGGAACCTGCGGACCCAATTGGGATCCACTTCGTCCGGCAGTCAGCGCAGGCGACTGCCTTGTTAACAAGTTTGACGTAGGGATGTTCTGAGTTCGCGTTGAGGCGGGCGTGGATTATGGCTTCCCTTAAGCCGAAACTTTTCTGTGGCGTCGCATTCAGGACGAAAGGGCATTTTGACCCTTCAAGCGCGCACGCGCTGGAACGACTGGCCGTTGGCCGGTCGCGACGCATGCAATTTACGCCACAATACTTGTCAAACGACTGTTCTGAAAAGCAGTCGGGCAACGCCTCCACACCGACAGAACCAACCAGACGCTGCACTTACTTCCAGACTGTGAGTCCGAAACGGGAAACTATAAGGGTCAACGCTTTAACTGTCAAGCGACGGGCTGGTGTAGTGTCCTAATTTCTTTATGACACTACCGGCTGGAACGGAAAGTCGTGAACGTTGGGGAAGCAAACCACCCTTCCATCGGGAAGTGGTGTTCGCAAGTGCACTCCAATTAAAACATCCAAGCCAAAAGGTACCAGATTCCCACCCCCAAACCGCCGAGCATTAGGACCACAAGGATTCCAATAGCAACCATCGCCAGCTTAAACTTCTTGTACCGGTTCTTATCAGGTGGGGCCAGGGAACTCTGGGGAAAATATGGTGGTGGTGTGTATGTTGCCATTTATTACTTGTCCTTACTGCCAACTACCGCCGGTCCGGTCAGGTCGGCGTATTTGATGGCTTTGATGGGGGTGCGTCGCCACCCTGCTCCTGTTTCTTGAGTTCTTCTTCTTTTTTCTTCTTGAGCAACTCTTCCTGGTGTTTTCTCCCCGTCCGGATACGGTTTATGCCTTCGCGCGCTTCAGCGAGCTCGTCCTCGGCGCGATAGTTGTCAGGGTCGAGTTCCAGAGACCTGGCAAACGCCCTGCTGGCTTCGTCGTACTCCGCCAGTCTCATCAACGCCAACCCCAGGTCGTAATGGATGGCCGCATCATCGGGTTTTAGACGAATCGCCTGGCGGTACTCCCGGACCGCCTCGCCGTATAGATGTAGTCCCGCATAAGTCTGGCCGAGATTGTAATGAGCCTCAGCCTCGTCAAGATTCCCATTAATGCTCAGGTATTTCTTGTAAGCGTCGATTGCCTTCTTGTAAGCGGCCTCCGCCTCCTGATCCTGACCGAGCGCGTTGTAAGCAAGACCCAGGCGGAAATGAGCTTCCGCAAGCTCGGGATCCAGCTTCAACGCCTGTTGAAACGCTTCGGCGGCCTGGCTGTCTTCGTCGTTCCGATAGAACACCTTGCCCTTTTCCAAATAGACCCGCGCCTCCGACCGATCACCCTCAATTGTCTCCACCGTACGAGCGGCCACCCCACCCTCGGCCGGGCGCGTTCGCCACCGCGAACAAGCAGATAGCCCCAAAAATATGAAAATGACCCCGACCAGGACGATGTATCTCATTCCAGATCCCTGCAGAACGTTTTAGCTATTAGGGAGCACACCGTATCTACGCCAATTTGAAGAGTGAGTCAAACCTTGCTAAGAAACAGTTTTCGGCATAGATTAAGCAACCCTAAGTTCGGATAATCTAAGGACGGAAGCCCCGGGACGTCAAATGGTTGTGGAAACAAACTGGGATTGTCACTTTTTCTTTCTCAACCGTTATTGCTTGCTGAGAGACACATCGGCGACTCGCCCGACTGGTCCTGGAATGAAAAACGAGTCATAAGGAGTCGAAATGTTTAGATCTAAGCCTTACCCTATCGGATTGTTCCTGCCCCTGGTGTTGTTGGGATGGGCCTTTTCTCCCTCTGACGCATTGGGTCAGAAAGCTAAAGAAACCTTCGTCTTTGCGCCGCCAACAGTTAGCCTCGCAGCCGATCACTCCGTGCTTAACACCTGCGCCGGCGACACGAGCGCGTCGCTCGTTAATCTCAATGCTAAAGCGGTGTCACCAAGCGGAAACCCGATTCGTTACAACTGGAGCACCAGTGCCGGCCGGCTTGAGGGCACCGGTGCCGCCGTTACCTGGGACCTCGCTGGAGTCAGACCAGGTTATTACAAAGCATTCCTGGCAATAAACTCGGGCGGCGCCGACGAAGCCTGCGAGGCGTTTTCCTCCATAGCTGTTTTCGTCAAATGCCCCCCGCCTCCGCCTCCAGTTTGCCCCAATGTTTCTATTAGTTGCCCCGATCGGGTTGGACTCAACCAGCCAGTGACATTCACTTCATCACTCAGTGGCGGCACCGGGAACGTGACCCCACGCTTTACCTGGGCTGTCTCGGCGGGCCGGATCATTGAGGGACAAGGCACTGGAACAATCAAAGTTGATACTACCGGTCTGGCCGGTCAAACGCTCAGCGCCACATTGTCGATGGGTGGCTACTCAGTGGATTGCGCGGCCAGTTGCTTAATCTCATTTCCCGCTCCGATCACGTGCAAGAAGTTTGATGAGTTTGGCGAAATTGCCAGAAATGACGAGAAGGCCCGTTTGGACAACTATGCTATTGAGCTACAGAACGATCCAACCTCGAAGGCATATGTGATTGTCTATCCTGGCCAGGGAAGTCGATCGGGGCAGGTACAAGCTCAGAAGAGTCGCATCGTTGATTACCTGGTTAATTCGCGTGGATTCGACGCCGGACGCATCGTCACAATGGTTGGGCCGCCGCGAAGCTATATGGCGACCGATCTGTGGGTCGTTCCGCAAGGTGCGCCGCCGCCGACACCTTAACCAGAGCAGGTAGGGCTCCAAGGGATAGACAGTGGTCTATCGAAAAAAGGCCGGCGATCAGAAACTCGCCGGCCTTTCCAACTTCGAGATTCTTCCCCCAACCTCTCAATAAACACTGCGCCGCTGTATGGTGGTTTTTGACGCCAGCGAAAAGCGCGGCTCAACATCGTTCCCGCCCGCAATTCTTCTTACAACATATTCTCCAACGGTTGGCCCGTGCTTAAACCCGTGGCCTGAACCACCTCCAACCAGCCAAACATTTTCCAGTGTGGGGTGCCTGTCGATCAGAAAATCGCCGTTTGACGTGTTCTCGTACTGGCAAACTTCACTCCCAAGCAGAGGCGCGTCAGCGAGCGCGGGAACCCGCATCGACAGATACTTGCGGACTGCGATCAGGCCTTCGCCAGTGGCCCCGCGATCGCCCTTGTCAGGGTCAAACTCCGGTCCGTGCGCATCGATGGCAATCTTAAAGCCGGAGCCACCGACATCCGGAATCGCATATACCAGGTCGTTGAAGTCGATCCAGACGGGCATGACCGACGGAGCGAAGCGGTAATCACCCGCAGGAACCCCAAAATAGAAAACCTCTTGTCTCGTGACATTGATGAGCTGACCAAGAATTTCGGGAAACACCTTCGGCAGCCATGGTCCGCAGGCGAACACGAATGTCCTGGCAGTGATCCGTCCCCCTCCAGACGTAGCGACTGATTCCAACCGGCTGTTTCCAGTCGGAGGCAGAACGGATTCCTCAACGTATGTAACGCCAGCTCGCGTGGCCGCCTCTACGACCGCGCGAACACTCCTTCTCGCCATCAATACACCCGCGTTCACTTCAAGTATTGCCCAGGCAATCGGACCCAGCTGAATTTGCGGAAAGCGCCGCTCTAGCTCAGCTGGTGTTAGTCTTTCAAACGCCACGTTCATTCGTTCGAACGTTGCCACGGTGTTCATCGAGTAATTGTCTTGTTCCCGCGCCAACCACAGAACTCCGGTACGATGAAACAGTGCTTGTTCGGCTTGTTTACCCAACTCACTCCACAATTCCGTCGACCTGGCGGCCGAACGTGAATAGATCTCATCTGGACCATAGCCGGTGCGAATAATCCGGGTCTCACCTCCGGAACTCGCACGCTTATTACCAGCGCCATACTGGTCAATCAAGATCACACTGGCCCCAGTCCGACGAATCAGGTAGGCCGTCCAGGCGCCGAACACTCCAGCGCCGATTACGGCCACGTCATAAGCACGTCGGGCATTCATGGAAGGAGGATCTTCAGCGTGCACACCGATCTACTCTCCGCGTCGTCGCTCAGTTTCCCGCAACTGTTCACCTTTTTCCAGAGCATCCGACGCGCGTGCCTCAACCGCTGCGTTCTCTATCACAGCGTTTAATTCACCACCAATGAGCACAGCGGCGCCAGTAAAAAAGAGCCACAGCATCAGGACAATCACAGCTCCGAGTGAGCCATATGTTTTGCTGTAAGAATCGAAGTAGTTAAGGTAAAGGCGAAAGCCAAACGAAACCAGCAACCAGAGAACAACTCCCAGGACAGCGCCAGGCGTAATCCAGACCCACTTCTGCCCGCGAACATCAGGCGCGAAGTAATAGATCATTGCGAAGGCGAACAACATGGTGGCCAGCACAATGGGCCACTGCAATATGCTCCAGGTCAACGTGAAGGCCGACGCCAATCCATAGTACGCGGCAAAACTCCCTGCGAGCTTGCCGCCTGAGAGTACTATTATCAGAGCGCCAACGATCAAGACCGAGAGCGCGACGGTTAAGCCAATAGCAGTCAGTCTCTGCTTCCACCAGGGTCGAGATTCCTTTACGTCATAAGCTACATTCAACGCTTCCGTAATGGCCCCCATGCCATTAGAAGCCGCCCACAGGGCCGCCAAAATACCGACAGAGATTTTACTGCCACTGCTGGCTACGGCCACCTCCTGCATCGTCGCCTCAATCAACTTGAACGCCGCAGGTGGCATTACGTGAGACAGATAGCCGAAGAGATTTTGCCTGACGCCACTCTCCTTACCGATAACCAGGCCGATGACAGATGTCAGAAAAATAAGGAGAGGAAAAAGGGAAAGGAGAAAATAGTAAGAGAGTTGGGCAGCCCGGCCAAAAACGTCGTCCTCTTGGATATCATTCCAGACACGGTTGGCTAATTTCCTTGAACCTAACCCACCAAACTTCCAAAGCGATGCCATAGTCACTTTCTCGGTACTGAAACTCTCTACTGCTCTGGAAAAGCGAAAAGGCGCGACAGTTTTTGGGCCGTCGCGCCTTTTCTAATTTGTGGTTACTGTCCTCACCCCAGCAACCACTGAGACGGAAGCATTCAGCCACCGTCTAATTGCTGCCGACTATATACAAATCCTGCCGGATTGGCAACCGTCGAAACGCTGCCCTCGCCACCCCGGGGAATGCAGCACACGGGGGCCTGTTCGGCCTTGGCAATTATGTCGGCCAACAAGGAAAAACGGGCTTCCTGGGTGCCCTCAAAAGGAAAACCGGCGCGGTTGCCCGGCCGGTCTTCGTTGGAGACTGAGAACCCAGTCTGTCAATTTTGCCCTATACTTCGACGTCACCGTCGCCGTCGGCAGCTGCCGCGCTCACCAGTGGTGCGCGTTGAGGCACGGCCATCTCGTGACCCCCGACGATGTCCGGAAACTCGTCAAGCTCGCGCTCGCGGGCCTGATCGATTGTTTCGTCGCGCTCCACGTCCACGTTTCGGTAGTACTCCATACCGGTACCGGCCGGAATCAACCGCCCCATGATCACGTTTTCCTTCAAGCCACGCAGGTAGTCGATGCGGCCGGATATGGCAGCCTCGGTGAGTACGCGGGTAGTCTCCTGGAACGATGCCGCGGAGATGAAGGAGTCAGTAGAAAGCGACGCCTTGGTGATACCCAGCAGCAGCGGCTCGGCCTGGGCCACTTCGCCATCGTCTTTGTTGACGCGTTCATTTTCGTCCGTGAAGCGGAATCGATCCACCTGCTCCTCGAGCAGAAAGTCCGTGTCGCCGACTTCCTTGATCTTCACCCAACGCAACATCTGGCGCACGATCACCTCGATGTGCTTGTCGTTGATGTTCACGCCCTGGAGGCGGTAAACCTCCTGAATCTCGTTGACGAGATACTCCTGCAGACGCTGCATGCCGAGTACGCGCAGAATGTCGTGCGGGTTAAGCGGTCCATCCATTAACGCCTCGCCGGCCCGCACACGGTCGCCCTCTTGCACGTTGATGTGCGTACCGCGCGGGATGTCGTACTCGCGCTCTTCCATATCG
Source organism: Pyrinomonadaceae bacterium (assembly GCA_023717565.1). Classification (GTDB taxonomy): domain Bacteria; phylum Acidobacteriota; class Blastocatellia; order Pyrinomonadales; family Pyrinomonadaceae; genus PSRF01. Next base: position 7,046 of record JAMQPI010000114.1, on the reverse strand, counting down.
TCGCCGGTAATAATCAGTTTGCGTTTACCCTTGGCGATGGGACCAAACTTAACTATGCCGTCGATTTCCGACATGACCGCGGTTTCGGCCGGCCGGCGAGCTTCGAAGAGTTCGACCACGCGCGGCAGACCGCCCGTGATGTCTTTCGTCTTCGTTGTCTCGCGCGGAATCTTCGCAATGATGTCACCCGGCTCCACCATCTCGGCGTCCGTGACCATCAAATTCGCCCGCACGGGCATCTGGTAAGTCTTCAGGATCTTGTTGCTGGCGTTGCGAATTTCGAAACGCGGCTGCTTCTTTTCGTCGGGCGAGTCTTTCACAACCATGCGCGACTGTCCGGTTACTTCGTCGACTTCCTCATCGAAAGTCACGCCTTCTTTCAGATCCTGGAACTTAACATGTCCCGCTACTTCGGTAAGGATAGCGAAAGTAAATGGATCCCACGTGGCCAGCAGTTGGTCCTGGGTTACGCGCGAACCATCCTCGACCAGGATGTGAGCGCCGTAAACAATCTGATACCGCGCCGCCTCGCGCCCGCGGTCATCCACGATAATCAATGAACCATTGCGGTTCATTGCGATCCTCTCACCCTTACGGCTCTTAACCGTCTGCAGCTCGAGGTATTTGATGGTGCCATCCTGTCGCGCTTCGTGCTTCGAAGACTCTTCCAATCGCGCCGTACCTCCGATGTGGAAGGTGCGCATCGTCAACTGGGTGCCCGGTTCACCGATCGACTGCGCGGCAATTACGCCCACCGCCTCGCCGATTTCCACGGGTCGCCCAGTGGCCAGGTTGCGTCCGTAACACTTGATGCAACAACCACGACGGGATTCGCACGTCAACACGGACCGGATGCGCACGCGCTGCACGCCGGAACGTTGAATCTCGGATGACAGGTCCTCGTCGATCTCTTCGTTGGTTTCGACGATTGTGCGACCCTCGACCGGGTCGATTACGTCTTCGAGCGCCGTGCGGCCCACAATACGATCGCGCAACGACTCAATTTCCTCACCGCCCTCGATAATGGCGCTGGCTGAGATACCGCGCAGCGTGCCGCAGTCCGGCTCGCTGATGATTACGTCCTGCGCAACATCGACCAGACGACGTGTCAGGTAACCCGAGTCCGCAGTCTTGAGCGCCGTGTCGGCCAGACCCTTGCGGGCGCCGTGCGTGGAGATGAAATACTGCAAGACGTCCAGACCTTCTCGGAAGTTAGCGCGGATGGGCGTCTCGATGATTTCGCCCGAAGGCTTGGCCATCAGACCGCGCATTCCGGCCAGCTGCCGAATTTGCTGGGCGCTACCACGAGCACCGGAGTCGCTCATTACCAGGATGGGATTCAGTTCACCCGTGGATTTCTCGCGTTCGTCCATCGCCTTGAACATTTCCTTAGCGACCTTATCAGTCACTTCAGACCAGATAGCGATGATCTTGTTGTAACGTTCACCGTTGGTGATGACGCCGTCCAGGTACTGTTGTTCGACCGAAATTACTTCTTTCTCCGCCTTGTCGATCAGGCCCTTCTTGGCGTCGGGAGTCACCAGGTCGTCAATGCCGATTGAGATTCCCGCTTTGGTGGCGTAAAGGAATCCCAGCGTCTTGAGATCGTCAAGCATCTTGACGGTCATCTCATGGCCCAGGCGAATGTGGGAATAGTTAACCAGCGACTGCAGACCCTTCTTCTTAAGGGTGCCGTTGAAGAATGGCAATCCCGGGGGTATGGAGTCGTTGAAAATTACCCGGCCCACCGTAGTATTTACTACGCGACGCACGTTCTCTTGCACAGCCCCGCGAAGAATGTCCTGGGGATCGTGCTCTTGAGTCAGGTCGATGAGATCGCCCTGGATACGGAGTTTGATCGGCGTCTGGGTTGTGACCTCTTTGGCGTCCAGCGCCAGCAATACTTCTTCCAACGAAGCGAAGACCCGGCCTTCACCCTTGGCGCCCTCTTTGTCGCGAGTCAGATAGTAGATGCCCAGCACGATGTCCTGCGAGGGAACAGCAATTGGCTGACCGCTGGCAGGGCTCAGAATGTTGTTACTAGAGAGCATCAACACGGCGGCTTCAATCTGTGCTTCCGGACTGAGCGGAATGTGCACAGCCATCTGGTCGCCGTCGAAGTCAGCGTTGAAGGCCGTGCAGACGAGGGGATGGATCTTAATCGCCTTGCCTTCGACCAGCACCGGCTCGAAAGCCTGAATGCCGAGGCGGTGAAGCGTTGGGGCGCGGTTCAAGAGCACCGGGTGCTCCCGAATGACTTCTTCCAGGATGTCCCAAACTACAGGCTCCTGGCGCTCGACCATTTCCCGCGCCTGTTTTATGGTTGCCGCATGGCCCTGCTTCTCGAGTTGGTTGTAAATGAACGGTTTGAAAAGCTCGAGCGCCATCTTCTTGGGCAAGCCACACTGGTGCAGCTTCAGTTCAGGACCCACTACGATTACCGAACGACCTGAGTAGTCAACACGCTTTCCGAGCAGATTCTGACGGAAACGCCCTTGTTTGCCCTTAAGTGTTCCGCTCAGAGACTTCAGCGGCCGATTGTTTACACCGCGCAGCACGCGACCACGGCGCCCATTATCAAAGAGCGCGTCGACGGCTTCCTGAAGCATCCGCTTTTCGTTGCGCACAATAACTTCGGGCGCGCGCAGTTCCATCAACTTCTTCAGACGGTTGTTGCGGTTGATTACGCGACGATAAAGATCGTTGAGATCCGAGGTGGCGAAGCGTCCGCCATCCAGAGGCACCAGTGGCCGCAACTCGGGTGGAATCACCGGGATAACATCAAGGATCATCCACTCGGGATGATTGCCGCTCTTCAAGAAAGAGGTGGCAACTTTCAGCCGCTTGGAGTATTTCAGTTTCTTCTGCTGCGACGTTTCTTCCTTCATTCGCTTGCGCAGCTCTGTGGCCAACTCTTCGATGTTGACCATCGAAAGCAACTCTTTGATCGCTTCCGCGCCCATTTTGGCTACAAACTGCGCCGGATGATCACGCACCAACTCCCGATACCGCTCATCGGTAAGCAGCTCCCGCTCTTTGATTCCCGGAACGTCGCCGGGATCGATAACAATGTACGACTCGAAGTAGAGCACCTTCTCCAGCTCGCGCAGGGGAATATCCAGCAGGTGTCCGATACGACTAGGCAGTCCCTTGAAAAACCATACGTGCGAACACGGGCTGGCCAGATCGATGTGACCCAGCCGTTCACGTCGCACCTTCGCCTGCGTGACTTCGACACCGCACTTGTCGCAGATCACGCCGCGATGCTTCATGCGTTTGTACTTGCCACACAGACACTCCCAGTCAGCAACTGGGCCGAAGATGCGCGCACAGAAGAGTCCATCACGTTCCGGCTTAAAAGTCCGGTAATTAATCGTTTCCGGCTTCGTCACCTCACCGTGTGACCACTGCCGGATCTTCTCCGGTGAAGCCAGAGAGATCCGAATTGCCTCAAAGTCAGGAGCTAATTGCTGCTTTTCTTGTTGGAATCTAAACACGTCAGTCTCCATTGCCAATTGCCGATTGCCAATTGCCGATTGATCTCTCACGTTCGCAAGAAACCAACCACAGACTTAAGATCGAAGCCAAAACACCAATCGGCAATTGGCAATTGGCAATCGAAAATAACCTATCCTTCTACGCTAGTGGTGATCAGCGCCTCGCCGACACCTTCTTCGTCGCCTGCGCCATTGGTGCTGACTTTCTTGTTGATCAGCTCAACGTCAAGGCAAAGCGACTGCAGCTCGCGCACCAGTACGTTGAACGATTCCGGCAGACCCGGATCGAAATCAGCCTCGCCCTTAACAATGGCCTCGTAAATCTTGGATCGGCCTGCGACGTCGTCAGATTTTGCTGTGAGCAATTCCTGAAGGATGTGGGCCGCACCGTAGGCCTCCAGCGCCCAGACTTCCATCTCGCCGAATCGCTGGCCACCGAACTGGGCCTTACCACCAAGCGGCTGTTGCGTGATTAAGCTGTACGGTCCAATCGAACGCGCGTGAATCTTGTCGTCGACCAGGTGCGACAGTTTCAGCATGTAGATATACCCAACGGTAACCTTCTGCTCGAATGGATCGCCGGACAGGCCGTCATACAGAATCGCTTTGCCTGATTCATTGACGATCTCGGGAAGTCCGAGTTCCGTAGCCCGATCTCCGGCAAGTCGCAACTTGTCCTTAATCTCAGATTCGGTTGCCCCATCGAAGACGGGGGTGGCGAAGTGAAGACCCAGAACGCGAGCTGCCCACCCCAAGTGGGTTTCGAGAATCTGACCCACGTTCATACGCGAAGGCACTCCTAACGGGTTGAGCACAATCTCAACCGGCGTCCCGTCAGGCAGGTAAGGCATGTCCTCTTCCGGCAGAATCCGGGCGATGACACCCTTGTTACCGTGGCGTCCGGCCATCTTATCGCCCACGGAAAGCTTGCGCTTCATGGCGATGAAGACCTTAACCATCTTGATGACACCCGGAGCCAATTCGTCGCCCTGACGCAGTTTGGCAATCTTCTCTTCGTAGATGTCTGAGAGGATCTTGATCTGACGCTCAGTGCGATCTTCGTATTCCTTGATCTCTGAGCCGACATCAATGCGGGATGAAGCCAGCTGCACCTTGCGCAGCACCTTGGCCTCGACATTGACCAACATTTCGCGAGTAATGGACTCACCCTTCGGAATCACCACTTCGCGATTGACTGTTAGATCGGCTGCCAGCTTGCGGCCTTCCAGCAACTCGAAGATCCGCTGGTCACGCTGCTCACGCAGGATACGAATTTCATCCTCAAGGTCGCGCCGCAGACGGTCTTCTTCCTCTTGCTCAATCGCCAACGACCGCGCGTCTTTCTCCTGGCCTTTACGGGTGAAGACCTGCACGTCAACCACCGTGCCGTCAATACCCGGCGGGGAAACCAACGATGCATCTTTGACGTCGCCGGCCTTCTCGCCGAAGATCGCCCGCAGCAGTTTCTCTTCCGCGGTTAATTGAGTTTCACCCTTGGGTGTCACTTTGCCTACGAGTATCGATCCGGGTTTAACCTGAGCGCCGATGCGAATAATCCCGCTCTCGTCGAGGTCGCGCAGCATGTTCTCGCCGACGTTGGGAATATCCCGAGTAATCTCCTCCGGCCCCAACTTTGTATCGCGCGCTTCGATTTCCAGCTCTTCAATGTGAATCGAGGTGTAGTAGTCCTCTTTCACCAGGCGCTCGGAGACCAGAATCGCGTCCTCGAAGTTGTAGCCGCGCCAGGGCATGAACGCCACCAACACGTTGCGGCCCAGCGCCAGCTCGCCGCGATCGGTACAGGGACCGTCCGCAATTACCTGCCCCTTCGAAACTCGCTCGCCCACGTGGACGATAGGTCGTTGATTGATACAAGTGTTCTGGTTCGAACGCTTGAACTTGATGAGCGTGTAGATGTCCGCAGTCACTTCCCGGGAAATGGTGCCATCCACATTGTGATCGGCCTTGACGATGCAGCGTTCGGAATCAACGTAGTCAACCACCCCGTCGCGTTTGGCTACGACCACGGCACCGGAATCACGGGCAGTGGTCTGCTCCATGCCGGTTCCGATGTAAGGGGCTTCGGCGCGCAGTAAAGGCACCGACTGGCGCTGCATGTTTGAACCCATCAGCGCGCGGTTCGCGTCGTCGTTCTCCAAAAACGGAATCAGCGAGGCGGCCACCGAAACGAGCTGCTTTGGCGAAACGTCTACGTATTCAATGTCCTTGCGCAGGGCGAGAATGAATTCTCCGGCCTTGCGCGCGGCATTGCGCTCGTTAACGATGTAACCATTATCGTCGAGTTGGATGTTCGCCTGTCCGACGACGTGTTTGTCTTCTTCCCAGGCCGTCAAATAGAAGGGCCAGGGCTCGAATTCCACTTTCTTTCCGCCGGCGCCGACTTTCTTGTTTGCCTTCTCGACGTCTTCCTGCGGAATATGTTCGCCGTGTTTTAGCTTCGTGTCGCCCCCATTGATGACGCGCACATATTCAAGTACGCGCCCATCACTTACCTTGCGATACGGGGCTTCGATAAAACCAAACTCGTTTATCCTTGCAAAGCAGGAGAGACTCGAAATGAGTCCGATGTTCGGACCTTCCGGCGTCTCGATAGGACAAATGCGGCCGTAGTGCGTCGGGTGAACGTCGCGTACTTCGAACCCGGCGCGCTCACGCGAGAGTCCGCCCGGTCCCAGGGCGGAAAGCCGTCGCTTATGAGTAATCTCTGAGAGCGGATTCGTCTGATCCATGAACTGCGAGAGTTGGCTCGATCCAAAAAACTCGCGCACCGCGGCCGTCACGGGTTTGGCGTTAATCAGATCGCGAGGCATTGTCGTTTGCATCTCTTGATGGATCGACATCTTCTCTTTGATGGCTCGCTCCATCCGTTCGAGACCAATGCGGAACTGGTTTTCCAGCAACTCTCCAACCGCACGCACACGGCGATTGCCAAGGTGGTCAATATCGTCTGACTGATACTCAGACGGGTTCTTGCGCATCTTCAAAACGTAGGACACAACTTCGTAGAAGTCGTGGGCCGTCAGCAGCGGATCGTTGATACGATCGCGCTCCGGCTTACCCATCTTGATGTTGAACTTCAATCTCCCCACGCGCGAAAAATCAAACTTGCGCGGATCGAAGAACATGGCTTCGAGCAGGCGGTAAGCTGTCTGGACAGTCGGAGGATCTCCGGGGCGCATCTTGCGGTAGATCTCCAACAGGGCATCGACCGGTTTGGTAATTACGTCTTTCTTCAGGGTCAGCGAGAGAATTGAGCCAATATCGTCTCGCTCCGGGAAGAAAACCGAGAAACTGTCGATACCAGCTTCAATGATCTCCGCCAGTTTGGCCGGGTTGATCTCATTGTTAGCTTCGAGCAGAACTTCTCCGCTCTCCTTGTTAACGATATCGGAAAGAGCGTAGGCGCCCTCGAACTGGGAAGGGTCAATTTCCACCTCGCCGATATTCGCCTTACGCAGGGCCTCGAGCGAACTGGCAGTGATCTTCTTGCCACTCCGCACGATTGGCTCTCCCCGTCCCTTGATATCG
>JAMQPI010000103.1 GCA_023717565.1 Pyrinomonadaceae bacterium | reverse complement strand
GTTGATAATCCTCGTGAACTCGAAGCGCTGGAAAATGCGCGGAAGCGGGCGAAGCACACGCCAGCAAAGAAAAAGAAATCAGTGGATGCAAAAGTAACTGTGGCGTCCGGCAAGACCCAGGTTGCTGAAGAGTCAGATAGTTCCACGACCAACGAAACGGTTGCTGCCGCCGGGAGTCAGGCTTCCGAAAGCGCCGAGGAGGTTGAAAAACCGGAGTCGGAGGCGGTCGAGGACGAAGCGAAGTAAGAAGAGTTTGACATCGATCAGCCCGCGCCGCTGGAGCCGCTAGGTTGGCAATGAAGCCCCAATCGATCATCGGCATCAACAAACCGAGTCCTTTGGGGCTCGTCACTTTTGTAAGAGTTTGGTACAGCCGTCGTAGAGCGATTAATGAGTAAGCCAGAAAGCGAATACAAACAGATTCCTGAACCGGTTGAGAACGAGGTTCGGGAGACGGGAGCACCGGTTCGGCGTCGTCGCAGTCGGCAGCCGCATTTGGAGACTTCCGTGAACATGGATGAGTTACGGGAACTCATCGCTTTGATTCAGGAAAACGGTTTTGCTGAGTTTGAGCTCGAGCGAGAAGGCTTTCGGATTCACGTGCGCCGTGATCTCGCCCAGTCTGACGTGGCTCCAGACTCTGCCGGGGCACAGATAGCGGATGGCATTTTAGCTCCAGCCACGGGTGGCTCCGGCCGCGGAGCTACGGCGAGTCCAGGTCATCCTGGAGCTCGGGCCGAAACGGCTGCTTCGGAAGATCAGGATCTCCACATGATTCCGTCTCCCATCGTCGGAACCTTTTACCGGTCGGCATCGCCGAACAGTGATCCCTTTGTGAAGATCGGCAGCAATGTTGAACCGGACTCGGTGGTGTGCATCATTGAGGCGATGAAGTTGATGAATGAGATTCAAGCGGAAACGAGTGGCGAGGTCGTAAAGATCTACGTGGAGAACGGGCAGCCGGTTGAATACGGCCAACCGCTTTTTGGAATCAAGAAGTAACTCGCGCCAGCTACAACGTCCAATGTCCACGTTCCGGTTCTGGACCGCAGGACATTGGACGTTAAACTTTTGATTTTGGATCAATCATGCCTTCGGGAAGTCGCAAATTCAAAAAGATCCTGATCGCCAATCGTGGCGAGATTGCTTGTCGCATCATCTGGACCTGCAAGGAAATGGGCATCCGCACAGTTGCGGTACACAGCGATGTTGATCGCGATTCGCTACACGTACGTTTTGCCGATGAAGCCGCCTGCATCGGGCCGGCTCCTTCAGCTCAGAGTTACCTTAATATCCCGGCCGTGATTAGTACGGCGGAGATCTTCAATGTCGACGCGATCCATCCTGGCTATGGCTTCCTGGCTGAATCTTCCTACTTCGCCGAAATCTGCGAGGCCTGCAATATCAAGTTCATCGGCCCACCGGCCAGTGTGATTCGTCTGATGGGTGACAAGGTTGAAGCGCGCAGGGCGATGAAAGAGGCCGGACTACCAATATTGCCGGGCAGTCCTGACCCCATCGAGTCTGAGGAAGAGGCCGTAAAGCTGGCGCGCGAGATAGGCTTTCCGATCATAGTCAAGGCAGCCGCAGGTGGTGGTGGACGCGGGATGCGAGTAGTTCATTCCGAAGATGAGTTGGGTCGCGCACTGGAAGGAGCGTCAACGGAAGCGGCCGCGGCGTTTAAGGACGGAACCGTTTACATCGAGCGTTTCATAGAGAGTCCCCGTCATATTGAGATCCAGGTACTGGCAGACGAACATGGTAACTGCATTCATCTGGGAGAGCGGGAGTGTTCAATACAGCGTCGCCATCAAAAGCTGCTTGAGGAAGCGCCCTCGCCGGTGCTTTCCCCTGAACTCCGTAACCAAATGGGTGATGCGGCCGTCGCAGCTTGTAAGAAGCTCGGGTATTCGAGCGCGGGTACGGTTGAGTTTCTCCTCGATACCGACAACAAATTCTATTTCATGGAAATGAATACGCGGATTCAGGTAGAGCACCCGGTTACGGAGATGGTGACGCTCGCCGATATCGTCCGCAATCAAATCCGGATTGCCGAGGGCGACCCGCTGGGGTACACGCAGGATGAACTGATGATCGTTGGCCACGCGATTGAGTGTCGCATCAACGCTGAGAACCCGGAGACTTTCGCGCCTTCGCCGGGCCTCATTACGGCCTTTAACCTGCCCGGCGGACCCGGCGTGCGCGTCGACACGTATGTGTATGCCGGCTATAGAGTGCCCTCGTTTTACGATTCAATGATTGCCAAGGTGATTGTCCACGCCCGGACGCGAGAACTGGCAATTGCCCGGATGAAGCGAGCTCTGGAAGCGATGGTTGTCGAGGGCATAAAAACCACGATCCCTTTGCACCTTAAGATCATGGACGATCCAAAGTTCCGCGCGGGTGATATTTCCACCAGCTTCATGGAGTACTTCCTGGCGCAAAATGGGCCGAAGAAGAACGACGTGGTGGCCGTGGCACACTGAGGCTGACCCGAAGGCGGCGGCGCCCCAGCGAACACCGGGCCTGCGCGGTTGCTGTTTGGGCACCGGATGCCTATAATAATCGACTTTTCCAGGGGCGAAGAGTTTCGTCTGAAAGGGTGAACCCGAGATGCCATACGCAATCATAAGAACCGGCGGCAAGCAGTTTTTCGTGGAACGAGGAAAAACCCTTCGCGTCCCTTCGATAGGAACTGAGGCCGGCAAATCAATTGAGCTGGAAGCGCTGCTGTCGAACGGCAACGAGGGCGATTCTGATAAGGCGGTGGTGGGAACAGCCAAGGTCTCAGCCACAGTCGTTGATCATGGCCGCGGGCCAAAGTTCATCGTCTTTAAGAAGAAGCGCCGCAAGCATTACAAGCGTAAGCAGGGACACCGGCAAGGCTACACCACGATCAGAATTGATTCGATTGGATAGGAGGGGATGGGCGATTTTTGATTTTTGATTTGCGATTTAGGATTGGGAGGTCCCGATTGAAGCGCAGATCAAAAATCTAAAATCCAAAATCTAAAATCTCAGCATGGCACACAAAAAAGGTGTTGGTTCATCTCGCAATGGTCGCGACTCTAATTCTCAGCGATTGGGTCTGAAGAAATTCGGCGGTGAACGAGTTCTAGGTGGCAATATTTTGGCGCGACAACGAGGCACCAAGTGGAAGCCCGGTAAGAATGTCGGTCGCGGCAAAGATGACACGCTATTCGCGCTCATCGAAGGGACTGTAAAATTTGAGGACAAGGGCCGCAGCGGCAGGTTCATCAGTGTGTATCCACTGGAGCAAGCATCTTCAGCCTAGATCTTTAAAAGGAAAGCACACTCCGATGCGACGCCCGAGCCAACCAACGATTGAGCCCAAGGCGTCGCTTTCGATTTAAATGTTTATAGATCGCGTTAAGATTCACGTACAAGGGGGGCATGGCGGTAACGGCGTAACTGCGTTTCGTCGAGAGAAGTTTGTGCCGCGTGGTGGCCCTTCGGGTGGCGAGGGCGGACGCGGAGGCGATGTCTGGATCATTGCGGACTCTTCCCTCAATACTCTGCTTCACCTGCGTTACAACCCTGAACATATCGCCGGACGTGGAATGCACGGTGAGGGCTCAAATCGCTCAGGACGCGATGGCGAAGATGTGGAAGTTCGGGTGCCGGTGGGCACGCAGATCTTTGAAGCAACCAGTGGACAACTTCTGCAGGACCTGGCAATCGACGGCGCCCGGTGGCTGGCGACGCGCGGCGGCCGGGGCGGATTTGGTAATGCGCATTTTGCTAGTTCAACCAATCGCGCGCCACGCTACCACCAGCAGGGAAGTGAGGGCGAAGAACTCGAGTTGCAGCTTGAGCTAAAGCTACTGGCTGATGTCGGCCTGGTAGGATTTCCTAACGCCGGGAAGTCGACCTTCATCTCGACCGTCTCGGCCGCCAAGCCCAAGATCGCAGATTATCCATTCACGACATTAGAGCCCCATCTCGGAGTAGTGGATCTGGGTGACTTTAGAACTTTTGTGATCGCTGACATTCCGGGTTTGATTGAGGGAGCACACCAGGGAGCCGGGTTGGGCGATCGTTTTCTGCGGCATATCGAGAGAACTACCCTACTGCTTCATTTGATTGACGTCTCTTCGTTCTCCGGCAGGGATACGGTCGCTGACTATCAGGCGGTGAACCATGAGTTGGCTTCATACAATCCTGCCCTGGCTGAGCGGCCGCAGTTTGTGGTGGCCACTAAGATCGATGCCCTGGAAGAACCAGAACGATTGGAGTCGTTGAGACGCCAGGCAGAGAGCGACGGCAAATTGTTCTTTGCTGTCTCATCCGTGGCTAACAAGGGTATCCGCGAGTTGGTTAACGCCGTGGCCGCCAAACTTAGTGAACTGAAAGAATCGGACAGGACGAGCGACACCGTGGCGTTGGCGTTGTAGTCGGACGGAAGAATGGATGAACGGCAGAAAACGTATTGGCATCTATGGCGGGACGTTTGATCCAGTTCATTTAGGACACCTGGAAGTTGCCAAGAGAGTTTCCGAGCTCTTTGAGATTGATGAACTCCTGTTCGTGCCGGCCCAGGTGGCGCCCCACAAGCTCACGCGGCCGGTAACGCCCGCGATTCATCGCTATGCGATGTTGGTGCTGGCAACCCAGGAAGAGTCTCGGCTCCGTGTGTCGACATTTGAGCTGGAGGCTTCCGATCGACGCTACACCGTCGATACCCTGGCGCATTTTAAGTTAGATGCGGGCGAGTCCGCGGACTTGTTCTTCGTGATGGGCGCAGACTCGTGGGCCGAGATCACGACCTGGCGTGAATGGGAGCGGTTGCTGGCGCTCGTTAACCATATCGTCGTCACGAGACCGGGATATGAAATCAATTTGGATCTCGTCAACGCGTCAGTTGGCGATCGAATTGTCGACCTGCGAGGATCTAAGCAAATTTCGAGAGTTGTTAGGCAAGCCGCCGGGAAAAAGATATTTATTACGGACGCGGTAATGATGGAGTTTTCGGCCACCAAGATTCGACGCGCTCTCCGGGCTGATGATGGGAGTGAATTAATCAGGCTGGTTCCGCCCTCAGTGGCGGACTACATAAGAAAGTATGAGTTATACCGAGAATCGAATGAACGATAATTCAACTGCTAAAGAACGTTCGCTGAATCCAACGACACATTCTGAACTCAAGCCGATAGCGAAAGCGGGAGTAAGTGAGGAACTCGATGAGAGAATTCTGGGGGCCTTACAAGCTGCCAGTGATAAGAAAGCTCTGGATCTGGTGGTCCTTGACTTGAGGGAAGTGGCCACGTTTACCGACCACTTTGTGATTGTCAGTGGAAACAACGAGCGTCAGGTTCAGGCGATCTCTGATGAGGTGTTTGAGAAGCTGAAGAAGTCTGGCACCGCGGCCGCGCGAGTTGAGGGCTACAAGAGCGCTGAATGGATACTGCTTGATTATGGTGACTTCATCGTTCACGTGTTCTTAGACAAGGCGCGAAAGTTTTACGACCTGGAACGACTCTGGCGAGAGTCGAAACGAATTGTTCTGCCGACCGAGTTTGGTGGTGAGTCGAATAGTTCTTTGAGAGACGACTCGTGATCGAGATATTTGCGCAGTCAGCAGCGATGCGCGAGGTAATGCGACTCGCGGAACGCGTAGCGGCGACTGATGCGAATGTTCTGGTCACGGGTGAGTCGGGTGCCGGCAAGGACGCGCTGGCGCTTCATATTCATTCGCACTCCAGTCGCGCTGCGGGGGCATTCGTGAAGATCGACTGCGCGACCTTACCCAGCGACCTGCTGGAGGCTGAGCTTTTCGGTTATGAGCGGGGGGCGTTTACCAGCGCCACCGAAGCAAAGCCGGGCCGATTCGAAGCCGCCGACAAAGGCACGATCGTGCTCGACGAAATTGCTTACTTGACGAAAGACTCGCAGGCGAAACTCCTGCGGGTAATCGAAACTCGCGAGTTTGAACGGTTGGGAGGTCGCCACACGATTAAGGTAGACGCGCGACTGATTGCCCTGACCAACGTGGATCTGACAGCGGCTGTGAATCGGCGCGACTTTCGCGAGGATCTTTTTTACCGGCTAAATGTGGTTCACATTGAGTTGCCACCTTTGCGTGAGCGAGCGCAAGACCTGCCCAAACTGGTCCAGGCGTTCTTGAAAGACTACGCAGCCAAGCACGGCCGGAAGATAAGCGGGGTGGCGCCGGAGTTCCTGGACTTGCTTAAAGAATATGAATTTCCCGGCAACGTGCGTGAACTGGCAAATACGATTGAGCGGGCAGTGATCATTGCTACCGGCAAGCGGTTAGAGGTAGCGGATCTCCCCGAGGCGATTCGAGCCGCTGTGCTGGTGCAGCGGAGGCGACAAAGACCGCAGTCGCTGGCTGAAGTGGAAGCCGAATATGTAACCGAAACGCTGACGGCCACCCACGGAAATAAGACCGAGGCCGCACGGATACTGGGGATCAGCCGCAAGAACCTCTATGAGAGATTGGCGCGGGTGGAAAAGGATGAAGGCGGAAGGATGAAGGCGGAAGGATGAAGGCGAGAAGAGCAAGGATGAAGGATGAAGGCGGAAGGATGAATATCATGTTTTTTACCGAGGCTTTCATCCTTCATCCTTCCGCCTTCATCCTTGAGCTCTCCGCCTTCATCCTTTCTTGAAATGCGCTTGCGCCTCATTTGGCCGGGGAAGACGAGAGACGCTCGACTTAAGGCGTTGATCGACGAGTATCTGAAGCGACTTTCGCACTTCGCCCGTTCGGAAGTAACTGAGCTTAAGGAGTCTCCCTCGGCCAGAACGGGCATCGACAGGGATTCGAAGCGCATCTCAGACCGGCTGCCCGGGGGCGCTGTGACGGTTTTGCTGGATCCCAACGGAATTCAGTTGAGTTCTGAAGAAATGGCTGCGCAGGTCAGGGGCTGGGAGAACAGCGGTACCAAGGAAGTGGTTTTCATTGTGGGCGGACCGAATGGTGTTTCGCCTGAACTTTCAACTAACGTGACGCAGCGCTGGTCGCTCTCCCGTTTGACGCTGACTCACGAAATGGCCCGGGTGGTTCTGCTCGAACAGTTGTACCGGGCCTATACCATTATTCATGGCTTGCCTTACCAGAAGTAAGAACCAGGGGTTGGATCAAGGTCAGCACCGTTGATCCTTTAACGAGTCGGTGGAGGATTGATTAAACATGGAAAAAAGAAAAATGAGGGTTTACCACGACAGGTTGCTTGGCCGCCGGGAGAGTTTGGTGGGCCAGGTTCAACAGGCTGAAATGTATAGCCGGGAGCGTGATGCGGAGGCGACTCAGGACCCGGCAGACATGGCCGCAAATGCGTATACCAAAGAACTGCTGGTCTCCATGTCTGACAACGATCGCCGATTATTGAATCTGATTGATGAGGCACTGGAGCGCATCGAAGGGGGCAAATATGCCAAGTGTGTGCACTGCGGCGAAGTCTTGCCCGATAAGAGACTCGATGCCGTGCCGTGGGCCCGCCACTGTGTTCGTTGTCAGGACCTTCACGAGCGAGGGCTGCTCGATGTAGACGAGGATTAGTACTTAGATATTCCGGATGACATAATAACGGCCTCCTGAGATCAGCTCGGGAGGTCGTTTATTTTTTGGCTCGCGTTTCCTCACGCTCAAATCCATGTTCCTCACGCGCACTTTGAACTCGTTCTATAACGCCCTGCTCTCAGTCGTCTATCCGCAAGCTTGTTCACTCTGTGGCGGCAGTGTTGAGGACCGGCGTCTCGGTGTTGCTTGTGCCGGGTGTTGGCGCGAGACTCAAACCTTCGCCGGCACGGACATCATCTGTTGGAAATGTGGCGCCTTATCATGGGGTACTATCGAGCCGGAAAAACGAGATCGAGTTCGCTGCCGGCAGTGCGATGGGGACGCTTTTACCGCCGCTCGCGCCTGTGGAGCTTATGAAGGTGCCCTGCGCGCTTCGGTGTTAGCGCTCAAACGCGAGCCTTTCATTTCTCAACATCTGGTTAACCTGTTGGCCGAAACACAAGGTCGGGCACCATTGGACAGAGCGACGCGCGTGATTCCAGTTGCGCTTCACCCCGATCGTGAAAAGGAGAGAGGTTTCAATCAGGCCGCGGTAATAGGTAGCGCGCTGGCGCGCGCCGTGCAGTTGCCGTTTGATGAAGTAAGCCTCATGCGCACGGTCCATTCGGGAAGGCATCGCGCGGGAATGGATGCGCGAGGACGCCGAGAGTCGGTGGCAGCAGCGTTTACGGTGTGCTATCCACGCTTGATCGAAGGCGATCGCGTGCTGGTGATCGACGATGTGTTCACCACGGGAGCAACCGTGTCGGCCTGCGCCGCGGCTTTGCTAGCCGCCGGCGCTGAGGAAGTCTTTGTGCTAACTATCGCCCGGCCCGTGAACTGCTGAATCAAGCAGGAGACACTCACCCTCAGGCAGAGCCACTCAACGCAGAACTATTTGAGCTAGAGACTGTGCAAACTCAAACAGAGAGCCACGCTTGTTCCGCGGGTCACGCTAGAAAGACGCGCAGAGAACCTTTCGGATTTCACCCCAGAGGGGTTGAGATGTTTTATAGCCGAGGACTCCCCACCCCGCCTCGATCGCCGT
>JAMQPI010000072.1 GCA_023717565.1 Pyrinomonadaceae bacterium | reverse complement strand
TCTTCGGCAAGTCACCTCTACAGCCGCCCGATAGCCTCTTCGGAGACCTGGACCTGGCTACATTCACCTTCATTCCGCGCCACCCCGCTGGACGTCAAGGCTGAAGCCGATTTGCACTTCCTCCAGGGGATCAATCAGTTGATCGGACACGGTTGGCCTTACACGGCTCCGGGCGTGGAGTATCCCGGCTGGCGTTTCTATGCGGCCGGTGTCTTCAACGAAAAGAACCCCTGGTGGATTGTCATGCCTGATGTTGCGAAGTATCTACAACGCGTTAGTTTCTTGATGCGCCAGGGCCAGCCGGCAAACGACGTCGCCTTGTACCTGCCAAACGATGACGGTTGGGCGCACCTGACACCCGGCAATCCTCACTTGATCGAAGTTCTGCGCGAACGCATCGGCCCTGACCTGATGCCGGCGATCTTCGAAGCAGGTTACAACCTGGACTTCTTCGACGACGACGCCTTCAAGCAAGTGGGTCGAGTGGAGAATGGCTCGGTGGTGCTGGGCCAGAACAAATACAGAGTCGTGATCCTGCCTTACGTCGGACGAATACCCATTGAAACATACCGGAAGCTGGAAGAGTTTGTGCGTGGCGGCGGAATTCTGATTGCCACGCGAAGGACGCCGCTCGAGTTGCCAGGCTTTCTCGCGACTCAGGAGAACCACAACCAGATAATTGAAATATCCAAGCGACTGTTTGAAGGCTCAAACCCGCCAGCTCATTTCGTTGCTGACGAAAAGATGCAACTAGGCAAAACCCTGAATCGACTCCTGCCTCCCGATGTCCAGCTTCAGACCCCTTTTGTCGATATTGGTTTTGTCCATCGCAAGACCGCCGACGCCGAAATCTATTTCATCGCCAACACCTCTAATTTGGCGCAGCACCAGCAGGCGACATTTCGCGTTGCGGGGATGAAACCGGAATGGTGGAACCCTTTCGACGGAAGCGTGAAACCAGCGCTGTACGAATCGGATAGCTTGAAGTATTCCGTTGTGCGGCTCGATCTGGAACCGTACGAGTCGCGAGTGCTCGTGTTTTCTAAACGGGGAATGTCTGGTCCAGAGCCCGCGTCCCGTTCGAAGCCGCCGGCAGCGCTTGATTTGAGCACGGGTTGGCGAGTTGCACTCGGCTCGAACCCGGCGACTCAATGGGAAAAGTTGCGCTCATGGACCGAAAACGAATCGACGCGTTACTTTTCCGGAGTGGCTACCTACGAAACGGATCTGGTTGTGCCCCGCGACTTGGTCCAGAAAGACCTTTCGCTGAGTTTGGATTTTGGCGTGGGCATCCCGCTAACTCCGCAATCATTGCGGGCGGGCATGCAAGCCTGGCTTGAAGGACCGATACGGGAGGCGGCGGTTGTATATATAAATGACAAGCGCGTCGGGTCAGTCTGGTGCCCGCCTTATTCGCTCGATGTGACAGGTCAGTTGCAGCCGGGCCAAAACAAGATTCGCATCATGGTTGCCAACACGGCCATGAATTACATGGCTGGCCACAGCCTGCCCGACTACCGTCTGCTGAATCTGCGTTATGGAGAACGATTTCAGGCGCAGGACATGGACAAGGTGCAGCCCATCCCGTCGGGAATGCTGGGCCCGGTGCGGTTGGTGCCGGAGGTTAGGTGAGAGAGGAGCCCCCACCCACGGACGAGGTTGGACTGTGTGAAAACTCAAACCGAGATCCCGGATTGTTCCAGGGGTTCACGCGAGAGACGAGTAGAACCTTTGGATTTCACCCCGTAGGGTTGCGATGTTTATGGCACCGGACTTCCCACCCCGCCTCGGTCGCCGTTCGGAGGGCGGAACTCAACTTGAAAGGTACTCATCTGGTCTCTTTCCGCCCTCCGGACGGCGACTGGATACTCATTGTGTCGCGCACTATAAACATTTGACTACTACGTAGTTGTGAACCGCCGAACAAACCCGTGGTCGCCTCGTGACAATGCAGCGGGAGTGATCGATCCACCCACTGCCTTGGGCGAGATTCGGAGTCTTCAAACATGATCTTTTTGAGACCAGATCGGCAAACAGTTGTCGCCAAGCTTCTTGTCTGTGCTTGCTTGAGCGCATTGGTTTTGGTTGCTGTCTCCCTCGCTCCGATCTCTTCGCGCGGTACAGCGGCATCTTCAAAACCAAAGTACAACGTGATCGTGATCGCTTCTGACGATTTGCGACCCACCCTCGGTTGCTACGGCAACAACATCGTCAAGACCCCAAACGTAGACAAACTCGCTTCGCAGGGAGTTAGGTTCGATCGCGCCTACGCCCAGTATCCGCTCTGCAATCCGTCACGCTCCTCTTTGCTGACCGGCAAATATCCGACGCAAACGGGTGTGCTGGATAACGAATTCTACTTCCGCGCGCTCCATCCGGATCTCGTCTCCCTGCCACAACACTTCAAGGCGAATGGTTATGCCACACTGAGGTCAGGCAAGATTTTTCACGGGGGCATCGATGACACCGAAGCCTGGACCGAAGGTGGCGAGGTGCGCAACTTCACCGGCGCCCAGCGTCCCCCTTCTAATCCAGACAGCGCGGACCGAACAGCACAGTCGGACCGCATCGTGGTGCTCGAGGGTAACGGTGAATCGAACGGCGACTATCGAATGGCGACTCAGGCGATCGAGTACCTGGAAAAGTACCAGGGCAAGCCTTTCTTTCTGGCGATCGGGGCGGTCAAACCGCACAGCCCACCGGCCGCGCCGAAGAAGTTCTTCGATCTATACGACGCGGACAAGATACCGCTGCCGCCAGATTTCTCTTCTCGTCCGATGGCCCCGCCAGGTTTTCCTGAAATATCAATCGCCAGACGGAACACGGATCTGTTTATTGGTCGCGACGCCTCGCCCGCTGAAGCTCGCGAGATGATTCGGGCTTACTACGCTTCGGTGAGTTTCATGGACGAGCAGGTGGGCCGGGTGCTCGATGCTGTTGATCGACTCCATCTGCGCGAGAAAACGATCATCGTGTTCCTGGGGGATCATGGCTATCACCTTGGCGAGAAAGGCAAGTGGTCGAAGGCTTATTCGCTTTTTGACGTTGCTACCCGAGTTCCTTTTATTGTGGCAGGTCCGGGTATTAAGAAAGGCGTATCCCCGCGTACCGTGCAATTGTTAGACTTATTTCCAACCCTCGTCGAGCTTTGCGGTTTGCCACAACCGTACGAACTTCCGGCCCGGCTCGAGGGCCACAATCTGATTTCGCTCCTGCGCAATCCGCAAGCGAAGTGGAATTATCCGGCCTTCAGCGTAGTTCGCTATCAGGGCAAGTTGGGGAAATCTGTGCGCACCGAACGCTGGCACTACGTGCGTTGGGATGATGGCAAGGCCGGCGAGATGCTTTTGGATCACGCGAATGACCCACTTGAGTTGAAGAATCTCGCTCCCGATCCCGCATACGCGAGAACTGTGACCGAGATGAGAAGGTCTCTGACGCAGATACCGGTTGCTTCCCAGTGACCAAGTTGTTGGAGGAAAGCCTGGCGTTCACTCCGGTAGGAGTGACATGTTTATAGACTGGGACACAATGAAATTCCGGCGCCGTTCGGAGGGGCGGAATGATCCTGGATGAGTACCTGCCACGTTGAGTTCCGCCCCTCCGAACGGCGCAAGGTTGAGTTGTGGATCCAGTGCTATATACATCTCACCCCTAGCGGGGTTGGGCCGCACCTATTTTTCTCGACTTCGATTATAGAAGGCGATAGCGATTGAGCTCTCAATGGTAACCAAGCGAAGCCCGCACAATATAGCTGTCGTGTTTCTTTGTCTTGTTTCATGGCAGTCGCTGATCGTGGCGGCCAACTCAGCACGCGACCTGCTCCTCTGGTTCGACACTCCCGCAACTCAGTTCACACAGTCGTTACCGCTCGGCAACGGACGCCTGGGCGCGATGGTCTTCGGGGGCGTGGCCGAGGAACGAATTGTTTTGAACGAGAGCACGTTGTGGTCCGGGTCCCCACAGGATGCAGATCGGCCCGATGCCGCAAAGTATCTCCCTGAAATCCGACGGCTGCTGCTGGACGGAAAGAACGCCGAGGCTGAAAAAGTGGTCTATGAACGCTTTACCTGTCAGGGACCAGGTTCTGCCCGAGCGCGTGGCAAAGACGTCCAATACGGCTCCTACCAGACCCTTGGCAATCTAAAGATCAACTTTCCCGCGGGCGCGAATGGTGTCAGCAGATATCGCCGCGAGTTGGATCTCGAAAACGCGATTGCCCGAGTTCAATACGAGCAGGATGGTGTGACTTATTGGCGCGAGACCTTCGTTTCGGCGCCCGATCAAGTCATCGTCGTCAGGTTATCAGCTAGCAAGCCTGCTTCGATTAACTTCAAGGCGTCGCTTGATCGACCTGAGCGTTTTGCCGGTTCAGGTGAACGCTTCGACAGTCTGATGATGACCGGCCAACTGAACAATGGCACCGACGGGAAGGGGATGAAGTATGCCGCGCGACTGCAGGTGTTGAATCAGGGCGGCGAAGTTTCCATCGACGACTGCTCCTTGTTGGTAAGGAGAGCAAATGAAGCCGTCCTGCTAGTAACAGCGGCCACTGACTACTTGGGATTTGCCGGTCGCAAAACTCGTGACCCGGTTACCGCCTCGGGCGTCGATTTGAGCAGAGCCGCAACCAAGAGCTTTGCGGCGCTCAAAGCTGCCCACATTGAGGACTATCGGCACTACTTCAACCGCGTGAGTCTTCGGTTGGGACCAGAAAATAGCGCCGCCCCTTCGATGCCAATTTCCGCGCGCCTTCATGCGTTTTCCCAGGGCATGAAAGATCCAGGACTTGCCGCTCTGTATTTTCAATACGGCCGCTATCTCCTGATCTCTTCGTCGCGGCCCGGCGGCTTGCCTGCGAACTTGCAGGGCATCTGGGCGGAAGAAGTGCAAACTCCGTGGAATGCGGATTGGCATCTCAACGTCAATGTGCAAATGAACTACTGGCCGGCAGAGGTCGCAAATTTATCTGAGTTGCATCAACCCCTGTTTGCACTGATCGAATCGTTGCAAACACCCGGCGCGCGCACAGCCAAACTCTATTATGGCGCGCGCGGTTGGGTCGCTCACGTCATTACCAACCCCTGGGGGTTTACAGCGCCTGGCGAAGGCGCGTCCTGGGGCTCAACCTCGAGCGGATCCGCCTGGCTCTGCCAGCACCTTTGGGATCACTACCTGTTTACCCGCGACCGGGCATTTCTGAAGCGAGCGTATCCGATCATGAAGGGATCGGCACGGTTCTATGCCGACATGCTGATCGAAGAGCCAAAGCACAAATGGTTGGTGACCGCGCCTGCCAATTCACCTGAAAACGGTTTTCGAGTCGGGGACAAGACCGTGCATGTCGTCATGGGCCCAACTATCGACATGCAGTTGCTGCGTTATTTGTTTGACGCCTGTATCGAAAGTTCGCGTATCCTTGGTGTGGACGCGGAATTTCGCCAGGAGCTAACTGCAAAGAGAGCTCGTCTGGCGCCGACGCGCGTCGGGTCGGATGGGCGCGTTATGGAATGGCTCGAAGAATACCAGGAAGCCGAACCAACTCATCGGCATGTTTCTCACCTGTGGGGACTGTATCCGGGTGCCGAAATCAATTCGAGTCTAACACCGGAACTGTCTGCGGCGGCGCGCAAGACGCTCGAGGTTCGTGGTGATATTTCGACCGGGTGGTCACTGGCTTACAAGATGAATCTATGGGCCAGGCTCGGCGACGGCGATCGCGCACACTTGCTGCTCTCGATGCTTCTTTCGCCGGTAGGAAGTCGGGCGAGAGAGGGCGTCACGTTTGCGGGTGGGAGTTATGAAAATCTGTTCGACGCCCATCCACCGTTTCAGATTGACGGCAATTTCGGAGCGACCGCCGGCATAGCCGAGATGCTGATTCAAAGCAGTGACGGCGGCATAAAAGTCTTGCCGGCTTTGCCCGATGCCTGGTCCGAGGGAGAGGTTAAAGGACTGCGGGCGCGGGGCGGGTTTGAGTTAGACGTTGCGTGGAAAGATGGGAAGTTGACCGAGGCGTTACTTCGTTCGAAACTCGGTGGGACCTGCCAGGTTAAGTACGGGGCGAAGGTATTGCAGTTAAGAACTAGACCTGGCGGAATTTTCTTAATCGGCAAGAGGCTGATCGGTGCCTAATTGGAATTTCCGATTGCGGACCATGAATTTCGGATTGAGGATTTCGAAGTGCGAATTTTGTCTCGTCACGCGGGTGTGGATTTCGCCTGACGTATACTTCGCGTGACCGAGAATCCGTGACTTGGTCACACGAAATCCGCAATCCGCAATCCGCAATCCGAAATTCATACATACCTGGAGAGTTTGTGATGACTGATTCGAATCGAGTATCAAGACGTGATTTCGTTAAGACAGCCGGTAGCGCCGCTGTCGCCTCCCTGGTGCTGAAGGAGACTTCGCTCGCCACTGTAGCCGCTCCCGCCAAACGGCGTTATGCGATAGTGGGGACCGGTGAGCGGTCTATCGGCATGTGGGGCAGACCGCTGAT
Source organism: Pyrinomonadaceae bacterium (assembly GCA_023717565.1). GTDB lineage: Bacteria > Acidobacteriota > Blastocatellia > Pyrinomonadales > Pyrinomonadaceae > PSRF01. The sequence continues at coordinate 4,021 of JAMQPI010000072.1, read as the reverse complement.
ACAGGACTACAAGGACCTTCTTGAGTTTGCCGGTCTGTGTGACATTAATCCGAAGCGGGTCGCGGTAGCCAAGAAGATGTTGGGAGTCGATTGCCCGACCTTCACCGACTTCGATCAAATGTGCGATCAGGCAAAACCCGATCTGCTCATGGTTACCACGGTGGATGGGTTTCACAGTAACTATATTGCCCGAGGGCTAGATCGCGGGCTGGATGTTATGGTTGAAAAACCGATGGTCATCGATGAGAAACAGTGTCAGGAGGTTCTTGATGCTGAGGGGCGAAACAAAAAGAAGATTGTGGTCGCGCATAATTATCGTTATGCACCGAAGCACCAGAAGATCAAAGAGATCATCATGTCAGGCGCTATAGGACGGGTAATATCCGTCGACTTTAGTTGGTATCTTGACGTCTCTCACGGAGCGGACTATTTCCGGCGCTGGCATCGATTGAAGTCGAAGGGTGGAAGTCTTTGGGTCCACAAGGCTAGTCACCACTTTGATCTTATCAACTGGTGGCTGGACGCTGACCCGGTTGAGATATCCGCGCAGGCGGGATTGGAGGTCTATGGTCGGAATGGAGGTTTTCGTTCCACGCATTGCCGCGCCTGTCCGCATACTTCCAACTGCCGTTTCTTTTACGACATGACCAAGAACGCCTCGCGCATGGCGTTGTATGCCGGCTGTGAAGACGCCGATGGTTATCATCGTGACGGTTGCGTGTTCCGTGAAGACATCGACATCTACGACACCATGTCTGCGGTCGTGAAGTATTCAACTGGCGTTAACATGAGTTACTCGTTGAATGCTTTCATGCCGATCGAGGGTTACCGGCTGGCCTTCAACGGCGAAAAGGGAAGGTTGGAGGTCCGCGACTATGAACGTCAACCCTGGCCAGTCGAACAACAAACGGAGATGTACCTGACCAGGAGTTTTGGTCAGCGCGAGAAAATCGATATCCCCGACATCGCCGGCGGTCACTCGGGCGGCGACAAACGCATTCGTGATCTTATCTTCATGAAAGGTGAAGTACCGTTGCACATGCGTTTACCGGATTCTCGAGCCGGTGCCTTGTCTTGCTTGACTGGAATCGCTGCCCGCAGAAGCGCCGAGCTGAAGCGGCCAGTCAAGATCTCCGAGCTGATGCGAGTACCCGCGAAAGCCTGACGCAGCTTGGAGTGATGTCGGTCTTAGTAATGACCAATGGAAAATGAGAAATGGAAAATGGAAAATGGAAAATGATCAGTTGCGGCAGAAAAGCATCCTACCTGTGAAGTTCGCTGTCTTGGCTATGCTTGTCAGTGTGCTTGCTTGGTCGGCCGGGGTTGAGTCGACTGCGGCAAAGAGGAGTGCGCGGATTACGGTTTCCGCCGGCTCATTTGACCGCCGGGAATCTGTCGTTTCTTTTGAGCTACCGCCTGAATTTAGGGAAGCATCGTATGCGTTGCGAGACGACTCAGGTCACATAGCTCCCCTGCAAATAGACTCCCGTCGCCAGGCGACGTTTGTGTTGGCAGAGTTGAAGGCCGGAGCGACAAAAACCTATCAACTGATCCCTGAAAGCCGTGGTCGCCGAGCGGTCTCGCGGGTTGATCTAACTACGAACCAGAACCGGTTAGATCTAGGTATTCTGGGCCGGCAGGCATTCAGCTTCGTTGGCAAACCGCTGGAACTGCCCGGCAAGGATATCAAACCGGTGTTCTTACGAGGCGGTTACCTTCACCCGATCTACAGTCCTTCCGGGCGCCTGGTGACCGACGACTATCCTCCCGATCATTATCATCATCACGGGATCTGGTTTGCGTGGACGAAGACCCAGTTCGACGGCGGCCATCCTGATTTCTGGAACGTGGGTGACGGGACCGGTCGTGTCGACTTCGAGGCTGTCGATGCGACGTGGAGTGGACCGGTCCACGCCGGATTCCTTTCGCGGCAGAGCTATATTGCTCTCACTGGGGGCGTTGCACAAAGAGCGTTGAATGAACAGTGGGATGTCCGGCTCTACAACGTCGGACACGGTGATAGTCGTTATTTCATGTTTGATATCGTGGCCACGCAACAATGCGCAACCTCGAGTCCGCTGATCCTCGAAGAGTATCGATATGGTGGCATGGGGGTTCGAGGGCATCGCGATTGGAAAGACAAATCGAAAGTCTCCTTCCTTACATCGGAGGGGAAGACGCGGGAGAACGGCAATGCCACTCGCGGGCGTTGGTGCCGAATCACGGGACCGGTGGATTCGCAGTTGGTAGGAATCGCGATTCTGGATCATCCCGCAAATGTTCGCTCACCACAGCCAATGAGGGTCAATCCGGATGACCCATTCTTTAACTATGCTCCGTCACAGTTGGGTCAATTCGAAATCAAGCCCGGCGAGAAGTTAGTTCTGCGCTATCGCTACATTGTTTCGGACGGCCCAGCGGATGTGCTCCAGTTAGATAGTCTCTGGAACGACTATGCCCATCCGCCTGAGGTTGTCGTTAGTGTGAAGTAACTACAGTCGCAAACCAGGTCATGAGACAGTGGAAGCAGCATCAAGAACCAGAAACTAACTCGGTTCAAAAGTGAAGTTGGTTATGTTCGCGAGGCGAACTAATTACTGTCAACGGCCATGGGTGCTTTTCCAGCCATTGGCCTTACCAATCCCCAACGCGCTTGTTTCCAAAAACTCAGCCTATATCCAGAATTTCGTAACAATAAGTAATTCGAAACTGTGCCGACGTCGCAATTCCAATGCTTTATCGATTTCTCAGCACTCGGAACAATGTTTGCAAACAATAGTCAACGGTGAGACTTGGTAATACCCCTGATGCCTGATCCGAGTAATTGGTAAAGAAAAACTGCTTGACAGAATGTTGCTGCTGGAACAAAATGCGGCTATCAAGTAGAGCGGATCAAGACCGCCTATTACGGTTTCAAATCAGGATTTTGCAATAGAGATTTTTCGCAGTCCATCCTTACTGACAAAATAAGCGTGGTGCCCCAATTTCGATTATTGGTCATACCGGAAGCCAGGTAATACCAATCTCAAGCGGGTGACAGGTTTCACAAGAAGCGACTCTCGCATAAAAACTTTCTGCTAGTTTTTCGAACTCAAACTGACCTGATGGTGGGCCTGAGGATGCTGAGAACCAAACAGCCCGTAGCGACTGACCACCCAGCAGCAGTTAGGCAGCCGGATCTAATCACTGAAGAGGAGACTGAAATGATATCAAGATTTCGTTCAATCGCACACTTGGTCTGTGCGATCGTTTTTGTGTTTGTGTCATTGCTGATACCCACGTCAGCAAGTTCTCAAGAGCTGCGTGGAAAGATTAGCGGACGTGTTGTGGACCCCAATGGAGGGGCAGTAGCTGGCGCTACAGTGACAGTCACTAATCTGGCGAGAGCTGCAACGACCACTTTGACAACGAACAGTGACGGCCTCTTCGATGCACCGTACCTCCTGCCCGGAAGTTATCAGGTAATTGTAGAAGGCTCCGGATTCAAGAAAGCAATTCTAGACAAGGTTGAAGTCGCAATTAATGAAACCAGAACCTTGACGATAAATCTTGATGTGGGAACGGTGCAGGAAACAGTCACGGTCAGTTCCGAGGAGTCGCAGCTCCATGTCTCAGATTCGAATTTAGGTCGGACAATCGATCGTAAGCGCGTAGACGAGCTGCCATCGATACACGGTGATCCTTACATTCTTATGAACCTTGCACCAGGCGTGGCTTACACTGGTAGCACTCGTTTGGATCGTCCCTTCGAACCAACACACATTGCCAACTTCGCAATGGGCGGCGTGCGTGGGATTCGCAGCGACCTTTTGATTGACGGCGCACCAAGTACTGCGACGGCAAATGCGAACGAAGTGATCGCTACTTACGTTCCGCCTACCGATTCAACTCAGGAGTTTAGAGTTCAAACTGCAACCTTCGATGCTCAGTTCGGCAACACTGAAGGTGGCGTTACCAGCATTGTGACCAAGAGCGGTACCAACGACTACCACGGCACCGCGTATCTATGGACAGAGCCAGG
>JAMQPI010000031.1 GCA_023717565.1 Pyrinomonadaceae bacterium | reverse complement strand
CAGACCCTCGGCGATAGCGATGCAGGTGGAGACACTCCATACAATATGCAGCGTTAGGACGAACACTGCCCAGTCGAGCGATGTGCCGAGCGCGGGAATGAAGCCATAATCCAGGAGTCTCAGCCCTGCGTAATTCGGGTTGAAGAGCGACTGGGTTGTGAATCCCTCTTCGATCAGCGCGTACGCCAGGGCCAGAACGATTATTGAGGGCCAGCCTTTTCCCGCTCGACGTGCCGTCTCACGTACCAACAGTGCGCCTCCGCCGTACTGAGGCAGCAAGAAGATCAAGATGCCTAATTGTCTGATACTGAAATCGCCCAGCAGGAATTCCGCGACCAAGGGTGAGAGCACTAGCAAGGTGAGCGCTGGTGCGATCCTACGCAGTGTGGACATGGCAGGTTATCTCAGCGAGGGTCGCGCTCGCGGTGGGAAGACGAGTCGTTGCTGTCCAATGACACTCCGTCTCCCCATAAGCAGCATTGTTGACTTACTTTCGAAGGGCGAACAGTTCGGCGACGGGCTTAATGCGCCACTCCACTTTGAACTTTTAGGACTTGATCATAAGTTTTCTTCGGTTCTTAACGATAGCTCGACCATGCGTTCCAGGAGTTGGTCTGGTGGCAACCCGACGAAGTTCCTCAGCACGAGCTCCTTGGAATACAGTCGGACCAGATAGCGAAGCTTGAGCGACTTGTTGCGGCCGGCGTAGACGAAATCGCGGTGACCGTTGTTTACGACAATTATGTTCCGCGTCGAATCGAATCTGGATCGCCAGGAATCGCCCGGCGCGCTCTCGAAAGTGTAACCCGGCAGACCCGCCGCTTCGACCATTGTCGTTCCAACCTGTGGAAGTAGTTCGTGCGTCACTGTTACTAGCCCCTCACCTAACCGCTCAATGTCGCCCTGATGAACGCTGACCCTCACCCGTACCAAGCCAGGCTCAGTCGAAGCAAGAAAGCTCACCGCCTGATTGTGACGCTGATCCAGGGCACCATTGCCTTCTACCACTTCCCAATTGAACGTAAGATCGGTTTCGACGCGACGACGGGATCGATCATAAGGCAAAGCGCGCAACGACCTCTGTTCGCCGACCCGTACAACGCTCGAAGCAGGTGAGACCGCGACACTGAAAAGTGGACCAGCGAACTCGAAAAACTGCCGCTGCTTTACATTGCCAGTCTCAGGCTCCGTCGCTCCAACTGTAAGTTCTGCGACAGAATCCAAGTCGCGATTGGTGCTTCCCGAACCCCGTTGTCCACGGGAGTGAATATCGAACCAGTCGTACTCTTCGGCCGGCAGCGCCAAAAGCGCCTCGCGAAACGCGCGCTGGATGGTGTGCATTAGTTCACGGCTGGCTTGCTCTTCTTCAGCGCGACGCTGTGCTTCAAACATCTCGATCAGCTTTTCTTCCAACGGAAGCAGCGCATCCAAAAGTGCGGAGTAAGCCTCATCGTGAATAATGCCGCTCCGGGTGCCCGGAGTTAGATTGATGAAAGGCGCATCGATGTGGCCTTGAAGATGCCGCGTTGTCCACGGCGGCTTCGCCAATTCGTCAACCACGGAAATGTCTTCGAAGACACGCGTGCCGTGTCGAAACAGCGCGACTCGATTCGTTTCCACACGCTCGTTCATGTAAAGCTCGACGTAAACGTCGCCGAGCGGGGCGCGAATGGACGGCAATTGATGCAGCAATCGTCCTTCGTATTGCCGTGGCTCAACTGCATACTGCTTCCGTGAGATCTTGTCGATCACTGTAATCCGCACGCCGGTGTGGCGGATACGGTCGCGCAACTCCGCCGCCAGGTACCATTGAATCTTCTCTCCCGATAGCGAACGAATTCCGTCGAGCAGCCTCGCTATTCGCAATTGAGTTCCGGGCTCAACAAAAAGCGCGCGCTTGGCTTTGACCGCGTAGCTCGGGTCGCCTTTCCTCATGACCATTTGCCATGCACGATCGTCTGTCCCAGAAGATGTCAGCGTCAGTTCCTCTCCAAGAATCCAAAAGGAGAGCAGGCCGATGCCGAACTCCCCCTGAAGACCCGCGGCGCCTTCCACCTTGAGCCGGCGTTTCACAGAGTCGCAAATATGGGTGGCGACATAGCGAAAGTCCGGCCGGCCCGCCGCATCACGGGGAATGCCCTGTCCGTTATCCCGGACCTCCAAATAGTGGCGGCCTTCGCTGCGACCACGAACGATGGTGACGCTCGTTGCGCGAGCATCGATGGAATTCTCGACCAACTCGGCGATGGCCTTCAGCGGATTCGACTGTGATAGGGCAATGATCGTGATCGCATTCCAGTCGTTGCCAATGCGGAGTTTGCCGCGCTGTCCAGAGCGATCTCGCGACTCCAATTTCTGTGACATAGGCAATGAAATGCGTTCTAAGCCAATTCAGACATTAGAGGCTATGAGGCGTAAACGTAAGAATACTCACTAGATATTTGGTGCCCCCGCAGGGATTCGAACCCCGAACCAACAGATTATGAGTCGGTTTGAGTGGTACCAACAAGACGAGACGAAGTGAGATAACCCAGTATTTACCGAATCCGCAGCCGTCAAAGTTGGTTACATCTCGCTACGTATCAGCACGCCATCGCGCCATAATCGCGCCATCTGGAGTCTTGCTCCGATCTCCCTTGGTTCGATCTCACTCGCCTGGGCGCACCCAAGGTCACGCATTGAAGAAGCGTAAAGTATAATGGACCATTCCACCGCAGAGTTGGAAGTTTACCTATGGAACCGACAATCATTAGGCTCCCCCCGCGATGGACAGACGCTTCAGTCCTTGAAGACACACTCCGTAGGGGCCCTTCACCACTCTCGACTCTAACCTCCGAAGTTCAGTTTCACATACCTAAGAAGTGTTCGCTCATGACGGATGCTGCAGTGAGGCTCTTATCGCTATTGAATCAACTTGACTATTCAACTCGTCGCGTGGTCGTTGAATTTGAAGCGAGCAAAGATGGGGTTCTCCCCTACCTTGAGCGCATCGGCTTCTTCCAATCGCTATCACCGGGTGTGACGGTTAGGCCACAGCGGCCAAGTGGTTTCACAGCGGTGCGTTATCGAGGTAGCAATCCGGGTGTGATTGAGATCCAGCGGATCTACCGAAATCAAAGGGATGATAGTCTTCCAAAGCGACTTACGAGCGCGATCACGCGCGCTTGTGAGAAGCGGCCTGACGTTAAGGAGCTTGAGGGGGCAGCCTGGACCATTCTCGCGGAGCTAATAGACAACGTCTTTTCGCATAGCGAGACGCGGCTAGACGGTTTTGCAGCTTTACAGGTTTACCCCAAGGGCAACTGCCTTAAGGTCGCAGTGTCGGATAGCGGCTTAGGTATGCTCGAAACGCTTCGGCCGGCTTTGCAAAGTGAAGCTCCTAAGCTTGCGGCGCTGCGGGATGTCGAGCTTATCGTCGAGGTGTTCAGACAGGGTCTTTCACGGCATGGAATAGGTCGTGGCTGCGGGCTGAAAGGATGCGCCGACAAGGCGGTGAAATTTGGAGCCTCGCTTGACATCCGATTGCCAGAGGCTCGAGTTCTTCTACTGCCCGGCAACCAAGGATATACACCAAACCGCGCATTTTGTTACTCAGGTCTTCCACTAATTTGGGGGACACATATCTCTTTTACTTTTCATCTTGACTAGAACGGCTTGAATCTGCTTCAATGAAGTCGATGAACCAGATTCCATCTGTAGATTTGCGACTCCGTGAGTTTATGGACGAGGACGAGGGTTGGGGACGGGATGCCGGCAGGATAACCTGTCAACGATTGATTAGTTTCGTTGAAAGGCATCCGGGCGTTCTGATCTTTCGAGTAACTTTGACTGGCGTGAGGAGAGTGGATATTTCGTTCGCCTCTGAGACTGTTGTGGAGCTTGCGCGAAAGCATCGCGGGCAAAAAGGATTCTGTTTCATCGATCTTGTGGACGTGGACCAGCGTGAGAATTGGGAAGCCGCTGCACTTCGCGCAAGGCAACCCATTATGAGCTGGGGGGTGAATGGCAAACCTGCATTCCTCGGAGTTGAACCAAGTCAAGGTAGCGTGGACGCTCTTATGTTCGCACTGAGGAAGACCGAGGCGCGCGCGGCCGAGTATGCCGCCACCGACAGGAGCATGTCGATCACAAATGCCAGCACAAAGTTTAAACAGCTGTGGGAACAAGGGTTCCTACTACGTCGAGAGGCTGCAGCGGAGTCAGGAGGTCGTGAGTACGTTTATATCCTGATCCGCTAAAAATTTTTATCAGCTCGTTCAGCTCGTTCAGTGAACGAGATGTTGTCGCGGTCAACCTACAAAACACAGCCTGTCCCATTGGACTGAGCAATTTATATGACCAAATCTACACTCAATAATCCCGAGGGAATAGCGAACCGGCGTCGGCTGCCTGACGACGATTTCACGCTTGCCTGGTCCTCAATCAAATTACCCCCGGGGACCCGAGAGCGACTGTTGGCCCAGTCCCTTCTTTCGTTCACAATTCGGCAGAAATTGCCTTTCGAAGATGCTCCGTTGCATGGCTTGATACTTTTGACAGGTCCTCCCGGTACCGGAAAAACGACTGTTGGCCGAGGACTCGCGAACCAGATCGCTAAACAGCTTTCGGGTATGAAGAGCACTTATGTTGAGGTTGATCCGCACGCTCTCATGAGCTCGGCACACGGTCGCAGCCAGCAGGCGGTTGCGAAGTTATTCGAGCAAACCATTCCGGAGCTCGCAATAGACGGACCTGTATTAGTGCTCCTCGACGAGATTGAAACGCTTGTCGTTTCTCGCCATAAGCTTAGTCTTGAAGCGAATCCCATTGATGTGCATCGGGCTACCGATGCGGCGCTGGCTGGTTTGGACCGACTGACGCGCGAACATAACAATGTACTCCTAATTGCGACAACCAACTTTATTAAAGTGCTGGACGAAGCGTTGCTGTCGCGCGCAGACCATATTGAGGAGTTTGAGCTCCCGATCGAAGCCGCTCGTCGTGAAATCATTCAGGACACTTTGAGAGCTCTGGGCAAAGTCTGGAGCGGAGTGCGTACCATTGAAAAAGACATAGATCGACTGGCCAAGGCAGCCGAAGGTCTCGATGGAAGGCGAATCCGTAAGCAAGTCTTCGTCGCTATTGGATCGGATCTTGAAACAGCCAAAGATCCCAATAAGCTGACTAGAGCCAAGATCGAGTCGGCTTTTAAGCAAGTGAGGAAAAGCCTGAAGGAGATGGAGCAATGAGAGTAAGACGCGATGTGAGTTCAATACCTTACAGATCAGCTGGCGAGACATGGGAACAAATTGTCGCTCTAGTCACCGGTCCAGACTCGCAAGATGTGAGGCAAATTACAAACGCGAGGGGCGTAATGGGCTCGATTATAACGGATGAGCACCTTGCAAACCGTGCGCTAATCATCGAAGGCGTTGGTCCGCAACTTCGTATCTACTGTAGACATGGAATGAGGGCCATCGAAGAAAGCGGTGATGTTGATTCTCTGACATGGAATCCTACGGCCGGTGACTGGACCATGCGGGTGCCATGCGATGCGGAGAATATCGCGTGGGTGCGGTCATCGCTATCGGTGAGTTCACCACGGATAAAGGTTTTTGACATTGATGACCCGGAAACCGTCGAAGAAGTAAATGAGGCCGACTCAATGAGTAAAGAGGTAGTGGTTGATTGGAATATGAGAGGTTAATCAATATGGCAACACCGGCTTATGCTTACACGCTAGCGTTTACACAGACTCACAGCATAGTGTTCTTGAGTGACAACCTACGGAACACGTTGAGGGAGGTAATACGCGAGAACGGAATCAGTCCCGACAAATTGATGCAGGATTGGGGCACGATTGAGCGCGGCATTCGAACTTGGCTTCAGTCCGGTCACCTCCTGAATGTCGTGGTTGAGTTCTTCAAGCCTGGCGCATCAACAGCCTCGGCGCGATGGGAATTTCCTATTGGATACGAAGGATCGGGAGTCGACGATGACATGTGGCTGGACAAGAATTATCTTCGACAATTGATTGCCAAGTCGAAGCGCCCCACCAGCGACTGCACCTATCGGATTGTCTTGGTCACTCGTCCGGGGGAGCCGTCGGTCGCCGGATTCACCGACTGCGCATTTCTTTCAACCGGATCACTATCAGCTCGTCATGCAGGAACCGTGATCGCTACTGGGCACATGACTGCTGGCGTGACTTACTGGAGGTAGCGTCAATGCTTACTACTGACGAAGCTTTTGAAAAATTCCGAAAGCGTTTGGAACTTAGCGAAACGGAACGACGAGATGCCGCTAGACGGCAATCGGAAGTGAGGGATTGCATTCGTGGCGGCTTCGACATTAAGACTGATTTCCTTTCTGGCTCGTACAGACGACATACCAAGACCAAGCCACTGAAGGATGTTGACGTACTATTCGTCCTCGGTGAGAAGGAGAAGTGGCGCCGTGATAAACCTCCGAGTGAAATGCTTCAGGCCTTCGAAGAATGCCTGAAAGCGAAATACAGCGATGTCCAAATTTGCCGGCGCGCCGTAACCGTGGAATTTGACAAGGCTTACTATCCGGAGGATCACGAGGGCAAAGTGCTTAGCATCGACGCCGTACCCGCATTTGAATCTGGAGATGACGAATACGAGATACCAGACAAGATTACTGGTACGTGGATCAAGACGAATCCGAAGAAGCACAAGGAACAGGCCACGGTAAAGAATCAGGACATGGGCGGGCGGTGGGTTCCGCTAGTGAAAATGGTTAAGGGGTGGAATCGTGCTAATTCCAAACCGATCAAACCATCGTTTCTTATCGAGGTAATGGCTGAAGACCTTGTCGAGCCGCCGTCCTCAACGTATCCGAACGAAGTTCGCAATTGCTTTGCTGCAATGGAGGCGAGTGTTGGAGATGAGTGGAGTGACCCGGCGGGGCTAGGCCCACCAGTATCTGACCAAATGACCCAGGATCTGATCACCGAGGCAAAGAAGGCGCTGAGAGAGGCACAGCGCAAAGCAACGTTGGCGGCCCGGGCCGAAGAAAGCGGACGTCAAGGTGAAGCGCTGCGGCTCTGGCGGGAGATACTCGGTGATTATTTCCCACTTTCATAACAAGGTGAAATTTCTATTATGACTCAATGGTCCCTTCCCGTACTCCTTGCTGGACTTCATGAAGACATCCAGAACCGGCTGGCAACTGCTCGCAAGGCTTTTGGCCATCCCGGAACCAAGGGAAACGCGAGCGAGCATGTCTGGCGAGAGTTGCTTCAAACCTATTTGCCCCGCCGTTACAAAAGCGAAACTGCCCACGTGGTTGATAGCCATGGCAAGTTCAGTGAGCAGATCGACGTTGTTGTCTTCGATCGACAGTATTCACCTTTCATCTTCCGCTACGAGGACCAAACGATTATTCCCGCTGAAAGCGTCTATGCTGTCTTCGAGGCAAAGCAGACGATCAATGCCGAACAAGTGGTCTACGCTCAGAAGAAAGTCGAAAGCGTCCGCCAATTACATCGTACTAGCCTTCCGATCCCACATGCCGGGGGCATCTATCCGCCGAAGCCTTTGACGCACATCATGGGAGGCTTGCTGACCTTTGAGAGTGATTGGAGTCCCGCGCTCGGCCAACCCCTAACGGCAGCGCTCCAAGAGGGCAGTCCCGATGGCCGCCTTGATCTCGGGTGTGTTGCCGCTCACGGGATGTTCGGGTGTGACGAAAGTTCTTGCTATACAATAACGCCACAGGGGAAGCCCGCGACGGCATTTCTATTTGAACTCATCGCGAGATTACAGAGTACCGCCACAGTGCCTATGATTGATATCCGCGCTTACGCGCAATGGCTGGCCAACTAATAAAGCAATTCCGTCACCGGCATGAAAACATTAGGGTCCTTTATACCTGCCTTTCTGCTACGAGAGCACGTCCAGTAAGGACCCCTAGAGAATAAGGAGAGGGAGGATCCATTGTCCGCTTGGCTACGGACTGACCGCACGGGATCGGAAGGTGCGGAATCCAATTTTTCCCGGCTCGCGGGTCGGAAAGGGCCCCGTCCCTCGAACACGCGTTAGAACTTTTGCCATGAGCGATGTGCCAATTTGGAGATACCTGTCTCTGGCCAAATACATTGACCTGCTTAGAACGCGGTCGCTGTATTTTCCGAAAGCATCACGGTTCCAAGATGAGACTGAGGGAAAGTGGTGGGGGCACGCTCATCTGTATGAGAATGCGCAGCGCTGGCGCCCGTCTCCGGCTAATGTGCAGACACTTGAGGAACTGCTTGAAAGGGCAGGGCAGGACCCATACGCGATAATCCGAGAGATACATACAATACTCGAATCGGCGAATGAATGGGTCCGGAACATACTCAGCACCGCGATGAGAGCTTCTCCGAATAAGCGACGAGAGTATCTCGAATACGTTATTTCAAGTTGGAAGAGGCATTATGATGATCATAACCCTGCGGTGCAGCAGTGGAAGTCAGATTCTGATGTTTTTCGCGACTCTACTTACATTAGTTGCTGGAATCGGGCGTCCTCAATGTCATTAGCGATGTGGGAGATGTACGGTGGCGGCAGCGAATCTGTTGCGGTGAGATCAACCATTAGTAAGCTTAAAGGCTTGATCGAAGGGAATGCTTCGTTCCTGCAACGCCAGGGGCTCGTGGGTGATGTGGCTGAAGTCGAGTATCTCGAAGGCTTAAAGAATCCGGACGAGGTGGTGCAAGATCGCATATATGAAATCATCTTCGGAAGAGATCGAGATCTTCGATTAGGATTATTTGCGATTAAGCCCAACGCCTACGAGTTCGAGCATGAAGTTCGCGCAATACTGTATCCGAAGCGTGACCTCCTGGATCCAATCGAAGATCCCCATCCAAACGTGACTGGTTTTTCTCTCCCTATTAGTCCGATGGCCGACGGCGAGCGATCACTCGCTGACTTTGTCGACAGTGTCTACTTACATCCGATGCTCGATAAAGACTCGCTAATGGTCCAAGCTGTTACGGAAATCAATAGACTGTTCGATGTAGCGGAGATACCAGTCGTGGCGGATAAGATCGAAGCGTTGGGAAGTGATGTTGCGCTACCGTAGTCGCCAATCAGGTTTTTGCCGATTGGGAACGATGTCGCTAGACGAATTTGATTTCGGTCGTGGGGCTTTAATTCGTGTTAGGTTTTGTCGCGACGCTCTCCACGCTCAAAAGCAAGAGCATCCTCTAATGCTTGCTTGAGATCGACCAAATGCGTCATGGGTGATGGATTTGCTTCGTTGCTCTGGGCCTTGGGGGAGCGTTTTGCTGCTGTCACGTCGCCGCTTCATTTCTAAATCATTGGTCATGCAAAATCCGGTTCATTCACACTCGCTATCCATCCCTTCTGGGATAGCACATCAGCGGCAAGCGCGATTTGTCGCCTGGTGAATTGCCTCTTCCTGTCGTTCCACGCATAAGTCATCTTCACGATATCTTCGATCGATCGTGCACTTTCCTGGGATGCGATCCAATGCACGGTAGCGAGTAACTCGAGACCGAAGGGTGACTCGAATCCTTCCACAAGATCCGCCACCTTACCTAAGCGCGTCTGGGTTTCAACATTAGACTCTAGGAACGCAGCGGCATCATCGACCGCCCCGGGCACAAGTTTCAGTTGCTTGTCTGGGACATCGCCGCCATCGGCGTATCCAGACACAAAGTGCCCTTCGACCGCCTTAAGGACATGCCGAAGGTTCTCGGCATATGGCCCATATGGGCCCTTGGTGAATGTCAACCGCAACGGCTCGCCCGATTGCGCCATGAAATACATTAGCTTGTGAACTTCGAGCAGAGTAATGAACGGGTCCAGCAATCCGCCAAGGTAACGATCCATCAATAAAACCAAAGCCGCCCGCCCTGCCGTCATCTTAGGTACATCGCTCGAGTGGTTGAACCGTGTGTCATCAGAAATGGCCGCTGGCTCAAAAATGACGACCCTGACATTGTCTAGGCCTCGGAAACTGTTCTCAATACGCGGACGCACGTTGGACCAATCGAGCCCACCCAATCCGCTACCCAAAGGGGGAATGGCAATCGAATGAATGTTGCGCGAGCGAACTTCATTAGAGAGGGCGACAAGCCCGGCATCTATGTCCTCGATTCTGCTCTTTCCACGCCAGTGACGCTTGGTCGGGAAGTTTATGATGTACTTCGGATTCGTCAGTCGGCCAGTTTTGAAGATCAGCATTTGCCCAGGTTGCACCTCGTTGCGCTCGCACGCAGCAACGTACGCCTTAAAATTCTCTGGGAACGCATTTTTGAATTGAAGAGCGATCCCCCGGCCCATAATGCCAACGCAGTTCACAGTATTCACCAGTGCCTCGGCGTCTTCTCGAAGCATGTCGCCCTTTTTGTATTCGATCATACTGTTCTCCGTCACACTAATAGTACCATTCCGGTTTTATTTCGACGACGGGTTTATGCGCCACGCCTTGTAAGGCTGTGAGGACTTGATCATAGGTTGTCCGAGACCGCGCTCCAATGCGCGATATCAGCTCCCATGGGAACTCACGTTCCATTAGGAACTCAGCTTGTTTCCCTTCTTTGCAAGCTCTCCAGTTCGTCGCGTTAACGGCGTTCCAATCAATTTCACCCAACTGTTGCAGATCGCTTCGATCTTCGAAGTAGCGGGAACCAGCATTCCCGAGTGTGAAGGCCCATCGCTGACCTTGCGCTTCCGCCCATTCGACCGATTGCCTCAAATCTGACTCAAGATGAATGATCGGACCTTGTCCTCCACGGTACTTTAGATCCGGATGGTTCCCCTGATAGATCAGATAGAGCATGATTGATCTGGGACAAAAATAGAATGGTACGCACTCGCCTACGTATAGGCCTGGATGGCTGGCGAGTGTCAATTCAGTCAACCGTCGTTCTTTTATTGCGTCGATTCCGATCGTAGTTCCCGGTGGGGCGCGACGACCAACCTCGGCGTCACACCAAATGCCACCAGCAATGATCGAGGCCAGCCGGTCGACGTTGACGATGTGATAAATCTTTGGCTCGTGGGGTATCTGGTTAGCCATTCTTCGGCTCATCAAAAACCTTTGAGAGCATCTGTCTCACCTTGCTCGTCCAAGGCGGGCATCAGAAAACCAGCCCGTTCAATAACGCGGCCATTCTTGACAAGACGCTTCGTCGCCTCTAGCGCCGCCCGTTCCACCTTGTCGCCTGTTCTTGCATACCCTAAAACGCGCGCAATCTCCGGGATAAGCTCATCCTTAGAGACGCCGCGAGTTAATCGAAGAACAAGAATTGCCGCTTCCTCCAGTTCTTCAGGAGGAACGTACTGGATTGGCCGTGATCCGTTACCGTTCGAGGCTCGACGAACTTGTGGTTTTGAGCTGCCGGACGGCCATAGGAATTTGCCCTTCCGTACCATCCGGCCACTTCTCGTCATCGACGAAATTGCATTCCGAAGCGTGTGTTCAATAGTCGATCCCACACGCTGGAGTTTGTACATGCGAGCAACTCGCAGAATGAGCAAATCTTCGTGAATTGGTCCTTCATGAAGAACGACACGTAACACATCTTCCCGGACGGCGGAGTTCGCATAGTAGTAAAAGTCTTCGGGGCGTCTTCGACTCGGTGGCGTCTCCGAATATGTGTCTACCAGTGCGGCATAAGGATCGGATTCGACTTCAAGGGCGAGAACGAGAACGGGGCCCGCCTCATCCTCCTCTTCGTGATTTCCGCCACCCCAAGGAGTTGGTGGCGGTGACCCCTTTGGCGGTTCGTTAGAGTCATCCGATTCATCACCTTTACGTCTTAGTCTCTCCACCCGATCAAGTACTCGCTGAATTGATTCTCGTCGATTCCGAATCCAGTCGGTTGACCAAACACGGTGAATGTTCCAGCCGAGCCTTTCGAGAATCTCCTGGCGTAGCCTGTCGCGGTCGCGGGCCACAATGGCGCTATGGTATGTTGCCCCATCACATTCGACTCCTAGGATATAGCGACCAGGTCGTTCAGGATCTCGTATGGCTAGGTCGATACGATAAGAAGACACACCCACTTGACGATCCACCTCCAGGCCCTTCTCGCGAAGTGCGTCATAAACAGCAACTTCAAAAGGCGATTCAGATTCTCCGCCTGACCCCATACTCTCGGAAGGCAGTCGACCGTCTTTCGCAAAGTGCAGATATCGCTTCAGAATCTTTGGCCCGGCAGTCGTGACGCGGCTTTCATCGATATCGTGCGCCAGAATTGATGTCACCAAAATTGTCTGCCACCGCGCTCTGCTGACAGCGACGTTCAGGCGACGTTGCCCACCAGAAGTGTTGATTGGGCCGAAGTTCAGTGACAGTACTCCGGAGCTGTCTTTGCCGTACCCGATAGAAATAATGATTGTGTCGCGCTCATCTCCTTGTACATTTTCCAACGGCTTCACATCAAACGGCTCTTTGCCGTGCGGCTGCAGCAGCAGCTCCAAGTCTGGTCGCTCATTCCTGAGTTTAGCCACCTCATCCTCGATCGCCTCCTTCTGTGCGGTACTTAGCGCGACAACTAGGAGGGACCGACTCGGTCCCCACTCATCTAAGTGCTTTGCTACTAACTCGACGACTCGCTGTGCTTCTATTCGGTTGGTTCGTGAGCGTCCGCGGTCGTAAACACCCTCCCGGACATATTCAAGTTTCACGCCCATATGATCAGGCGCAGGATTTACCGGCGCGGGAAAAGTTATTAGTGAGTTGTCGTAGAACTCCGCGTTTGAAAACGCAATCAGGCTTTCATGCCTACTTCGATAGTGCCAGTTCAGCGGACAGGGCTGCATGCCTGCAGCGTCGCAGTCTTCTAACAAGCTCTCAAGTACTTCGACGTCCGTTTCCTCATATTCATCACTTCCATCATCCAACGATCGTTCAAAGAAGCGACTGGGTGGCAACTGTTTCGTATCGCCAGCCACGATTACTTGTTTGCAGCGGAGCAATGCTCCAATCGCCTCCTCAGAGGGTATTTGAGAAGCCTCATCAAAGATCAGAACGTCGAATTGAACTGAATCCTTCGGCAGGAACGTAGCGACCGAGAGTGGGCTCATTAACAAACACGGCGCTAAACCAACCACGATCTCACCACACTCCTTAAAGAGCTTACGCAGGGGCGCATGCCGGCGCTGCTTCGCCAGTTCTCTGCGGAGAAAGCCCAATTGTCCGACCGAGGGTCCTTGGAGTTTTGGCTGACGCTCCACCACCGCCGCCTTTACCAATTCGGCATACGCCTGCATCAAGTCACGGTCCAACTTTTTGAATCGGAGAATGAGATCTTCGTGATCACGCCAGTTGAAGTCACGCAACAGAGGTAATTGATCATAGACCGCGTCCAATTGGAGGGTAAGAATTCGTTTACGAAGACACAGTTCCAGATTTTCAGCCGGGATCTTCTTCTCAAGAGCCATCCCAACGAATTCGGCCAGACCATTCCGCTCGCATTCATGGCGAAGGCTCTGGAATTGAATCCACTCGCTCATGGAACCAATACTTTCTATTTTCTTTTGCAGCCAATTCAAGAGAGACCAAAGTTCACACGAATCTAATCTTGAATCATCGAGCCGAGCGCTCTCCAGATCGAAAGTCCGCGTGATGTATCGCTCTCCGCTGTTGATTCTTTCAACCAGAGGAGTCAGTTGAGGTATTAAAGTAGCGGCGCTTTGAACACTTTGGGCGACGCACGCGGCGTCGAGAACGTCTGTGCCGGAAAACTTACCGGAAACGCAATCGAGAAATCGCCTAGTCCAATCCAATGCGGAGATGACCGCGTCCCACGACGTATCTATGCCGCTAAACAAAGAGCCATAACGTTCGACTAGCGTAGACTTTGACTCTTCAATGATGTCTTCCAGGTGTTGGACTTCGCGCGCCGACTGCGCGTCGGCTGATATTTGGGCAGGCGACCTCTGAATATCTGAGCGCAGCACCGATGTCATTGAGGCAAGACCGGTAGTGAAAGCCTCCAAATCTTGACGGCCAACACGAAAACCCTCTCGCAGTACGTTGATACTCGCGTCGCCTCCCTCTCTCAGCCCGGCAAGACTTGAAATGACTATGTACCGCCCCAGTTCATTCAATAACTCGCTTATAAGTGTCTCTTCCTTCCGAATCAATTCGCTCAATCTGGCAAAGCGCTGCACCGCCACACCGCCGGAAAGACAAGCCTGAACAAGTTTTTCGGGTGGCGCGGTACCCCGGTAGAACTCCACCAATGCCTGCATGTGTTCAAGCCGACGGCCAATGTCCGACCAATCTGTCTCGATGCTTTTGAAGTGATAGCCAAATACCGCTTTGTGGTAATCATTATGCTGTTCAAACCAATCTTGGATGTCCTGCGCCTCTGCTCCAAGATCGATCAGCCGGAGAGCGTCTAGATAAGCCAATCTAGTCTTCTTATGACGCGTCGAACGAATTGCTTGCACAGAGCGACGGTAGTCACCTGAAAGAAATCTGAGAAAGCCTGAATAGCGCTCGCGGAATTCAGTCCTCCAGGACTGAAGCGGTAACTTCAGGAAATGGTCCGTCGAGTCTTGAAGCAGGGCATCGCGCAATTCCTGCAACCTCGTCTGCTTCTTCGCTGCCTCCTTGCCTTGTTGAACGATTGTTTGGAGCCCAACCGGATCAAACCAATCTTTCGTTGGGCGAAGATCACTCCCAACAACCTCGGCAATATCAGCGAGTCGTGAGCAGCTTGTTCTCCGCTCAGGCACATCCTCACCGATCATCGCAGCCAGCTCACTCCCGACATTTTGCAAGCGTGAGAGTGCTTCTAAAGTGTCGTCGAGAAGCTTAGACAGTGTTGGAGCGCTCCGTGCGAGCGAATCGTGAAGCTGGTCACCTTTGACGCTCAACAAGATTCGGCCAGTTGACTGGACTAGGTCATTTTCGATGACGGCACAGTCTTGAGCGAACAGCTTCGCCGAGTAGAGTTTCAATAACTCCTGCTTCAATCTGTGGTGACGCTCCTGTTGCCGAGCGAGCACTGAAGCCTCATCTCTCAACTCGTCTAGGGAAGCATCGCCGAGCCAGGCTCGAGGCGGACATGGGGAAATGGAAAGGACCTTGGCCACTTCAAGTAATTCGCGCAAGACTTCAAGTGAGTTGGGTCTTGCGACCCTCATGGTTTGGGCCATTTGGCTGGAAATAGGAATCGCCGCGCCAACCGACTCAACAAACAATTCCAGCTCTGCCTCCATCTCGGCTTGAGATTCCATAGACCAAGTCTGAATCGCACAACCAAACCACGGATGTTCGAAGTAATGGAGAAGCATCCCTGGCATTTGTGCGAGTCGTCGCGCTTGACGAAGGAGCGCTTGTTCGCCGTCACTGTCGATTGTGGCAATCGGAAGGGCTATCTTTGCTGCGACTTCTGGTAGTTGAGCAAGTTGAGCTAACTCCCCATGGAGATCAAAGGCGGAACGTCCGTTGATTATGGTTTGGTGCAGAGTGCGCACATAGCCGTTGAGCTCTCGACGTAATAACAGGAGACGGTCAAAATTCATCCGAGCTTGGCGCTGTGTAGTGGAAGCCGACGTCGATGCAGCACGTCCGATACGCTGCAACACATCCAGCTTTTTAGCTTTGTCACTGTGAAGCTCAAGACAGAACGGCGAGATGCCAACATCTTCAAGGCGTTTATGAACCACAGATAACGCCGCCATTTTCTCGCTGACGAATAGGACTCGCTTACCTTCTAGTAGGAACTGCGAAATGAGATTTGTAATCGTCTGGCTTTTGCCGGTACCTGGGGGGCCCTGAATAATAATGTCTTGTCCAGAACGAGCCCGGAGTATTGCTTCCATCTGTGTCGAATCGGCGTCTAAAACTGTGAACACTTGGGATGGAGGTATGTCGTCGAACGAAGTCTTCGGTTCTATGTCTGGCGGTAGGCTGAACTCTCCAAAACCACTGACTGCAACCACGAGTGGATTATTAGCGGCATCCAAACAATGCGCTTCCAAGTCCTTGTACATGGCGAGCTTCTTAAAATGAAATTGCGCAAGCCACGATTCATGTAACACGCGCCATGCCTTCGAACGCACGCGTTGCTCCACCGACGCAAGAAACGTTCTCAGGGAATCCTCTGTTGGTTCTGAATCGAAATCAGGAAGAGAGAGGTCAAAATCCTGTTTCAGCATGTACGCGAGGGTTGGGTTAACTTCGAAGTCCTCATCGAAAGGACTCATTACATATGGACTCAGCCGATTCTCTCGTTCAAGTTCTACCGGAACAAGAAGAAGTGGTGCCTTGTAGACGCCAGAGTCGTTAAGTGCTCGCCACTCAAGTATTCCAAGCGCAAGATAAAGAGTGTTGACACCACGCTCTTCCTTGCTAGCGCGGCCAAGGCCTTCAAGTCGGAACAGACTCTTGTCGAGATCAGGTGGCGACTTAGACGTTTCCACATCGCCCCGCTTAACCTTAAATGTCGGGGACCTAAGCTCCTCTGGATCTTGCTGCTCAAATAGATTTGGTTTTTCTTCACCCTCGAACAAGGGAAACTTTAGTGAGGCCCCGGCAATGACAAGCCGCCGGAATAGCGCTTCGGGATCAGGCTGAGTGATTTGAACTGTAGAGACTTTCGTGGCGCGAAAACTAATCAGACGGTTACCGGCACCGATATCAAGCAAGCGCTCTTTCCATCGGGTGTACTTCGCCTCAAACTTTTCGCTGAGCGACTGGGCCATGATGAGAACCAAAGATCAGAGAGGAGCGTACCCATCTGGTTGAAAGGCGCATGATACCCACTTGTGCGCAGCCCTGCAAACACGTCACCTACCATCGAGTCGACTAAGTTGACGGCCTTCAATCTATTGTTTTCGACCCTCCAAGTAGCGTAATGCCATTGATTGCATACTCTGACAATCGGACAGTCATCCGATAACGGCGCATTATGTCCTGGTCAGACAGGCGTCGCGGCATCTGAAGATGCTATGTCACGCCACCCGCACCGACACATAATGAACGTTATCGTACGCCCGGCGATCGTGGATTTTTAGCAGCCCTGCTCTGCCGTCTCCTTGTGGCCGCGTCTGACGTTTCTAGAGGAACCACGACCAATCAGTCGATTGTCGCTTGGCTCCGCAGGGGCAGACAATTCCGATTCGACTCCGGTCAAGGTCCGCAAAAATGAAATCAGGTTGGCAAATCAGGTGGGCAGACAAGATAGTGCGTAAAAACCTGATTCAATTTCGCCGTAAGCCCTTGCTAATCAACAACTCTAGAATCAGGAATCCTTTAAAATAATCCTGAGAAAACTTGGAACTAGTCGAAGCGGTTTGCCATCAATCAGTTGTGGCCTTTTTTTGTGCTGATCTTCTCACCTCAAAAAAGGCAAAACTAAAGTTTCCATGATCGCGTTTTCTGCTTCGACTCTCCTGCAAAGGGACTCGCTTCGTAGACCAAAATCACGTTCCGGCCCCGGCCTTGACGAGTCGCCCTGACCACACGCAATGCTCTGAGAAGTTCTTCTGGCAGGTGTGAGTCCGTGCAAGCCTTCTTGCTGTCGCAGCCGTTGGGAAACGCATACGCTGTTGTAATCTCCAACAGGTTCAAGCGTTTGTTCGAGAGAATTTCTGGCGCTCGCTCTGACCCCTCCGTCGATTACAATCCGTTCCAATCGAGGTTTTCTTAAACCTCCCAACCCTACTTTGTGGAATTTCGGGTACTGGTACATTCCTTGTAATGCTCGATTCCTACCATGCTCGACCAAAACTTAGATCTTCAAGAGAAACTAGCCAGCGTTATAGATCGCGCGACAAAGGAGGCGATTGCGCTTGTTCTAACGCAGCGCGAGGCCGCGCCGTCTTCAGTGGAATCCGCGCCCGACTGGATGACGGCCAGCCAGCTTGCTCGCTACTGGCAGCTTGTCAACGCGAACGGGGAACCCACGACTGCCGGAATAATGAAGTGGGCAAAGCGCTCTGCGAATGACCATCCTTTGCCACATGCTTACATGGGTGACCTCTTGCGATTTCACCGAGACGAAGCTGACCTATGGGCGCGA
Source organism: Pyrinomonadaceae bacterium (assembly GCA_023717565.1). Classification (GTDB taxonomy): domain Bacteria; phylum Acidobacteriota; class Blastocatellia; order Pyrinomonadales; family Pyrinomonadaceae; genus PSRF01. The sequence goes on along the minus strand of JAMQPI010000031.1, from coordinate 3,880 downwards.
GAAGAAGCCGAAAGACGACGAGTTCAAAACGAACAGCGGCGTCTCAAGATCGCGTGACGGCAGACCGTGACACCAAAGCCCTCCGGATTTAGAATTGAGCCACTTTGACGGCTGCGATTCCTACCCGAAGGAGGAGCAGTCGAATGGCTATTTACAGACGATACAAAGGAAGAAGACTCAAGCGCTCAGATGCTGAGTGGGACAAAGGAACCTGGTGGATTGAGTCTAGTCTGCGAGGCAACTATGTCCACGAGTCGATTCCCGGCGCACGAACTCAGGCTCAAGCGGAACGAGCCGAGAGCAAACGCAGAGAAGAGATTTACGAAGGAAAGTACGACCCGGGTAAAAAGCTCTTCTCTGAATTTGTCGATGAAATATTCTTACCATGGTCCACGGCGAACAAACGCAGTCACCGCGAGGATGAACAGCGCTCTGTTACGCTCAAGGGTTTCTTTGGTGAGAAACATCTGCGGGACATCAAGCCAATGATGATTGAGAAATTCAAACGAGAGCGGCTGGCAACGCCGACCAAGCACGACACGGAGGACCGACCCAAGCCGCGCACTCCGGCAAGTGTCAATCGGGATCTCGCTTGTCTGTCAAAAATCCTCTCGATGGCTTTCGACAATGAGCTGATCGATTCCAACCCGATGAGGCGCGTACGCCTGCTGAAGGAGAACGGCAGTCGAGAGAGGTTCATTACCGCAGATGAAGAAGTGAAACTGTTCGCCAAGCTCACCGGCAGGCGAGATCATATCCGCTCCGTAGTCACCATCGCTCTGAACACGGGGATGCGCCGCGGCGAGATTCTCGATCTGCAGTGGGAACACGTGAACTTTATCGCTCGGACAATTTTCATCGCCAGGAGTAAGACTGGGAAGACTCGGACCATTCCCATGAACGACATTGTCTTCGAGGAGCTGAAGGCGCTCAAGCAGGATGCCGGAACAAGGGATTTCGTGTTCAGCGTTTCTAAGACGGGTGTGAACATCGATTCCATCAAGACCGGATGGCGGAATGCTTGCTCAGCGGCGGGGCTCGTGGACCTTAGGTTCCATGATACGCGTCACACCTTTGCAACTCGTCTAAGAGCCAATGGAGTTCACGAGTGGGACATCAGAGATTTACTCGGTCACACAACAACGCGCATGACCAGTGTGTACACGCATCAGACGCCGGCGAATTTGCGCCAGGCAGTTACGACGCTTGAACAGAGTAAGCCGGGAAGAGTGGTTCGATTCCCAAGAAAGAACCGCGATTCACAGCGCGAGCGGAAGGCCGGTTGAAAAATCGCGCCATAATCGCGCCATCTTCAGTTTGAGCGTAGAAAATTGGTGCCCCCGCAGGGATTCGAACCCCGAACCAACAGATTATGAGTCTGCTGCTCTAACCGTTGAGCTACAGGGGCACACTTGCTTTCAGGATTGGCGCGGGGGATTGTAACCAAATTCCGATGGGTTCCAAAATACAGGTGGTGGGCTTCAAAAATACGGGTGGACGGTTGCCCAAATACGGGTGAAGAACTGACAAAAATTCTAGTGGAGTGCTGCCAAAATCTCGCTTTCCCAAACATTAGCGTGACTGCCTAACCACTGGATCGTATTATGGGGTTGCTGGTTATCGCGTAAGATGCGGTGGGAACTGACGGTTCAACTTCATAGCTCGGAGAGACAAGGCAATGCAAATAACTGAAGCGGAAGAGATCGCGCAGCCTGAGGCCGGTGGTGCACGGGTCTCAGGCGGGAAACTAAAGGTTGCTGTGTTGGGTGCAACCGGGATGGTGGGCCAGCAACTAATCAGGCTCCTTTCAGCACACCCCTGGTTTGAAGTCGTTGTCGTTGCTGCCTCAGCGAATTCTGCCCGCAAATCTTACGCGGAAGCTGTCCGCGGTCGTTGGACAATGGAAGCTCGCATCCCGAGTGAAATTGCCACGATGGACGTTTGGGATGTTCAGGCAGTGGACGAAATAGCCGCGCAGGTTGATATCGCGTTCTGCGCCATCAACCTTGATAAAGAAGGCGTCTTGAAGTTGGAACATGCGTACGCGGCCGCGGGAGCGTGGGTTACTTCCAACAATTCCGCGTACCGCCCCGATCCATTTGTGCCCATGGTGATCCCTGCCGTTAATCCGGACCACCTGGATGTAATCCCCCATCAACGCCAGGCAAAAGGCTATCGAACTGGTGCGCTGCTGGTTAAAAGCAACTGCTCGATTCAGAGTTATGTGATCGCGCTGGAGCCGCTCCGGGAATTCGGTCTCGAGAGCGTAAGTGTGCACAGCGAACAGGCAATATCGGGAGCGGGCAAGACTTTTGAGACTTACCCCGACATTGAGCGGAACCTGATTCCGCTAATTAACGGTGAAGAACAAAAATCAGAGGTTGAACCGCTAAAGATTTGGGGCAAGGTTTGGAGCGATGGAATCGTACCCGCATCTGGCCTAAAGATTAAAGCGAAGTGCGTAAGGGTGAGTGTCCTCCATGGGCACACAGCTTATGCGACCGTAAAATTCAGAGAAACCCCGACGGTGGCCCAGATCATGGAACGCTGGGAGAACTACCGATCACCTCATCTAGCGGGGTTGCCGTCGGCGCCTGGGAAGGTGATTCACTATTTGTCGCAACCTGACCGGCCGCAGCCGCGTTTGGACGTGATGACTGAAAACGGTATGGCAGTCAGTATTGGACAGCTGAAGATCGATAGCGATCAGCTGGTTTCCTTTACTGGACTTTCTCACAACCTGATTCTGGGAGCTGCCGGCGGCGCCGTGTTAGCCACAGAAGCAGCCGTAGCCAGACAACTCGTCTATCGCAGAATCCCGGCTCGTCAGGAAGCCACGGTGCGGGCTTAGCGGGACATTTTAAAGGCAAGATGAGCCGCGGATTTGCGCGGATGAACTCGGATCAGAACGTTAAGAGAATTCTGGCACTTTAGTCTGTCAAACAACCCCATGGACCCAATTCAAGATGACGTGAAAGGCAAGACTGAGGTCCTGCAAGGGACGAAACTATCGTTTGTTGGTTGCGGCGCGATGGGTGAAGCGATCATCGCCGGCTTGCTTAAGAAGAACCTGGTGAAGACTGAGCAGGTGGTTGGCAGTCATCCGCGCAAGGATCGGCGAGAAGAACTTCAGAAGAAATATTGGATTCGGATTTTTGAAAGCAACAGGGATGCGGTTGCCTTCGGACACAAGTCGGCGGACGGCACGGAAGGTGATCAGTCTTCCTCGATCGTAGTCTTGACGGTCAAGCCACAACGGCTGGGGACGATCCTCCGCGAGTTGAAGGAGGCCGTCCAGGAAGACCAGCTGGTGATTTCCATTGTCGCCGGAGCCCGAATCGAGACGATCGCCGACGATCTGCAACACCGATCAATAGTCCGCGCGATGCCCAACACACCCGCTCAAATTGGACAGGGAATGACGGTTTGGACGGCCACGCCTGAAGTCACCGAGGCCCAGCAGCGTCAGATTCACATGATCTTCGGAGCGCTCGGGCGCGAGCTGCAGGTCGAAGAAGAAAAGATGATTGATATGGCGACGGCGCTTTCGGCGACGGGGCCCACCTATACTTTCCTGGTGATGGAAGCGCTGATTGATGCCGGTGTCCATATGGGATTCTCCCGTCACGTGGCGGAAGAACTAGTTCTCCAGACAATGCTCGGTAGTGTGCTCTTCGCCCGTGAATCACAAAAGCACCCAGCTGAACTACGCAACATGGTCACTTCACCGGGCGGCACATCGGCAGAAGCGATCTATCAGATGGAAAAGGGCAGCCTGCGCACGGTGCTGTCCAAGGCAGTCTGGGCTGCTTATCAGCGAGCCAACTCTCTGGGCCGCAAGGCAAATGATTAGTTAGGCTGATGAGGTTAGATATGAATA
>JAMQPI010000025.1 GCA_023717565.1 Pyrinomonadaceae bacterium | reverse complement strand
GTTCCAATCTCGTTGCCCTTGCGGGTTGATCGCCTTCAAGGTCTAATCGCCTACAAGATGACATCCGAAACTTGGGATTCACTCCCCATTACCGAGCAAGAGAACGCTCGTACTGCAAATCTGAGTTCGCTCTCGGTCGCGGAAATCCTTCGCTTGATGAATGAAGAAGACGCGCTGGTTGCGGCCGCGATCACCAAGGTCATTCCGCAGGTGGAGCAAGCGGTAGCCGGAATAGTCGAGAGGATGCACGAAGGCGGAAGACTTTTTTATATTGGGACCGGAACTTCGGGACGCCTGGGAATACTTGACGCAGCGGAGTGTCCGCCTACGTTCGGGGTGTCGCCAGATCTTTTCCAGGGTGTGATCGCCGGTGGATACGAAGCATGCTATCGAGCGGTTGAAGCATCAGAAGACGATGATCAGGCGGCGCAGCGAGATCTCGAAGCACGTGGGTTTGTGAAGGATGACGTACTGGTGGGAATAGCGGCTTCCGGGCAAACGCCATACACGATCGGAGCGGTGACGTATGCGAGGTCATTGGGGGGTTTTACGATTGCCGTTACTTGTGTGCCGGATTCCCCGATCACGCAGGTTGCGGAAGTTAGCGTCGTGCCCGTAGTCGGCCCCGAGGTCGTTACCGGATCGACGCGATTGAAAGCGGGCACAGCTCAGAAAATGGTTCTGAACATGCTTTCGACCGCGACGCTCGTAAGGCTAGGCTATGTTTCGGGCAACCGCATGTCCAATTTACAGGCGCGCAATTCCAAGCTTCGCGCGCGGGCCGTCCGCATCCTCATGGCCGAAACCGACCTGGACGCAAACGCCGCAGCTGCCGCGCTGGATGCCGCCAGTTGTGATATCAGGATCGCTCTGGTCATGACCCGGACTGGAGCTAGCGCCGCCGCCGCAGGCGAAGCTCTCGCAGAATCTAAGGGCGTCGTCACACAAGCGATAAAAGAACTAACCCGATAACGATACACAAGGCGATGAAAGCAAGAGTATGTTGGGTCACGAAAGAAGCCGGAGGACGCGAGGCTCCACCTCCAGGGCCGAGGTACTCGACTGTAGCGAGATTTGAGGAGGAGAAAGATAAGTGGACCCGTGAGGCCTGGAGTCTGATTCTTGAGTTCCATGATCCTCCCGATGACTCGCTTTGTATGATTGTGGATGTGAGTCTCCTAAATCCGGATGGGCCAACCGGGCTCCTTCGCCCGGGCAGTCTCTTTGAACTTTACGAGGGCCGCCAAGTTGTTGCCAGAGGAGAAGTACTCTAGTTGAGTGGGGCGAACATGAGCGGAAAGATCCTTAAGCGTCTGGCCATCTTTCTCTTGCTAGTCTCGAGCAGCGCCTACGCGCAGGCCGATAAAGATTCAACTTTAGACAAACGTGTGCGCGGTGAGGTCACGCAGTTCAAGGGTAAAGTCAGTCTCTTTGCGAAGAACCTTGATACAGGCGCGGTGTACACCCTGGGTGGCGATGATCAGGTGCCGACTGCCAGCACAATCAAGGTCGCCATCATGGTCGAGGCTTTCGGCCGCGTTGCGGAAGGAAAGGCGAAGTGGACCGATGAACTGTTGCTGGTGAAGGAGAAGAAAGTCGGAGGCGCAGGCATTCTCCCCGAGTTTACCGACGGTCTACGACTAACTCTGCGCGACGGCGTGACGCTGATGATGGTATTAAGCGACAACACCGCCACTAATCTCGTGATCGACGTGCTGTCCGCGGACGCGGTTAATGCCCGGATGGAGTCGCTGGGGCTGAAAGAAACGCGCTTGATGCGCAGAGTGTTCGGTGGTGGCGAAAGCGTGGAAGGACGTAAGGAAGAGAACAAGCGCTTCGGTCTTGGTCGCACCACCTCGCGCGAAATGGTCACGCTCATGGAAAAGCTGGAGCGTGGGGAGATTCTTAGCCCCAGCGCGTCCAAAGAGATGATCGAACTTATGAAGCGCGAGCAGGGCACCAACGGAATCTGGCGTGAGCAGTGGCGCGTCCCAAAAGCGACAAAGTCCGGCGCGCTCGACGCCCTGCGCAGCAACGTTGGCATCATCTATCATCCGCGCGGGCGCATCGCGATGGCCGTCACCTGTAACGAAATGCCGGATGCAAATTGGACGGTCGACAACCCGGCGTTATTACTGATGTCGCGACTGTCCGAGATTTTGATTGAAGGTCTGGGAAAGTGACGCTTCATCCGGCATTGAACGGCAAGCGCGCTTGCATTTTCGACGCGGGTGGAACACTCGTGCATCCGGATTGGTCGCGTCTTTCGCACATTGCCGAGCAAGTGTCAGGACGAGTTTTCGAGGCGGGCGAGATGGACCGGGCCTTCGGCGAGATGTTAAGAGCAGTCGGACTGGAGATGCAACGCGAAGGGTTCGTGCTACCAGACGAGATGAAACGCTCGCATTGGACGTTCCGGAGAATTTACCGAGCGCTTGGTCTGGATGAATCGACCTGCGACAGCGTGGTGGAACAACTGGACGGCGCGCATCTCGATCGACACTTGTGGAGTGGCGTCAACACGGAGGTGCCGCGGGTACTCGATGATCTGAAGCGCCAGGGTTTGCTGCTCGCGGTCATCTCGAACACCGAGGATGGGCGGCTGGCTGACTCGCTGGATGCGGCAGGGATCAGGGATCGCTTTGATCTGCTGATAGACTCGCATCTCGTCGGCCTTCGCAAACCCGACGCGGCAATATTCCAACTCGCTCTCGATCGTCTCACGCTCAAGGCTGACGACGCGGCCTTCGTCGGTGACTCCTATGTGCACGACGCACTGGCGGCACAAGCGATCGGACTTCGCGGCATTCTGCTCGACCCGCTCAACCTGCACCCGGAGAGTGTTTGCCCGCGTATCAGATCGCTGAGTGAGTTGATTGACAGTCATTGATCGAGTTGACTAAGGACCGTTTCCATTTGTGCTCATCTGAATTACGACTGACTCAAGCCGCGTGTCATGAGGTCAACCCTTGGAGTGCGGTGGCAATTTCCAGTTTCTGCAGCTCGTCTTCGGTTACCTTCTCGGACGCATCGTCATCGCCGTACTCTTCATTCCCTCATACTTCCGCGGCGAATTGATGACGGTCTATCAGCTTCTGGATCGCCGCTTCGGAGGCA
>JAMQPI010000023.1 GCA_023717565.1 Pyrinomonadaceae bacterium | reverse complement strand
AGTGGTTGTAGTGGTGTCGATGAGTTCGCTGGCGCCGGCTGTAACCACTACTTGCTCACTGGCGCCGCCAACTTCCACTTGCGCTACGATGTCCTGCGCATCCTTTAACTGAACGCGAACGTCGTTGATTGTCAGGGTCTTAAAGTTTGGGGCTTCCACGATTATGGTGTAAGTCTCGGGCAGTAGACCATTAAATGTGAATCGTCCGTCATCACTCGTTTGAGTGGTGGACGATGTATTCGTCGCCTTATTAGTGAGAGTCACTTTCGCACTCGGAACTGCTGCCCCGTTTGGGTCAATAACTGTCCCGTGCAGATTACCTGTCGTTACCTGAGCGTGCGAAGAGACTACACAGGTGAGCGCTAACACAAGTGCGCCCAGAAGCTGTGCGATCTTGCTAGAACTGTTCATAGTAAATCTCCTGTTTAACCGATGGTACTTTCCTTGGGGAGAATGAGTTTTCATATAGCTGTACGAGACTTTGCAACTGCTATTCCCAACCAGTACCGGTGTAACCCTCTTCCACGGAAACCCTGAACCTGCTCAGTAGAGCATCGTCTGTGACGGTTCTGTGATAATCCTAATTGAGGTTTTAGATCGCCTGCTTATCCAGCTTCTGCAATACAATTCAAAAAAATGGAAATGCGGCGACGGGCCCATCGAGAGTTGTCGACGACTCAGGTATGATTCGGAAGTCGGAACTGTGTATTTATTCGGATAATAATCCAAAAAACCGCACCCGGCTCCCAACCGGATTTCATTGGTTTGACCCCGGGGAGGTTCCTATATCTGCCGACCTCAATTTGTTCATCGGGTCAGATTAAGGTGCTCGAAGTGCTAACCTTGCCGATGATGATAGACTCACTGCGAAACCCTGGTTGACAAAAATGTCAGAACGCATTTACCGCGATCCTGTTCATAACATCATCCGTCTTCGCACCGACACGGACGAGGGCCAGTTGATGATGCGTTTGATCGACGCGCCTGAGTTCCAGAGACTGAGGCGAATCAAACAGCTCGGCCTGGGTCTCTATACCTACCAGGGTGCAGAGCATTCCCGCTTCACGCATTCGCTCGGAGCGTTTCACCTGATGACGCGCGTGCTCGATCGGCTGGGCGAGAAGTACCAGATCGATCCTAACAATCGCGCCGCGGCCCGAGCAGCGGCCCTGCTTCACGACGTAGGCCACGGACCGTTTTCGCATGTCATGGAAAAAGTGCTGGGCTTCCATCATGAATCCTGGACGGTGCAGGTGGTGCTTAGTAAGGAAACCGAGATTGGCCGGTTGCTGCACTCACACTCGCCCGAGTTGCCGGCGAAGGTGGCGGCGATCATTGAAGGCAAATTTCAACCGGCCGCCCTGGGCCAACTGGTTTCTTCCCAACTCGACGTCGATCGCATGGACTATCTGCTACGCGATTCATTGATGACGGGCGCCAAGTATGGCATCTACGATCTCGAATGGATTATCAATGCGCTGGCGATCGATGAGGAGGGCGATCGGATTTATGTCGCGGCGCGGGGACTGTATGCAGTGGAGGAGTATCTGCAGGCGCGTTACTACATGTTTCGTCAGGTCTATTTTCATCGGACGCTGCGTTCGGCTGAAGCTGTTTTGCGTTCAACTTTGCGTCGCGCTCTCGATCTACTCGACAGTGGTGAATCAGTTTGGTATGCGGCCGATACTGCTTTTGAGAAAGTCTTGCGAAAACAATCGCTCACTGTCAGCGAACATCTTGAGGTGGACGATGCGGACGTACTATTCCACGTCAAGCAATGGCAGTGCTCCGCCGACCCAATCCTCAATGATCTCAGCCGGCGTTTCACCGGACGCCGTCTGCTCAAAGCGATAGACCTCGACATGCCGGCCTCGGAGCAAGCGGACTTTCTTACGGCGGCGCGCGAATGCGTTGCGCGTGCAGGTTTCGACCCGGAGTACTACTTCATTGAAGATCACGCCAGTGATGTTCCTTACTACAATTACTACACCGCTGAGGGTGCCGAACCAAAGACGCGCATTTATGTAGAGGACGGGTACTCGCGGCCCGAGATCCGTGAGATTAGCGAAGTCAGCAAGGTGGTGCGCGGACTTCAGCAGGGTTACGAATTGCATCGGGTTTGCTTTCCGGCAGAAGTGAAGACCGAGGTATATAACCTCTACCACAGCCGCGCCCCGAGCGGACGCGCAGTTGCGACTCAGCCGGGGCAGGGCTTCGGCGACTAGTCACCAACGGGTCGCAGACACGTGCGGCCGATTTACGGTTGCGGAGTTTTGCTGTCAGAGGACGAGCGCAATCGTTTGATTATTGTCCTGAGACTGTCTGCGTTTTTGGCGTTAGGGTTGTCCTGTAGGTGGCCTTCCAGTTCTTTGGCCGCACGCGCGTAGTCGCCTTTCATCTCATAGAGCATAGCCAAGGTAAGATGATCCGCCTTGACCTTTTTGTCACTAAGGTTGGAGGCCAGGGTGAGAGAAATCTCCGCTCTGCTGATGATGTACTGTTTGTCAGAGACAGCCGTATCCGAAGATGAGGGGGCGATCGCGTAAGCCTGGTGAATCAGAGCGGTACCGCGCATCAGCGCATTGAAGGGGTTGACCGGATTTAGCCGGGCCGCCTCAGAAAATACTGCCACAGCCACCGCGTAGTTCTTCTGCTGCATCAAGACCAGGCCGAACGACTGATATACCCGCTCATCATTCGGGTTGATTTGTCGTGCTCGATCGAGCTGGGAGACTGCTTCATCGAAACGCCCGGCTTTCAGATATTGATTCCCCAGTTGAAAGTGTGCTTCGAAGTATTCGGGGAACTCCTTTAGGGCTTCCTGGATCTTCTCGATGGCTGCTTGCGTTTTTCCTTCGCCGGTCAGTTCAATTGAACGCTCAAGGGCCTCTCGGGCCCGCTTGGGAACATCCTGGGAGAACGCACTTACCACCCCTGCCTGCTGCATTGGCTTTCCTGGTATTGCTCGCAGTTGGACATCCTGAGTGAACAGTTGAGGAGCCGAGCCAAACGCAGATACCTCAGCATAGACCGATGTGGTATCGAAGCTTTGTCCATCACCTTCCGCCGTAATCTGATATCTCCCTCTGTTCAATCCGGTGAACGAGAAGCGGCCGCTCAGATCTGTGAAGGTTTCGTAAATGCGACGGCCATTGAGAGTAAGGGTTATCTTTACGGGGCTGTTGGGCTGATGACCTGCAGGCGTAACGACACGACCCTGAAGCGTGTGCGCGCCTTGAGCGTACGCTGCTAAAGCTGAGCTGATGAGGAAGAGGAACGCTAACACACCTGGTTGGATCCCGGTCATGGATAGACTCTCATTCCTTGCATTCATGCGAAAGAATTCCAGCGATTCATCAGAGGCAAAGGAAGAGGGCACTTTGCGAATCGAGTAACCGATTCGCAAAGTGCCCGTTTTGGTTTTCAACGACTTAGAAGCTAAAGCGAACTCCGAGTTGAGCCTGGAAGGGTATTCCGATTGGCTCGGAGAAGCCAGTTGCGCCAAAGAAGTTGATCGGTTTGCCGAAGTCGCTTGAGCCGGTGACGTTCTGGAACTGGTTCCCGAAGTTGCCGGTGTTGAAGACATTGAATGCCTCGAAGAAGAGGCCCAATTTCTTCGACTCCCCAAAGTTGAAAAACTTGGAAACACGGACGTTCAACTGGGAGAAGTTGTCACCGCGCTCAGGGTTTAGCGGCAATTTGTTCTGGTCGTCAACGCTGGGGTTGACAGAGTCGCGGTCGTTGTTCACGCCGTCGCGGTTTATGTCGCAGACGCACGATGGAAGAATGCTATACGGACGCGCCGAGGCCAGTTGGAAGATTGGCGCCAGCTGGAATCCCCACGGCAGATCGAAGATGCCGGACAGCACGAAGCGATGGCGTTCGTCCTCGCCGGTGGGACCGAAGTTTATCGGATTAAACTTCTCGAACGCGTTCTGCGGTGCCAGACCGAAGTCTTGCGTCGCTCCGAACCACGCCTGCGCCTTTGAGAGCGTGTAATGCGCGTTGAGTTGATACTTGTTCGCATATCGCTTCTTGAACGAAGCTGTAAACGCATCATAACGCGAACGCCCATCAGACTGGGCGACGCTTATGCGCCCGAAGGGGGCCGCGCTGCCGAACGCTGCGATTAGCTCCGCTGCGTGTGCTGCGAATTGGGGAGCTAGAATGCGGGCCGGATTGGGGCTACTGCGGGTTGCATTAATGAGTGGTCCAATGCGCGGGTTGATATCAAGACCGGTGAACTCATGCAGACCGAGGATGTGAACGTAGTCCAACTCCAGGGCCATGTCTCTGCCGAGTTCTTGCGCAAAGCCGATGTTCAACTGCTGCGTATAGGGCGACTCGAAGTCAGGGTCGAGCATCCTGCCACGTGATCCCGGCAGCGGATTAGTTAGCGGGCGTGGGATGGTCGGCGGGGGTGAGTCGATGCTGAGATTGGCGGCGTCGTTCAGGAATGTGGCATAGATTTCGGGATTAGCTTGCTGGACAGCGAAGAGTGGCACATTCAAGAACGATTGGTCGAAGTAGACGCCATAGCCACCGCGCAGTACCGACCGAGAGTCGCCCCGGATATCCCAGGCGAACCCGACGCGCGGACTGAAGTTGTTTACGTCGTCCTCGACCACCTTGCGGGCCCACGGGCTCCCGATTATCTGGAGCGCACGAAACGCACGGTTATCCGCGGCGTGGGCGTTGTCAACGAAGCCGAAGTCCACGTCATAGCGCACACCAAAGTTCAGCGTCAGGTTAGATCTGACTTTCCAATCGTCCTGCACATAAAAGGCAAACTGCTTGGCGCCGTCGCGCAGATTGAAGCTGGGGTCGCCGCCAGAAAGCACCACAGCAGCCACGACGCCAATACCGGCGAGGTCCTTCACTGCCGTGCTCTGCACTTTGAGGAAATCCTCTGGACCCGGCGTGCTAGACTTTGACCAACAGCTGGCATGGCGGCAATTGTCGCCGGATAGAGGTTTCGCGGACTTGGTCTTATGAGTCAGACAAGAAAGAGATCCGGGATGTGGTCAAGACTCTGCTGT
>JAMQPI010000019.1 GCA_023717565.1 Pyrinomonadaceae bacterium | reverse complement strand
GCGATCAACTCCGCGCCGCGCTCTCGCGAGACGATGGCCGCTTCGTCGAACGAAACCTGACGCGCGTCGCCGCCGCGCTTGGCGTAGCGGCGCGAGCGCGCGTGATCGACCAGGATGCGCCTCATCAACTGCGCGGCGACGGCAAAGAAGTGGGCGCGGTTCTGCCAGCGCACCGACCGCTGATCGATGAGCCGGACGTACGCCTCATTTACCAGAGCTGTGGTCTGGAGCGTGTGTCCGTCGCGCTCTTGTCGCATGAAGTGACCTGCCAGCCGGCGCAGTTCGTCGTAAACCAGTGGGACAAGTTTGTCTAATGCCGCGCGGTCACCCTGACTCCAATTCAGGAGGAGCACGCTGACTTCACTCGGTGAGGGTTTCATAACCACCCCGTATTGATCAAAAGGAATCTCTCCACAGCGAGCTTCGTGGTATCACGGATGGCGGAAACTCATTCGCGCAGGATTCGAGGAACAAACCCTGTAGATTAGATAGCCGACAGAACACCCGGATTATACAACCCCGCCAAAGCGGTGTCTCACGGCGCGGCGTCCTGGCAGGCTGTTGAAAAACCGCTTTGGAGTGCGGCGACAAGGCTTTGCGCGACGCCGCTCTGGATTCTTACGGTCCATAGGGCTGGCCAATCCAAAGCGGTGTCGCGCAAGGCCTTGCCGCCGCACTCCAAATACCGAAAAAAAGTTTTAGAAAGGTGGAGCGATTCTCCCTGGTTTCTCGCGTGATGGGGTGAGCGGCAAAACTGGCCGCTCGCTACAACCGAGCGGAGGCTCATAAGCCTTCTATAACTGACCAACCACAAAGGAGAATGACAGTGCGAGATACCAATTTATCGACAACGAGCAGTGGATTTCTGATCCCAGCCAAAATCTTCGTAGCGTTAATGATCACCGCGATGCTAGTCGGGATCATGCTTATCCCGACAACCGAGGTCAGAGCTCAACGGGTTAACCGCGAAACCTTGACGAGACCCAGTAAGGGAAGCGTTGGCGACCCTGTCCCGCTAGCGCCGACCAGGCCAAACGAAAGGACTGAGGCAAGGACGCAAGCACCGGCATCCGCAATTCAAGAGGCCGATCCAAACGGACCGCCAAAAAAGAAAGCCATCGTGGGCTCCTGGATAGAGACCGTGACCTTCACAGGTGCAGGCGCCCCTCCGCCATTCAAGTCTCTGGGAACTTATGCCGAAGACGGGAACCTTGTGGTAGCAGATCAGGGGAATGACACAAGTGTGCTGCCATTTGTTTTCAGCCCCGGTCACGGCGCCTGGGTTCATCTGCACGGTCGTAAGTTCGCCTGGACAGTAATCGAGCTAGTCACTGACCTTAGTGGGAATCTCGTAGCTACACTCAAGGTCCGCGGCGAGCACACCGTCAACCATGCGGGCGACGCATATACCGGCCACTTCAGAGCAGAACTATTCGACCCACTCGGGAATTTGTTCGACTCTTCCGAGGGAACAAATCAAGGTCGGCGCATCCAGGTCGAACCACTACCCTGAGCGCGGAAGAGTAAAGCGGCCTGTCGACACAGGCTGCGACGAACAATCATTCAATCAAAGAAAGGAAATAGCTATGTTCACACGACAAAGATCGATCCTGGCCATCGTCGGCATTTCAATCGCAATCGCGGTGCTTGCAGCAGCTTCCCCGGCTCGCTCTCAGGTCGCGCCACCCACTGTCTCTCTGCCCCGGTTCGGGATGGTCGGCATCGCGCGCGGGCAGGTCGCACGGCTCAACGCTGTGATGACAGAACCGCCCGATCCCTCGACCGATCCGCCCGATCCCAGCGCTCCCAACGGCATTGCTCCTCTAGGTGTTCAGCCAACGCCATTCAGGGTCAGGCTGGGATTTGTGGGCGCAAATGGACTTCCGCTGCGAGACCGTGCCGGAAACGTAATTTCGATGGAGGTGTTGTTGTTGCCGGGACAGGGCGTCTGGTTGGACCTCGACGCCGGAGACGTGTTGGGACTCTTTGAGTCGAGGAAACAGATACGTCCGGTGGTCTCGCACATCCGTGGCGCCACCGAGCCGCCCGACCCAGCAATCCCGGTAGTGGTGACGCTTGAGATATTCAACCGGCTCACCGGGCGAACCGAGTCGCTCTACGCGCCTGCGGGTGTCGAGCCGCCGGATCCGAGTGCGCCCCGCTAGCAAGGGGTCCATGCGAGCAGCAACAGTTCGCGGACTGAATACCAGGACCTGGGTACGCACTTCCTACAACCCGCCGGTTTAGCCCGGTGCAAAAGGAGACCGACATGAAGAGCAGACCGAGTCATCATCGATCATATCGATCGCGTTCCTTTGCCATCTCTTCGGGATCATTGGCCGCAGCACTCGGCTTGTGGTCCTGCTTCATCGTTTTGCCTTATGCCGGGATGCTCCAACGCGCTAATGCGCAAGCCATCCCTCAGCGTACGGAGCCCACAGATCGCACAATGCGGCCAATACCCGTTTTGGATGGGGTCTATGTGGATAAGAACTCATCGATTGGAATGAATGCCGGTGAGGTTCAATCCACGGTGATTCCTCCCGGACTGAAGAGTAATTGCCCGAATGGTCGATTGCTAATCTCCAACGATAACCGCAGGGACCCCGGGCAGATCCTCTTGGTGGACGCCAATGGCCTTTATGGGACTCCGAAATCGGCAAGCTTCGAAGCGTTGTCCATCCCCGACACTCGAATTCTTTCCAACGATCACGATCTAGTCACGCTCAACAATGGCGACGTGCTCTACATTCGAATGGGTCAAACGAAGAAAGCTCTATCGCCAAAGCCTATCTGGTTCGATTCCGCATATAAGATCGTCGACGGAGAGGAGCCTTGGGGTCCGGGTGCGCGTTCCGCCATGCTGATCTGGCGTTCCACAGACGGAGGAGAGAACTTCAAGTTCCGTTCGATGATCGATTTGGGCGTTGTGGATGATGACTGGGGCGACGCTAACGATGGGTCTGGCGGGTTACCGCAGGGCGCCCCCGTAACAACCTCCCCTGGCACTCCGCAAAAGCCGATCTATCAGATGGGCGGCACCGACGGTCCGTTCGCCACCGTAGATCGGGCCACCGGCCGGGTTTTCATATCTATGGGTATCGGCGGGAATTTGCCCGATACGTCGAGCACTGCATTCAAGCTGAGCGGGACCCAGCTTAAGCGAACCTGCGTCGTGATGTCCTCCGATAAAGGGTTAACTTGGCAGAAGGCCGGCAACCTCGGGCACACAGGTTGGCGCATCGACATCGTTCCACGAAAGAATGACGGGCTTTCCTTTGCGACGTCCGGTTGGGACGGCGTCGCCAAAGAGGGCCACACGTTCATCGAATACGAAACAATAGGCGCCTTTTCGCCGCCCGATGCGCCTCCTGCTCGGCCCGTGGCTCCGGAAATACAAGGGAAATGGGGCTGGAGCGAAATCCCCTGGACGCATCCGCTACTCTACAAGCGTGACAAAGATTCGACGGACGCGATGAATGTAAATATGGCGACTCAAACCTTGCTTGTGCGTAGCCCGAGTTCGGACAACCTGATCCTTGCCTTTGCCGATACGCTCGAAAACAACAAGGGAGACGGCTACCGCGTCTTTGTCTATAACGGCGGCGAATCGTGGACCCAACTGCCGCCGCTCGCACCGATGGTGGCTAAGAAGGAGAATTTTATTCTCCATCCCACGGCGATCGATCCCGGTAAGGGCCCCATCCTCCTTTATTGGTACGATGTGGATACGGAAACCAGGAAGGCAGCCATACGCGGCAGACTCATCACCCGCGATGACCAATACACTGCGGACTTCCCGATCTCGACAACTGGCACGGCATCGAGGAGTTTCAGCGTGGATATACCTGACTGGTACGGCGACTATCACACGGCCGGCGGCTATCAGGAACAATTGAGCGTGGGACATCCCGCGGTTCACAATTACTTCCCTGTCTGGATCGAACCGAATGGAAGGGTACACTTCACGAAAGTGCAATACCGCGAGGCCGCAACGCCGGGCGCGGCCGGTGGTGTCACAAGAAGGCCGCAGTTCTTTGATGTAACGGCCAAGGAGAAGATCAGGTACTCGGGAAGCGTTCGAGTCTCCAAGCTCCAGATACTGGGCCAAGTTGAGGAGGACGCCGAACGGCAGCCGGAAACGAGGCGCACTCCGTAAAAGATTGCGCGGAATGCTCGCGGACCAAAAGTGGTTGATTAGAAGGTACCGACTCTCACGTGCAGGATTTGTGGTTCCGAGGTGAAGTTGAGTCCGTAATCTGTTTGGTCGCCATTCCAGATGCGAATAGGTTTGAAAATACCGTTTTGGTAGCTGCCTTCATCGACGCGCATGAACTGCCGTTGCTTGCCGGTGGAATCTTGAAAATCTACCCGGCAGAAAAATCCGGCCACGAGAAACTCGTTGTCGCTGAGTCTGGCCACGAGTACGCGTCCCGTTGGTTCCGGGTTTCCGGGCGGATTTTCGCCCCAACCAAACTGAGGCAGTCCGTAAGAGACCTTAACGGTCCATGATCCGAAGTTCAGCGACTGCGATGGTTTACCTTTCTCTTCGACCACGGCCTGCAGTTTACCCTCGAAGTTGAGCTTGGCGATCTCACGGCTCATTGGTCCCAGCAACTTATAGTTCAGCGCAAACTCCGCTACCAATTCTTCGGTGATCTTCGCCGCTCCCAGCGGAGCGTTGGAGTAGCCGGTGTAGTCCAGTCCAAAAGGTGCGAAACCGATGGCCTGACGCCCGATCGCCGCAAAGACGTAGCGAGCAAACTCGCGTTTGTTGCCGGATTCAGGCACGAAGAGCGCATTGTCTGGCCGTCGATACAATTCCAAGACCTTCAAGTAACGAGCGCTGTCCTCCAGGTAAATGTCCGGCGCCAACAGATCAAGCGCGGGCGCGGCGGCTTTCCAAATAGGGATGACATTGTCGGTTGGACCACCGCTTTCGTATTGCGGCAGGCGGCCCGGGTTGATAGGGTCTCGGACCGCGGCATTTGTGTAGAGCGGCAATGGGTAGATCGCTTTACCGGCGGCTGCTACCTGGCCGATGTAGTGGGCCACGGACCAGGCATGGAAGAACTCTTCTGCGTCGGCGCCGAAAACCTCTTGCCAATTTGCCTGAGGCCCGGCGGTCTTGTTCATCGCCGCAAGCACCTTCGCGGGCACCGGGGCTTCGAAAAGTCTCTGCGCCGTGGGTGAGTAGTCCCGAACGCTGCCCCACGTGCCCGGTTCATTCTGGACTTGGACCATCAGCACCGTGTGTTGCGGGTCGACCGCTTTCAAACGGGTCATCAGGGCAGAGAACGCCCGAATGTCTGCTGCGAGGGCCGCTTTCGCATACGGTGATGGAGAGTCCAGAGGCCGGCCCTTCGCGTCGACGATATGCGTACCAAGTTCAGGCGAGCGCTTCATCCATTCCGGCATGTAGTGTCCACTGCCGTTCTTCCACGTGCCAAACCAGAGCAGGATCAGGTGGACGCGGTGTTGACGCGCTTGAGTCAGCAGCGTATCGAGGACGGTGTAATCAAAGTGCCCCTGCTGCGGTTCGAATTGCTCCCAGTAGATGGGCATCTCGACCGTGTTTGCGTGCAGTTCCCCAACAGCTGGCCATACCTTGGGAAGCATCGCGGGCCAGGCGCTCGAGTTGTTCACCTGCACACCCAATATCAGATAAGGCGCGCCATCGACGAATAAAGCATGCCTCCCTTCTTTTTGCACAATGCGTGGGAGTGATCCAACGGCGGTTTGTGCTCGCGCGGGACTGACAACGCCAACTGTGGCAAGTGCTGCGACAGCAGCGACTGCGCGAAGTAGAAATGCGATGCGTGCTAGGTTCATTTCGACGGCTCTCCCTGCCAGGGATTTTGACGCTAACAAGTTAGCACAGCGTTCGATAGTCAAACCAAGGCCTATATGATAGGGTCTAAACCAATTAATCATTCGGCATGGGAATCGTTAACTGAATTCTTCTTCTGTCGTTTGTTGTCTTGCGCAACAAGAGCCAGAGGAGAATTTACGTGCCTACTAAAACGAATCCTAATCTACCGCCCGCCAACCGCCTCCTAGCCGCGCTTCCTGTGAAAGAATACAGAACCCTGCTGCCGGAGATGACTGAAGTCACTCTTACTTTCGGCGCCACCATATACGAACCTGGGAATACCATCCAGCATGTCTACTTCCCTAATAACTCAATCATCTCACTCCTTTCAAAGGTAACAGCCCACTCGACTCTTGAAGTTGGCATGGTAGGAAATGAAGGGATGGCTGGTCTTTCCGTTTTCATGGGCATTGATAAAGCCAGCACTCGTGGCATTGTGCAGGGCGAGGGCTCCGCTATGAGGATGAAGTCCGCCACTCTGCGCCAGCTAACAAATAAACCGAGTTCGTTGCGCACGTTGCTGCACGGCTATACGCACTCGTTGTTTACGCAAATTTCTCAGTCATCCGTGTGCAATCGTTTTCACCGAACGGACACACGTCTCGCCCGCTGGCTGTTGATGACTGGTGATCGGATGGGATCAAATGAATTCCGCCTAACCCAGGATTTTCTGTCCCAAATGGTTGGAGTCAGGCGCGAGGCGATCAACAAGGCCGCCGGCGCTCTGCAGAAGCACAAACTAATCAATTACCGCCGCGGAACGATTGCCATTCTCAATCGCCCGGGCTTGGTAGCGGCTTCCTGCTCATGCTACGCCTTTATCAAAGAAACCGAGAATTTCTTAGACTGAAAGTCCCTTTGACAACACCTCATCGTTCCTGATCTCCTGCTTGCATTCTTTCTTTGGCTCGGCGATCCTCATACCGAGTTCGGTCAATCGCGATCCAAACCCGACTACCACTATTGAGGTATAGGCTACTGATCCGTCTGAAGTAGCTAAAAAGACTTCGAACGAGGTATGTACTAGTCGTCGGATTCACAGATAATGACACTGCAAGACTGTCTGGGGGTTCGCACAATTCAGAACGGCAAACCAGCCGACCAGGCGCCCTTAAAACCTGCTTTCCCGGCCCCGAGGTTATCAAAGCTCGCGACTTGATTTTCACCCGTTCCACACCTTCAATACTGAGAACTGCGCAGACAGGAATGAGCACACAAATCAACCGCGGCACAAACCAAATTCAAGATTACTCAAAAGGAGGACAGCATGACCCAAACCAGTGCTACCCAACGAGGCAGCGAACAGGCAGGTGACAAGAATGCAATTCGTCTGTTTCAAGTGAACGTTCCAGAGGAGGACCTGACCGAATTGCGCAGGCGTATAAACGCGACCACGTGGCCAGAGCGGGAGCCGGTCACGGATGGATCGCAGGGCGTGCAGCTCGCGACGATGCAAAAACTCGCGCAATATTGGGGGACAGAATACGACTGGCGCAGGTGCGAGGCTCAACTAAAGGCGCTGCCGCACTTCATCACTGAGATCGATGGGCTGGACATCCACTTCATTCACGTTCGCTCAAAACATGAGAATGCATTGCCGCTGATCGTGACGCACGGATGGCCCGGCTCAATCATCGAGCAGCTCAAGATCATCGATCCACTGACCAATCCCACGGCACATGGCGCGAGCGCATCGGACGCTTTCCATCTGGTGATTCCGTCGATGCCGGGATACGGATTTTCAGGCAAGCCGACCACGACCGGCTGGGGCCCCGAACGCATCGCTCGGGCCAACGTTGCGCTGATGAAGCGCCTCGGATACACGAAATTCGTAGCGCAAGGCGGCGATTGGGGCGCGCTCATCGTCGACTTGATGGGGTTACAGGCGCCTCCGGAATTGCTCGGAATCCACACCAACATGGCTGGCGCGGTTCCACCCGAAATAGACAAGGCGGCCTTTACTGGGGCTCCGGCGCCACCCGAACTTTCAGCCGAGGAGAGACACTCGTATGACCGGTTGTCTTTCTTCTATGCAAAAGGTCTCGCATACGCTCTGGAAATGGGAACCGCCCTCAAACGCTGTACGGGATCGCAGATTCACCTGTGGGCCTGGCCGCATGGATACTCGACCATGATCAACTGAGCTACGAGCTCATTGCGCGTGTCTTTGATGGTCAGCCTGAAGGCCTCACGCGGGACGATGTGCTCGACAACATTACGCACTACTGGTTGACGAATACGGCGGTCTCCTCGTCTCGTCTGTATTGGGAAAACAAGCTGTCCTTCGTTGCCGCGAAGGGCGTCGCAATCCCAGTTGCCGTGAGCGTCTTCCCCGATGAGATCTATACAGTTTCGCGGAGTTGGGCAGAAAGGGCTTACTCCAAGCTCATCCATTATAACCGGGTCGACAAAGGCGGGCACTTTGCGGCCTGGGAACAGCCGCAAATTTTTTCCGAGGAGGTCCGCGCGGGCTTCAGACCACTGCGATAGACTCAACTGAGTGTCACGGAGTCAGTACCGTCACGCGGTAGCGACGGGTCGGGCCATGCCAAGACTCAACTGAGTGTCACGGAGTCAGTACCGTCACGCGGTAGCGTCGGGTCGGCCATGCCAAGACTCAACTGAGTGTCATGAGCCCGACCCG